>NZ_LZHQ01000009.1 GCF_001690655.1 Gilliamella sp. Occ3-1
GCCTTCGCCACCGGTATTCCTCCACATCTCTACGCATTTCACCGCTACACGTGGAATTCTACCTTCCTCTACAATACTCTAGTTAACCAGTTTTAAGTGCAATTCCTAGGTTGAGCCCAGGGCTTTCACACCTAACTTAATTATCCGCCTACATGCCCTTTACGCCCAGTCATTCCGATTAACGCTCGCACCCTCCGTATTACCGCGGCTGCTGGCACGGAGTTAGCCGGTGCTTCTTCTGTGATTAACGTCAATTAATGCACCTGTTAGATACATCACCTTCCTCATCACCGAAAGTACTTTACAACCCGAAGGCCTTCTTCATACACGCGGCATGGCTGCATCAGGGTTCCCCCCATTGTGCAATATTCCCCACTGCTGCCTCCCGTAGGAGTCTGGACCGTGTCTCAGTTCCAGTGTGGCTGGTCATCCTCTCAGACCAGCTAGAGATCGTCGCCTTGGTGAGCCTTTACCCCACCAACTAGCTAATCCCATATGGGTTCATCAAATGGCGCATGGCCCGTAGGTCCCACGCTTTGGTCTCTCAACTTTATGCGGTATTAGCAGTCGTTTCCAACTGTTGTCCCCCTCCATTCGGCAGATCCCCATACCTTACTCACCCGTCCGCCACTCGTCATCAAGTGCAAGCACTCATGTTACCGTTCGACTTGCATGTGTTAAGCCTGCCGCCAGCGTTCAATCTGAGCCATGATCAAACTCTTCAATTTAAAGTTTGATGCTCAATAACTGTCTCTGACATATTCAAATGAATCTTCAGTGTCACTTATCAAGACTTAATTTTTTAGTCCGTAGACTTTAATCTTTTGTCTCGCAAGTGCCCACACAGATTGTCTGTTTCTTCTTTTTAAAGAGCTGACAGCTTATATTCCTCATCAACTTTTCGTTGACTTAGTTCTCTGTCTCAAGGGTTGCGTATACTACGCTACACCTTTTTATTCGTCAAGATCTTTTTTAAATTTTTTTGATCTCACTTTACCACCAACTCTCCGCCTGCTTGTCGCTGACTGCGTGTCAGTGGATGCGCATTATAGGGGCTTAAAATTTTTGTGCAAGCAAAAAAGATAAAATAGTTATCTAGTCGCGCAAGTTTTAACCCCCATGAACTTTAATGTCATGATATTTATTAAGATTATAATCAGATAATTTTTTAATCAACTTTTCTATAGACTGAGTATAAACTGTACTTAATACAATATTTTCGGACGCAGAAGGAATTATTTGGTCCAGATTATATTTATCATTTAGTAAATTACAGACCCTTGTTGCAATCGCATAACCTGAATCTATTAGGCTCACCTGAGGAAAAAGCGTCTGTAATTCTGTTTTAATAAAAGGATAATGCGTACAACCTAGCACTATTGTGTCGGGGATTATTTGTAGTCCAAGCCAAGGTTGCATTAGTTCTTTTAACTGTTTCATATCTACACTAATACCTTGTAATTTATTTTCGGCTATGAGTGCTAATTCAGATAAACCTAACAATTTAACAGTACAGTGCGAGGCAAATTGCTTTATTAAATCGGCTATATAAGTTCTTTCAACTGTTGCTTTTGTAGCTAATAATCCTATACATTTATTTTTAGTAAGTAAGCTAGCTGGTTTAATCGCTGGTACAACACCAATAATAGGAAAAGAAAATTTAGCACGCAAACTAGGCAAACAAATAGTACTAGCTGTATTGCAAGCAATAACTGCTAAATCAATTGGATAAAATTTAGTAACAGCCTCAATGACAGAGTTCACTCTATTAATTAAAAACTCTGATGATTTATCTCCATAAGGGAACATCTCATTATCGAATACATAGATATAGTGTGCATTAGGTATTTTATTGTAAATTTCATTATAAATAGATAGACCACCAATACCTGAATCAAATACTAACACTGAAGGCGATTGTTTTACGATATTCATTTTAGCTATAAGACATTAAGTAATAAATTAGAAACGCGTCATATCGTAAATCGATTAAAAATTAATGCAAGTATTTTACCTAAGCTAATGTTGCATTTAGTTCCATAAAATATGGACTAGACGTCTAGACGGTAAAACTGCTAAAATAACTAGATATACTTATACAAAAATTAAGTCAAGAAGGTATTCTATGTCAGAATTTCTATTTACTTCCGAATCTGTTTCAGAAGGTCATCCAGATAAAATTGCCGATCAGATATCTGATGCTGTACTTGATGCAATTTTAAAACAAGATCCAAAAGCACGTGTTGCTTGCGAAACATATGTAAAAACAGGTATGGCTTTAGTGGGTGGTGAAATCACTACTTCAGCTTGGGTAGACATCGAAGAATTAACTCGAAAAACAATTAATGATATTGGATATACCAGTTCAGAAATGGGATTTGACGCAAATTCATGTGCTGTGCTTAATGCTATTGGTAAACAATCTCCGGATATCAATCAAGGAGTTGATCGAAACGATCCTCTAGAGCAAGGTGCTGGTGACCAAGGTATTATGTTTGGTTATGCTACAAATGAAATGCTAAATCTAATGCCTGCTGCTATAAGCTATGCTCATGACTTAATGTGCCGCCAAGCAGAAGTTAGAAAAAATGGTACACTTCCTTGGTTAAGACCTGATGCAAAAAGCCAAGTCACATTAATTTACCAAGACGGTCAGATAAAAGGTATTGATACAATCGTTTTATCAACTCAGCATTCAGAAGGTATTGAGCAAAAAGCATTACATGAAGCTGTCATGGAAGAAATCATTAAACCAACATTACCAGCCGAATGGTTAACATCTAGGACAAAATACTTTATTAATCCTACTGGGCGTTTTGTTATTGGTGGCCCTATGGGAGACTGTGGACTAACTGGACGAAAAATCATTGTCGATACGTACGGTGGAGCAGCTCATCATGGTGGTGGAGCCTTTTCTGGAAAAGATCCTTCAAAAGTTGACCGCTCAGCAGCTTATGCCGCACGCTATGTTGCAAAGAATATTGTTGCTGCAGGACTTGCTGACAGATGTGAATTACAAATATCTTATGCAATTGGTATTGCCAATCCTACATCAATCTATGTCAATACTTTCGGCACAGAAAAAATCCATCACGATAAAATTGTATCGCTTATTAAAGAATTCTTTGATTTAAGGCCTTATGGATTGATCCAAATGCTTGATCTAATTCAACCGATCTATCAACAAACTGCAAGTTACGGTCATTTTGGTCGAGATATATTCCCTTGGGAAAAAACTGATAAAGCGGCACTACTACGTGATGCAGCAGGACTATAAACGCATACCAATTTATTTACATAATCAAACTATGGCTTGTTTAAGAACTCACTTAATGCAAGCCAATCAACGTCTACATTCTCAATATAAAGAACCTAAGATCATTTATAAACCCAAAGGCAGTATTGCTGGTAGTGCCTTTTTAACACGTTGGGAAATTCAACTTAATTCGATTATGTTGCTAGATAATGGTACTCAATTTATTGAGGAAGTTGTGCCTCACGAATTAGCTCATCTTATTGTGTTTAAAAAGTTTGGCAAAGTAAAACCACATGGCAAAGAATGGCAATATATTATGTCAGAAATATTAGAAAAAAGCCCTGTGACAACTCACCGTTTTTCCATTCAACACAATACTTATTTATACTACTGCAATTGTCAACAACATCACTTAACTTCGATAAGACACAACAAAATTCAAAAGAATAAAACTAGTTATTTATGTCGTAAATGCGGTACTATACTGAAACTTAAAAGCGCTTTTTAATAATAAGATATTGTATGTGTAAATTAGATTTTCATTTTTACAAAAGTTCGTTATTAATTATCACTCTTGGCATTATCCTTTATATTACGGGAAATTGGTTTATACCTTTATACAATGGAATGACGGTTGTAGTGATTGAACATATTCAATCTCTCTTCTTATTATTTATGTGCTGTTATACCTATTATTATGCAAAACGAGTATCTGAACATTCTGAGCTTTATAGATTTTGGGTTTGGACAATTTTCTGGTGGTTTATGCTTTTTGGTCGAGGAATTAGTTGGGGAAGAGACTTTTTCCCTGAGGTACCTCGTTTCTATTATAAAATCATTGCTAGTATATTAATAGCGATCCCAATACTAAGTATATTTTTACCCACGATTCGCCGAGAAATTGCTCGTCGCTACAAATACGAAAAAATACCAGTTTGGCATATATTCTTTGCTTTTTTATTCTTAGGTATAGCTGATATTGCAGAACATCGCCGTATTGGACATGAATTTCTAGTTATAACAAAAGAGCGAAAAGATCTCATTGAAGAATTAATGGAAATCCCTTGTCTTCTTTGTTTATCCTTAATAACCTTTTATATGCAAAAAAATGAAAAAAAGAGAGTAGATTCCCTATGCTAAGCTACCGCCACAGTTACCATGCAGGAAATCATGCAGATGTATTAAAACATATAGTTTTAACGTTATGTATTGAATCATTAAAGGAAAAAGAAAAGCCTTTTTTATATTTAGATACACACTCGGGGGCTGGACGATATCTATTAAGAAGTGAGCATGCAGAAAAAACGGGTGAATATTTATCAGGAATTAATTTACTATGGCAACAATCTAATATTCCTGAATTGCTTAATACATATATATCGGTACTAAGACGCTATAATCCTTTTGAGGAAATAAAATATTATCCAGGTTCACCATTAATTGCCAAGCAATTATTACGTGAACAAGACAAGCTCAACCTTACAGAGTTACACCCAACTGATTACCCTTTATTAAAACAAGAATTTAGTAAAGATAAACGAACAAAAGTTTTACGTGAAGATGGATTTTCCCAATTAAAATCAAAGTTACCTCCACTATCTCGTCGTGGAATAATATTGATTGATCCTTCTTATGAAATTAAAGACGATTATCAAAAAATCCCTGCAGCATTATTTGAAGCATATAAACGTTTTGCAACAGGTGTTTACTTAATTTGGTATCCTGTGGTATCTCGTACACAAACTCAAAAAATGATTGATAATATTATTAATTTAGGCATAAAACGAATTTCACAATTTGAGCTGGCAATAAAGCCTGATAATGACCAAAAAGGCATGACAGCATCAGGAATGATAGTAATTAATCCTCCATGGAAATTACACGAACAAATGCATACAATTTTGCCATGGCTAAAAACAACTTTAAACGTTGAACAAACAGGAAATTTCATCATTAGAGAACTAGTTTCTGAATAGTTTTTAGGTAATTAAATTATTGTCAAAAACTTTCCGGAAAACCTACGTTCAAATAAAAAATTATGATGAAAAGTGACAAGAAAATAGATAAATCCACAAGATAATAGTCAATAATAACGACAAAAATACAGCAGCCGAGCCATAATCCTTTGCTCGGCCAGATAAATCATGCCTTTCAGAACCAATCCGATCAACTACACACTCTATTGCACTATTTATTAACTCAGTAATCATCACAACTCCAATTGAACCAAGTAATAAAATACGTTCATAAATAGAAAAATCGACTAGCATTACAATAATATAAGCCACAATTAATAGAATTAATTCTTGGCGAAATGCGGCTTCATATTTGATAGCTGATTTCAAACCTTTTAAAGAATATTTTGCTGCCTTAAGGATACGTAGTAAACCTGTCGATTTTTTCATTACAATATTCCAAATTACCTTACGTAGCCATAGTTCATCAAGCGTTGATATCTTCTTTCTAGTAATACAGATAAGTCCATACTTTCAAGTTCATCAAGATCACTAAGTAACTGTATTTTGAGTGAATTAGATACAACAGCATAATCACGGTGGGCACCGCCCAGTGGCTCAGGTATAATTGAATCAATAAGATTCAATTTTAGTAATTTATCTGCAGTCATATTCATAGCTTCAGCTGCAACTGGTGCTTTATCAGCACTTTTCCATAAAATCGAAGCACAACCTTCTGGCGATATAACAGAGTAAGTACTATATTGAAGCATATTAACTTTATCGGCAACCCCAATAGCAAGAGCGCCCCCAGAGCCTCCCTCTCCAATTACTGTACAAATAGTTGGTACTTTAAGACGTGACATTTCTCTTAAATTACGAGCAATAGCTTCTGCTTGACCTCGCTCTTCGGCACCAATACCAGGATAAGCGCCTGGAGTATCAATAAAAGTAATAATTGGTAATTTAAAACGCTCCGCTAATTGCATTAATCGTAAAGCTTTTCGATACCCTTCTGGAGCAGGCATACCAAAATTTCGGTAAATTTTCTGTTTTGTTTCTCGACCTTTTTGATGCCCAATAACCACCACAGATCTTCCATCAATACGAGCTATTCCACCAACAATTGCTTTGTCATCAGCATAAGCCCTATCACCAGCTAATTCATCAAAATCAGTAAAAATTTCTTTCAGATAATCCAATGTATAAGGACGATTTGGATGTCTTGCAAGTTGCGCAATTTCCCAAGGTGTTAAATTAGCAAATATTTTTTTTGTTAATTCACGGCTTTTTTTATGTAATTGCTTAATCTCTTTATCTAAATTAATATCTAATTCAACTTGTTGCGAATCAATATTCTTTAAGGAATTAATTTTTGCTTCTAATTCCGCTATTGGCTTTTCAAATTCCAAAAAATTGTTCATAACGCTTGTAATTGCCTCTTAATTTATTTGGTATTTTAAAAAATACACATCTAATACAGTATACTAGCTAATTCTTAAAATAAAACTAATCCAATTCTACTATGTAATGCTCATTAAAGTCACTTAAATTTATATTATTAGACTTCAACTATCCCAAATTTTATACCACTTACATATAATTAAAGTAACATCATTTATTTAATAAATTCAATTAATCAACTATACTACTATTAATAAGTTTATTTTCTTATTCAAACTCAAATTCAATACGATCAATGCCAATAAGTGTCTTTAATTCAACAATCAGAGCGTCCTCTGGAATAACTCTCCATGTCGTGCCGAATTGAATCATAACAACCGAATCATCTCGGTGATAATATAAGTTGACAGGCACACTACCATGGCGATAAGGTTCTAAAAGTTGTTGTAAACGCTGCAATATCGCTTGATTTGCTTCACTTTCAGTTAATGTAATGGACAGTCCTTTTACATATTTAGCTCGGGCATCTTTTAGAGCAACAATATCCCGCACTGACATTTTAAAACCACCATTAAAATCATCATTACTAACTTGGCCTGTAACAATTAAGATCTTATCTTTTACGAGTAAATGTCCAAAACTTTCCAATGATTCCGCAAAAAGCATACCATCAATACGGCCAGAACGATCATCCAAAGTAAACAAACCAATTTTTTTACCTTTTTTAGTAATTCGAGTCCTAGCATCAGTAACAATACCAGCAAAAGTGGCTGTTTTTCCCCAACCTGTCGGAGATGCTTCACTAATTCGTAATCCACCTGTATAACGATTTAATTCTTTTAAATATTGCGTTACAGGATGCCCTGTTAAATAAAGTCCTAAAGCTTCACGCTCGCCATCAAGTAAAACTTGATCGGGTAATTCAGGTACCGCAGCATAAGCATGCTCAACTTGCTCAGGTTCTTCCGCTAAGACTCCAAACATATCTTCTTGACCAATATTTTGAGCTTTTGCATATTGATCTGCTGCCTGCATTGCGTCATTGATACTATGCAAAATAGCCGCTCTATGAGGACCTAATTTATCAAATGCCCCTGCCATAGTAAGTTTTTCAAGTACACGGCGGTTGATCTTTTTCATATCTGTTCGAGCACAAAGTTCAAATATATTTTTAAAATATCCACCACTATTACGTGCTTCAACAATTGCCTCAATAGGCCCTTCACCGACACCCTTTATAGCCCCAATCCCGTAAACAATCTCACCTTTATCATTCACATGAAAGTGATAAAGGCCACTATTAATATCTGGAGGGTTAACCTTTAATCCCATCCGTAAGCATTCATCAACTAAACCGACAATTTTATCAGTATTATCCATGTCGGCAGTCATAACTGCAGCCATAAATTCTGCTGGATAGTGAGTTTTTAACCATAATGTTTGATAAGAAACAAGCGCATAAGCTGCTGAATGGGATTTATTAAAACCATAACCGGCAAATTTTTCCACTAAATCAAATATGCGCATGGAAAGCTCACCATCGATACCTTGCTTTTCGGCACCTCCTTTAAAGACAAAGCGTTGCTTTGCCATTTCCTCAGGTTTTTTCTTCCCCATAGCTCGGCGTAATAAATCCGCACCACCTAAGGTATAACCGGACAAAGTCTGAGCAATTTGCATAACTTGTTCTTGGTACAAAATAATACCGTATGTTGGTTCTAAGATAGGTTTTAATGATTCATGTTGATATTTTATATCAGGATAGGACACTTCTTCTCTGCCATGTTTACGGTCAATAAAGTTGTCTACCATGCCTGATTGTAACGGACCTGGTCTAAATAAAGCAACTAAAGCGATCATATCCTCAAAACAGTCAGGTTTTAATCGCCTTATTAAGTCTTTCATACCTCGAGATTCAAGTTGGAACACAGCTGTTGTTTCAGCTTTCAATAACAAATCAAATGACGGCTGATCATCAAGAGGAATTCGAGTAATATCGACTGGTTTATTACCATCTCTTAACTGACGTTCATTAATCATTTTGATTGCCCAATCAATAATGGTTAATGTTCTTAGTCCTAAAAAGTCAAATTTAACAAGACCTGCATATTCAACATCATTTTTATCAAACTGGGTTACTGGGTGATTTCCTTCTGGATCACAATAAATTGGCGAAAAATCTGTAATCTTAGTTGGGGAAATGACAACCCCCCCAGCATGCTTACCTGCATTTCTAGTTACGCCTTCTAATTGACGTGCGATATCAATTAATGATTTAATTTCTTCATTATTATCGTATAACTCCTGAAGTTGAGGTTCAACTTCAAAAGCTTTAGCCAATGTCATTCCTGGATCTAATGGAATTAATTTGGAAATTCTATCAACAAAACCATAAGGATGTCCAAGTACTCGGCCAACATCTCTGATTACCGCTTTAGCCGCCATAGTTCCAAAAGTAATAATTTGAGAGACCGCATCACGACCATACATATCAGCAACGTGATCAATTACTAGATCTCGCTTTTCCATACAAAAGTCGACATCAAAATCAGGCATTGAAACACGTTCCGGATTCAAAAATCGTTCAAAAAGTAAGTCAAACGCCAGTGGGTCTAAATCGGTAATTTTTAAAGCATACGCAACTAGTGAACCCGCGCCTGAACCACGCCCTGGTCCCACAGGAATATCATTATCTTTCGACCATTGAATAAATTCCATAACAATTAGAAAGTATCCAGGAAAACCCATCTGATTAATAACCGTTAATTCTGTTTCTAAACGCTTATCGTATTCAGATCTTCTTTGCTTTCTAACTTCTGGATCAGGAAATAAAAACTCAAGTCTTTCTTCTAAACCTTCACGCGATTTATGCACCAAGAAATCTTCGGTCGACATATCACCAGTAGGAAATTTAGGTAAAAAATATTCACCTAACCGGATGGTTACATTACAGCGTTTTGCTATTTCAACACTATTTTCAAGCGCTTCTGGTATATCAGAGAATAGTTCACACATTTCCTGTTCAGATCGTAAATATTGCTCTGTTGAGTAATTTTTAGGTCTGGAAGGATCTTCTAGTGTATTTCCATCATGAATAGCAACACGAATTTCGTGAGCCTCAAAATCTGAAGATTTTAAAAAGCGAACATCATTAGAAGCAACCACGGGTAACAGATACTGTTCAGCCAATTTTACTGCACTATGAATAAAAAGCTCTTCGTTGGTTCGTTTAGTCCGTACTAGTTCAAAATAAAAATGCTCATTAAAATTTTCAAAGTAAAAATTAATAGCATGCTCAATAATAGTTTGATTATTGCGAACAATACCGATACCAATATCACTTTCTCGCCCAGCTAATACAATTAACCCTTCTCGATGCTCAATTAACCACTCATTATCAACAACAGGCAAATCTCCAATGTATCCTCGTTGATAGGCTTTAGAAATCAATAAAGTAAGATTTTGATATCCCTGATTATTAGCTGCTAACAGAGTTAGATGATAAATATCATCAGGCAATTGAGAACTTCTAATAGCGAGATCTGCACCAATGATAGGTTTAATACCTTTTGACATTGCTGAGCCGTAAAACTTAACCAGTCCACAAAGATTAGTAAAATCAGTGATTGCAAATGCAGGCATCTGCAACTTGCTCATTTCATTTACTAATGCACCTACCTTAGCAATTCCATCAATCATAGAGAAATCACTATGCAAATGAAGATGAATAAATTTTGGTTCTGCCATAATTACCAGAAATGAAGCGATAAAATTAGCTTTGAATTATAACACAGGCAAGAAGAATATTCTTATTCTCTTTACATATACGAACTTACAATAAAATGTAAGAAAAGTAAAACTCTCGATGTAAACAACCAACAAGAGTGAATTTAAAGTTAGCACTATTAATCTAAAAAGCGCAAAACTATTTACGACGTAATCCCTCTGCATTTGCCGCTTTGATAGCGGCAAAAACTGTATTTGGGTTTATTTCGGCTAAAGAGTTGTGAATTGACTCGTTCTCAGCACATGCTAATATAGCGACTTTCATCAAGTCTTTATCACTGACATTAGCTAAGCCAATTTCAGCCAGCGTGGTTGGTAAACCGACAGATTCACAGAAATTATATACAGTTTCAATCATATCTGGATCACTATCGATTAACATTAACATTGCCAAAGTACCTATTGCTACTTTTTCTCCATGCCAATAATCATGTGTTGCTTCTAATACAGTAAAGCCATTATGAATGGCATGGGCAGCAGACAACCCGCCACTTTCAAAACCAAGCCCAGAAAGAAGAGTATTAGCTTCAATCACATGTTCCAGTGCAGGAGTAACGATTTTTTGCTCACACGCCTTTTTAGCTTGCACACCATATTTTAGTAATACATCAAAACAAAATCTCGCCAATGCAAATGCTGAAATCGGTCCAGGACGTCCTGTCATATTGCCAGCTCTAGATTGGCGACAATCTTCTGCTTCAAACCAAGTTGCTAAAGCATCACCCATTCCAGCAACTAAAAATCGTACTGGCGCTTTAGCAACAACATCAGAATCAACTAAAACAAGATCAGGATTGCGTGACAATAAAAAGTAGCGTTCAAACTCACCAGTTGGTGTATAAATAACCGATAATGCACTACAAGGTGCATCAGTTGACGCTAGTGTTGGCACAACCACACAAGGAAAATTCAGTGTGCCAGCAACAGCCTTGGCTGTATCAATGGTCTTTCCACCACCAATACCAACAATAATATCAATATGTTCTATTTTTACTATCTGAATAATTCTGGCTATCTCTTCATCACTACATTCACGATTAAAAATATCAACAATAAATTCAATATTACCTTTTAATGATGTATCAATTGCACCGGATAGATTTTTATGTGCGGATGGACTTTCAAGCAGTAGAGCTTTTTTGCCAAGTCTTACTAACTCTTGCCCTAAACAATTTTCAATTGCTTTGAAACCTTGAATATAACGGTTGGGAAAAACTGCAGTAGTTATCATAATTGTAGCTCCTAAAATGTGAAAATAAAACTTGAGCATACACTAAACATATCGTCTTCAATTAAGGAGAAAAAATATTTGTTGGTATGGATATAAATATAAAATATGCTTTAACATCCAATTTACCAAATATAATGTTGAAAAAATGAGGAATATGCCACATTTTTATTTAATAAAATGAATTATTATTAACAATACATAAATAAGAGATGAATAAGAGATAAATAATTCCCACCACTTTTAGTGATGGGATAATAATTTAAAATTATATTTTTTTAAATAGTACCGAACCATTGGTTCCGCCAAAACCAAAAGAGTTACAAAGTGCATATTCTAAATTCTTAACCTGACGCGCTGTATGAGGAACATAATCAAGATCACAGTCTTCATCAGGATTATCAAGATTAATTGTCGGCGGAACAGCTTGATCACGCAATGCTAAGACAGTAAAAATTGATTCAACCGCACCAGCAGCACCTAATAAATGCCCTATCATAGATTTGGTTGAACTTACCATCACTTTACTAGCATTTTCTTTAAAAATACTTTTTACCGCTTGAGTTTCAGCTTTATCACCAGCAGGGGTCGATGTACCATGAGCATTAATATAACCAACTTGTTCTGGAGTAATACCTGCATCGCGTAGCGCACATTTCATTGCTAAGGCCGCACCACTACCACCGGCTGGAGGCGAAGTCATATGATAAGCATCACCACTCATACCAAATCCAACTAGTTCAGCGTAAATCTTAGCTCCACGTTTTTTGGCATGTTCATATTCTTCTAAGAACATAATTCCTGCACCATCACCCAACACAAAACCATCACGATCTTTATCCCAAGGTCGGCTTGCTGCTTTAGGATTGTCGTTGTTAGTTGATAAAGCACGAGCTGCACCAAAACCACCAATACCCAATGGAGTACTCGCTTTTTCGCCACCACCAGCTAACATCGCATCAGCATCACCATAAGCAATCATGCGTGCTGCATGACCAATATTATGAACACCTGAAGAACAAGCTGTTGCAATAGTAATACTCGGTCCTTTTAATCCATAAATAATAGATAAATGACCCGCAATCATATTAACAATTGTTGATGGTACAAAAAACGGGCTAATTTTGCGTGGTCCACCATTTACTAATGCACTGTGGTTTTCTTCAATCAACCCAAGTCCACCAATACCAGAACCTATAGCACAACCGATTCGTTCTGCGTTTTCATTCGTGATTTCAATGCCAGCATCTTGCATTGCCTGCATACCCGCAGCAACACCATATTGGATAAAATAATCCATTTTACGTGCATCTTTGCGTGAAATATTATAATCTTCACCATTAAAGTTTTTAACCACCGCGGCGAAGCGCGTTGCGAAAGGGGCTGTATCAAAGTGTTCTATGAGTCCAACACCACTTTGCCCAGCTAATAAAGCTTGCCAAGTGGATTCAACTGTATTACCTACAGGAGATATCATGCCCATTCCAGTTACAACAACTCTGCGTTTAGACACATTGCCCTCCAGGAAAGGTTTGAAATGAAATTTGAATCATTGAAAAAATTTTATTTTGAGTTTTCTACAGATTTATACCAAGTTATCTTTAATTTAATAATTAAAGATATAAATACGAACTAGGCGATCATTTGACCGCCTATCATGAAAACTCTACTAACCTTATTGATTTGCAGTAATATAATCAATTGCAGATTGAACAGTTGTAATTTTTTCAGCTTCTTCATCAGGAATTTCAGTATCAAATTCTTCTTCTAAAGCCATAACTAATTCAACTGTGTCAAGAGAGTCAGCGCCAAGATCTTCAATGAAAGAAGATTCGTTTTTAACTTCTTCCTCTTTTACACCAAGTTGCTCAACAATAATTTTCTTAACTCGCTCTTCAATAGTGCTCATACTCTTTTTTTTCCTATAAAAATCGCCGAAAGTGGCGGTGAAAGTAATTTTATAAAATGTTGAAAAAGATGCCAATCATTTTCCAACCCAATTGCTTAGTTTTTGTTCAAAACGTTAAAATAATGGCTCATTTTACACTATTCTAACCAATTACACCATATACATGCCACCATTGACATGTAAAGTTTCACCAGTAATATAAGATGCTTCATCTGATACTAAAAATGCTACTGCATTAGCTATTTCTGCTGGTTCACCTAATCTTCCAGCAGGAACTTGTGCTAATGTTAAAGATTTTTGTTCATCAGTTAATGCATCCGTCATATCAGTTGCAATAAAACCAGGTGCAACCACGTTAACAGTAATACCTCGTGATGCAACTTCACGTGCTAACGATTTACTAAAACCAATTAATCCAGCTTTAGCTGCCGCATAGTTAGCTTGGCCAGCATTTCCCATTGTGCCTACTACTGAGCCAATGGTTACAATTCTTCCATAGCGTTTTTTCATCATTGTGCGCAATAATGCTTTAGATAAGCGAAAAACAGATGTTAAATTTGTATCCAAAATATCTTGCCATTCGTCTTCTTTCATTCGCATTAATAAATTGTCACGAGTAATACCTGCGTTATTAACCAAAATATCAATATCACCAAATTGAGCCTTAATTGCACCCATAACCGACTCAATTGATGTCTCATCAGTCACATTTAAAGCAAAACCTTTACCATTTGATCCTAAGTAATGGCTAATAGCTTCAGCACCTTTTTCTGTTGTTGCCGTACCAATAACAGTTGCGCCACAAGCGACTAATTTTTCTGCAATTGCTTTACCAATTCCACGACTTGCGCCCGTAACTAAAGCAATTTTTCCTGATAGGTTCATAACCACCTCTTTTACCATTTTACTTTGTGTTTTCTAATGCCGTTTCTAATGATACTTTATCATTAACCACAAGACCAGAAAGTGTATCAACAATACGTTTAGTTAATCCAGTTAATACTTTCCCTGGCCCCATTTCAACTAAAAGTTTTACATCTTGTTTTGCCATATACTCAACAGTTTCAGTCCAACGTACAGGGCTGTAAAGCTGAGCAATTAATGCAGTTTTAATTTTTTCTGCAGATGTTTCAACTTTAACATCAACATTATTGATAACAGCAAACTTTGGTGTGTTAAATTCAATATCATTTAATGTAGTGGCTAATTTGTCAGCTGCTGGCTTCATTAACGCACAATGTGATGGCACGCTTACAGCAAGCGATAATGCACGCTTAGCACCCGCATCTTTACATCGTGAGCCTGCACGTTCAACAGCTTCCTTATTACCAGCAATAACTACTTGGCCAGGTGAATTAAAATTCACTGGCGCAACAATCTGCCCTTGAGCCGCTTGTTCACATGCTTTGCTAATTGATTCGTTATCTAATCCAATAATAGCATACATTGCACCTGTGCCACTTGGCACGGCTTCTTGCATTAATTTTCCGCGTAATTCGACTAATTTAATCGCCTCTTTAAAATCAATCACACCTGCACAAACTAAAGCAGAATATTCGCCTAAACTATGACCTGCCATAAAATCGGGTTGAGTACCATTAACACTTTGCCAGACTCTAAATATTGCAACAGATGAAGCAAGTAGTGCTGGTTGTGTTTGCCATGTTTTATTTAGTTCTTCAACTGGGCCTTTTTGTACTAAATCCCACAAATCATAACCTAACACATCAGAAGCTTCATCAAATGTTGATTTGACAATCGGAAAATTATCAGCAAGATCTTTTAACATACCGACAGCTTGAGAGCCTTGTCCTGGAAATACCATTGCAAATTTGGTCATTCTTAAATCCTTGATCATTAAAAATACTTCATAAACTAAAATCTAACTAGTGCAGATCCCCAAACAAATCCGCCACCAAAGGCTTCCAATAAAATTAGGTGGCCTCGTTGAATTCGTCCATCTCTTACACCTGCATCTAAAGCACAAGGCACAGAAGCAGCAGAAGTATTACCCTGCTTATCTAATGTGACAATAACTTTATTCATATCCATATCTAGGCGTTTTGCGGTTGCAGAAATAATTCTTAAATTAGCTTGATGGGGGACTAACCAATCTAAATCTGCTTTGTTGAGCGTGTTCTCAGTTAAAAGCTCGTCAACCAAATTTGACAGCTCTTTAACTGCCACTTTAAACACTTCATTGCCATGCATTGTCATATAAACAGGATCATTCATATTACGGCGATCAACATATGGATATTTTAATAGATCACCATAACGACCATCAGCATGAAGATGCGAAGCAATAATACCTGGTTCTTCTGATGCGCCGACAACAACCGCTCCTGCACCATCCCCAAAAATGATAATGGTGCCTCGATCATTTGGATCAACACCACGGGTTAACATGTCAGAACCAACAACTAAAGCATTTTTAATTGCACCACTTTTAACATATTTGTCAGCAATATCAAGCGCATAAATAAACCCAGAACAAGCAGCTGACACGTCAAAAGCAACGACATCACCAATACCTAATTTAGCTTGTAATTCTGTTGCTGAACTTGGAAATGCATTGACCGAAGTTGCTGTTGCAACAATAATCATACCGATTTCTTCTTTATCGATATTGGCCATTTCAATTGCATTTATAGCAGCTTCATAAGCCATACTTGTTACAGTTTCATCTGGCGCTGCGATACGTCTTTCTTTAATACCAGTACGCGTTGTGATCCATTCATCACTGGTATCAACCATTTTTTCAAGATCTGCATTAGTTCTTATCTGTTTTGGAAGATAACTCCCAGTTCCTAATATCTTTGTATACATCTAATTATTCGCTCTTGGGTAGTGCGGAAGAAAGGCTCGTTGCAATCTTCTCAGGTATATTTGTTTGTATAGCCAAAATAGCTTGTTCTATTGCTGCATAAAATGATTTTTGATTGGCACTACCGTGACTTTTAATCACAATACTTCGAAGTCCAAGCAAGCAAGCACCATTATATCGTCCGGGATCTAAATAACCAAAATTTTTTGCAATTTTCCTTTGTAGCCATTTACTCAATAATTTCAATAATAGTGAATGATGACCTAACGATAATTTAAAAGAAGACATAAAAATTTTTATTAAACCTTCTACTGTTTTTAACGTTACATTACCCACAAAACCATCACAAACAAGTACATCGGTTTTACCCGTTAAAAGTTCGTTACCTTCTAAATAACCGATATAATTAATTTTGTTATTTGATTTCAAAATAGCAGAAGCCGCACGAATTTTATCCAAACCTTTAATGTCTTCTTCACCAATATTAAGTAATGCAACACGAGGATATTCAATATTAAGCACTGTTTTAGCTAAAATTTCACCCATTATCGCAAACTGAACTAACATATCACTATCACACTCAGCATTAGCTCCTAAATCCAATACTACTGTATTTTGATTGTTTAATGCTGGAACTATAGCAACGAGTGCAGGACGATCTATACCCGTCAATGAATGCAAAAGTAGTTTTGACAGCCCCATTAATGCACCAGTATTACCAGCACTTACACATGCTTGAGCTTTATTATCTTTAACTAGTTCAAGCGCAATTCTCATAGAAGATCCTTGACTATGACGAATTGCATAAGAAGGTTTCATATCATTAGCTATTACTGATGTCGATTCTATCAACATTAATCGACCTTCTTGTTGGTATTGAGTAATTAACTTTGCTTTTTCTTTAGGCAAAAAAAGATTGATTTCTGTTAGACACCCTACCAGAAAAATTGAAAGAGTTGGATAATTATTTAGTGCTTGTATTGCAGCAGGAACAACAATACGAGGACCGAAGTCCCCGCTCATAGCATCTAACGCAATGGTTAGATTATCCAAAATGTCACCTGAGGATTTCTAATTACTAAATAATTATTTAGAAATCACTTTACGACCACGATAATAACCATCAGCGGTTACGTGATGACGCAAATGTGTTTTACCTGATTCATCAACTGAGATATTAGCAACAGTTAATGCATCATGAGAACGACGCATACCACGTTTTGCACGAGTTTTACGATTCTGTTGAACAGCCATGGATTTACCCCTTATTCTTTAAACTAACTAAAATTGCAAATGGATTTGTTTTTTCATTCTCAGTAGGAATTTCACCAAATACCATATCTGCCTCTGACACTTCGCAGTGTTTACTATCATGTACCGGCGCAATTGGTAACGAGAGAATAATTTCGTCCTCAAGTAACGCTAATATATCTACTTCACCAAACTCGTTCATCAAAACGGGTTCATAATGTTCCGGTAGCGTCTCTGCTTGAGCATCGCTCTTAACAGGACTAAATTTATTCGTCACATGAACTTCAGTGACAAAAGGTTTAAAACAACGTTGACAAGTTTGTTCTAACGTTAATTTTGCATCAATATTGATAATGCAGAGTTTTTGTTCATCATAATAAAAAGACAAACTACACTCAATATCACTTTTTGGGCTATCAACCCTATTTACCGCTTGAAGTGGATAATATCCAATATAATCAAGTCGTTTTTGTGCCGATTTAATCGGGTCAATAGTAAATGGTAATTTATTTTGCATAAGATATGCATACTACCTTAAAAAATTTTTTTAGTGTAGTTAAAAACTACACAATGCCATAAGGCGCGCATATTACCTTTAAATCAAGGTTTCGTCAATGGGATCACACAATATAATTTGTTTGAGTTGTTGATTATTACTTTAATATTCATTTTGTTAATGATTATTTTTTTCTTGTAAAGTTTTTTCAGAAAACACCCATATTTCAGTATAAAAGTAGTTATTTTGGTCTTTTCATTTATTATGATAATCGACACAAACTATCTTTCATAATCGCTCGAAAATCATCATGTAACTATCCCCTAAAATAGTACAGCAAAAAAGTAGAAAATTCTCTATGATAAAAATAAAGGGGATTTAATTATGAAAAAATGACTGAACATCAAATCGTAGCTATTTTAAAAGAAGCTGAAGCTGGTCTTCCCGTTAAAGAGCTGTGCCATAAATATGGCATGGGTAATTCAACTTTTTATAAATGGTGAGAAAAATACGGCGGAATTGAAACTTCGGATATCAAACGCTTAAAGGAGCTTGAAGCCTAAAACCGCAAGTTTAAGCAGATGTTTGCCGAACTGAGCTTAAAATCCCAGCTTCAGGAAGAAATCATAAAAAAGCTTTAGTGCTCACAAAAAGGCACGTAAAACGTGGGCACAGCAACTACAACAAAATCATTCGGTTAGTATTGCTATGAATTGTGCCATTGTTGGCTTAAGTCGTTGTGCTTACTATTATCAACCTAAGTTACAGGATGATTCAGTGATTGTTTCGGTGTTGAATGCTATCACAGACCGGCATTTACGCTGGGGCTTTCCTAAATGCTTTAATCGTATCAAAAAACTCAGCTATAAATGGAATCATAAACGAGTGTATCGGGTATATTGTGAGTTGAAACTTAATATTAGAGCTAAACGTTAAAAAACGTATCCCCCTCATGAACACCAGAAAAGCTATTGGTTCCTAATAAACAAGGTGAATGTTGGTCAATGGATTTTATGAGTGACAGTAGCCGTAATCAACGTCGCTTTAGAACATTCAATGTCATCGATGACTTTAATCGTGAGGCGTTAGGTATTGATATTGCAGTGAGCTTACCAGCAGGAAGAATTACCCGTTACTTAGATAAACTGGCCGAATATCATGGGTATCCATTAAAAATACGGGTCGATAATGGGCCAAAATTTACAGGAAAAACCTTAATAAACTGGGCTAAATCACATGATATAACCATTGATTATATAAAGCCTAGTAGCCCTTATCAAAATGGCTTTATTGAACGATTTAACCGTTCGTACCATACAGAGGTATTGGATTTATATCTTTTTAATAATCTGGAACAGGTAAGGAAGGTAACCGAAGAATGGTTAACGATTGATAACACGGAAAGACCGCATGAGGCATTAAATAACATGACACCGATTGAGTATAAAACACTAACAAGCAGCTTAATTTTCTACGTGAGTTGTGTACTAAGTTTGGGGGGTATTTACAATATAAAAAATAGCACGCTGTGCGTGCTATTTATAAATCAAATCTAATGAAACTATTGATTCTATTCAGCAGAATTGAGTAACTCAGCTAAATTAGCTGTAGCTTCTTCTGCTGAAATTGTTGTTTGAATCTCATCAGTCGATGGCATTGCTCGTTTACGTAAACGTTCCTTATGGTAAGCATAACCTGTACCAGCTGGAATTAATCGACCAACAATTACGTTTTCTTTTAAGCCACGTAATTCGTCATTTTTACCAGCTACCGCTGCCTCAGTTAAGACGCGAGTCGTTTCTTGGAACGAAGCTGCAGAAATAAACGATTCAGTCGTTAATGATGCTTTGGTAATACCAAGTAGATCGTGTAGATAAACAATTGGTTCTTTACCTTGAGCCTCAAGTTCACGGTTGATAATCTTCAAGCGTGAAACTTCAAGTTGTTCGCCTTCAAGCAAGCGAGAGCCACCAGGATGAATAACTGTTGCTTTACGTAACATTTGGCGCACAATAACTTCAATGTGTTTATCGTTAATTTTTACACCTTGTAGACGATAAACTTCTTGAACCTCGTTTACAATATAGCGTGTTACAGCATTAACACCACGTAGACGTAAAATGTCATGAGCCGATTCAGGTCCATCAGAAATTACATCTCCACGACCAACTTGTTCACCTTCAAACACGTTAAGTTGACGCCATTTTGGAATCATTTCTTCATATGGTTCACTACCATCTAACGGAGTGATAATTAAACGACGTTTACCTTTCGTTTCTTTACCAAATGAAATGATACCATCAATTTCAGCTAAAATAGCAGGCTCTTTTGGTTTACGTGCTTCAAATAGATCAGCAACACGAGGTAAACCACCGGTGATATCTTTGGTACCAACAGATGCTTGTGGAATACGAGCAAGTGTGTCACCAATATTGATTTCTGCACCATCCTCTAACTGTACTAGCGCTTTACCTGGTAAAAAGTATTGTGCAAGCATTTCTGTACCAGAAAGATAGATATCTTTGCCTTTAGCATCAACAATTTTAATTGCTGGACGTAAATCTTTACCCACACCAGTACGTTCTGCCACATCTAATATCACAATAGATGATAAACCAGTTAATTCGTCAGTTTGGCGAGTAATAGTTTGCCCATCAACCATATCAACAAAACGAACAAAACCTTTTGCTTCAGAAATAACTGGCATTGTATGCGGATCCCAGTTAGCAACAGTTTCACCCGCATCAACTGTTACACCATTACCTTTACTTAAAATCGAACCGTAAGGAACTTTATAGGTTTCTTTCATTCGACCTAATTCATCAATAATAGTTAATTCAGCATTACGCGAAGTAATAACCAATTTCTTATCTGGGTTAGTTACAAATTTAGCATTAGTTAATTTAATTCTACCTTTGTTTTTAACTTGCACACTTGATTCAGCAGCAGCTCGCGATGCCGCACCACCAATATGGAACGTACGCATGGTTAACTGAGTACCTGGTTCACCAATTGATTGCGCAGCAATAACACCGATGGCTTCACCTTTATTAACCAAGTGACCTCGAGCCAAATCTCGTCCATAACATTTTGCACAAACACCAAAATCAGTATCACACGAAACGACTGAACGTACTTTAACACTATCTACCGATTCAGCTTCAAGTAAGTCACATTTACTTTCATCAAGTAAAGTATTACGTGGAATTAAGATATCTGCACTACCAGGTTTTAATACATCTTCAGCTGTGACTCGACCTAATACACGCTCACGAAGTGGTTCTTTAACATCACCACCTTCAATAACTGGTGTCATGACCACACCTTCTAAGGTGCCACAGTCGTCTTCGATTACCACTAGATCTTGTGCAACGTCAACTAAACGTCGAGTTAAGTAACCTGAGTTTGCTGTTTTTAATGCAGTATCGGCAAGACCTTTACGCGCACCATGAGTAGAAATAAAGTACTGAAGTACGTTTAATCCTTCACGGAAGTTCGCTGTGATAGGTGTTTCGATAATCGAACCATCTGGTTTTGCCATCAAACCACGCATACCAGCAAGCTGACGAATCTGTGCAGCAGAACCACGTGCACCTGAGTCGGCCATCATGTAAATACTATTGAAAGAAGATTGAACTTCTTCCTCACCTTCACGGTTAATGACTTTTTCAGTTGATAAGTTATCCATCATGGCTTTAGCAACACGTTCATTAGCTGCAGCCCAAATATCGATAACTTTATTATAACGTTCACCAGCAGTTACTAAACCTGATTGGAATTGCTCTTGGATTTCAGCAACTTCAATTTCAGCTTCATTGATGATTTGTGATTTCTTAGCTGGAATCTCCATATCATCAATACCAACAGATACCCCTGAACGTGCTGCATAAGCAAATCCAGTGTACATAATTTGGTCGGCTAAAATTACCGTATCTTTCATACCTAATTGGCGATAACAAATATTTAAAATCTTAGAGATCGCTTTTTTACCAAGAGGCTGATTAATAACAGAGAAGTTCATTCCTTTTGGCATAATTAACCATAGAATTGCACGACCGACAGTCGTATCAACAATCGAGGTAGTATCTTCCCATTCACCTACACTATTTCGTTGGCTTTCAGTAATACGAACTTTAACCTTAGCATGCAATTCAACTAGGCCTAAACGGTATAGCTTTTCAGCTTCTTTAGGACCGGTTAATATCATGCCTTCACCTTTGGCATTAACTTTATCACGAGTCATATAGTAAAGGCCTAAAACCACGTCCTGAGAAGGCACGATAATAGGTTCTCCACTTGCTGGTGAAAGAATATTGTTGGTTGACATCATTAACGCACGTGCTTCTAACTGAGCTTCTAACGTTAATGGAACGTGAACCGCCATTTGGTCACCATCAAAGTCAGCATTAAATGCCGCACAAACTAGTGGGTGTAATTGAATCGCTTTACCTTCAATTAGGATAGGTTCAAATGCCTGAATACCTAATCTATGTAACGTTGGAGCACGGTTTAATAATACTGGATGTTCACGAATAACTTCATCTAAGATATCCCAAACAATTGCATCTTCACGCTCAACCATTTTCTTCGCAGCTTTAATGGTTGTTGCATAACCGCGACGTTCTAATTTTCCGTAAATAAATGGTTTGAATAATTCAAGTGCCATTTTCTTCGGTAAACCACACTGATGCAAATGCAAGTATGGACCTACAGTAATTACAGAACGACCCGAATAGTCAACACGTTTACCTAACAAGTTTTGACGGAAACGACCTTGCTTACCTTTGATCATATCGGCAAGGGATTTTAATGGGCGTTTGTTAGAACCTGTAATCGCACGACCTCGGCGACCATTATCTAATAATGCGTCAACAGATTCTTGTAACATACGTTTTTCATTACGTACAATAATATCTGGTGCAGCTAAATCCAATAAACGTTTTAAACGATTATTACGGTTAATAACTCTACGGTAAAGATCATTTAGATCTGATGTTGCAAAGCGCCCACCATCTAGTGGAACCAATGGACGTAAATCTGGTGGCAACACAGGTAATACATTTAAGATCATCCACTCAGGTTTGTTTTCTGATTGAATAAATGCTTCAATAATCTTAATACGTTTAGTTAGTTTTTTACGCTTAGTTTCAGAATTAGTAGTTGCTAGCTCATCGCGTAGAGCTTCACATTCTGCTTGCACATCAATATTACGCAATAATTCTTGGATAGCTTCAGCACCCATACGAGCATCAAACTCATCACCAAACTCTTCTAACGCGTCAAGATATTGCTCTTCAGTTAAAATCTGACCTCGCTCTAAATTAGTCATGCCACCATCAAGAACCATAAATGACTCAAAATAAAGCACTCGTTCAATATCGCGAAGTGGCATATCAAGTAATAAGCCGATGCGAGAAGGTAATGATTTTAAAAACCAGATATGAGCAGTTGGAGATGCAAGTTCAATGTGCCCCATACGTTCACGACGTACTTTAGCTTGAGTTACTTCAACTCCACATTTTTCACAAATAACACCACGGTGTTTTAGACGTTTATATTTTCCACATAAACATTCATAATCTTTTACTGGTCCGAAAATACGTGCACAAAACAATCCATCACGTTCAGGTTTGAACGTACGATAATTGATTGTTTCAGGTTTTTTGACTTCACCAAAAGACCATGAGCGAATCATATCAGGAGAAGCAAGGCCTATCTTGATAGCATCAAAGTCTTCAGTTTTTGTTTGTGCTTTTAGAAACTTTAATAAGTCTTTCACAATTGACTCCTATGGAGTTAAACCAATTAGATAACTTATTATTACTAATAAGTTATCCCTATAAATAGAAATCATTTAAGTTAGAGAAAATTACTCTTCATCTAACTCTATATTTATACCTAGCGAACGAATCTCTTTTAATAGTACATTAAATGATTCTGGAATCGCAGGCTCCATACGATGATCACCATCTACAATATTTTTATACATCTTAGTTCGACCGTTTACGTCATCAGATTTAACGGTTAACATTTCTTGTAAGGTATAAGCTGCACCATATGCTTCAAGTGCCCATACTTCCATCTCACCAAAACGTTGACCACCAAATTGAGCTTTACCACCCAATGGTTGTTGAGTAACCAGACTGTATGAACCAGTAGAACGAGCATGCATTTTGTCATCAACTAAGTGATTCAATTTGAGCATATACATATAACCTACAGTAACTGGACGTTCAAATTTTTCACCTGTACGACCATCGTACAAAGTAATTTGGCCAGAAGTTGGTAAGTCACCCAGCTCAAGTAATGCCTTAATTTCTCTCTCTTTAGCACCATCAAATACAGGTGTTGCTAATGGCATACCATTACGTAAATTTTGTGCTAAAGTCATCACTTCTTGATCAGTAAATTCTGCAACATTAACTTTTTGCGCAGCACCTAAACCAAGATCATACGCTTTTTGAATAAATTCACGTAATTTAGCTAATTCCTGCTGTTCTTTTAGCATAGCATCGATCTTCTGACCAATACCTTTAGCTGCCATACCCAAATGAGTTTCTAAGATCTGTCCAATATTCATACGGGACGGAACACCTAGCGGATTCAATACGATATCAACTGGACGACCTTTTTCATCATATGGCATATCTTCAATTGGGTTAATTTTTGAAATAACCCCTTTGTTACCATGACGACCAGCCATCTTATCACCAGGCTGAATTTGACGTTTAACTGCCAAGTAAACTTTAACGATTTTAAGAACGCCCGGCTGTAGATCATCGCCTTGAGTGATCTTCATACGTTTAGCTTCAAGTTTTTTGTTAAACTCTGTTTTAATTTCGTCGTACTGTTCAGCCAACTGTTCTAATTGAGCTTGTTTATCTTCGTCTGCGATACCAATTGTTAGCCATTTTTCATGTGGCAAAGCATCTAGTTTATCCGCTTTGATTCCACCTGAAATTAATACATCACGAATTCTAGCAAACAATGCAGCTTCTAAGATTTTAAGTTCTTCTGTTAAATCTTTTCTTGCCTGTTTGAGTTGCATCTCTTCGATTTCAATTGCACGTTTATCTTTTTCTACGCCATCACGAGTAAACACTTGAACATCAATAACAGTACCTGAAACACCATTTGGCACACGTAATGAGGTATCTTTAACATCAGATGCCTTTTCACCAAAAATAGCACGTAGTAATTTTTCTTCTGGCGTTAATTGTGTTTCACCTTTAGGTGTCACTTTACCAACTAGAATATCACCACCTTTTACTTCAGCACCGATGTATACAATACCAGACTCATCAAGTTTAGACAGTGCGGCTTCACCTACGTTTGGAATATCCGCAGTAATTTCTTCTGCACCTAATTTCGTATCACGAGAAATACAAGATAACTCTTGAATATGAATCGAAGTAAAACGGTCGTCTTGTACCACTTTTTCAGAGACTAAAATAGAATCCTCAAAGTTATAACCATTCCATGGCATAAATGCCACTCGCATATTTTGACCTAATGCTAATTCACCTAGATCAGTAGATGGTCCATCTGCCAGTACATCGCCACGTTCAACTTTTTCTCCCAATTCCACACATGGAATTTGGTTAATACAAGTATTTTGGTTAGACCGGGTATATTTAGTTAAGTTATAAATATCAATACCTGTTTCACCGACGTATATTTCATCTGAATTAACATTAACCACAATACGTGATGCATCAACATATTGAACTATACCACCACGACGAGCAACCGCTGTTACACCCGAGTCAACAGCTACTGCACGTTCCATACCAGTCCCAACAAACGGCTTTTCAGCTTTCAACGTTGGTACTGCTTGACGTTGCATGTTCGCACCCATTAAGGCACGGTTCGCATCATCATGTTCAAGGAACGGAATTAATGAAGCACCAACTGATACGATTTGTTGAGTTGATACATCCATATAATGAATTTGTTCAGGACTATATAAACCCGATTCACCACTTAAACGACAAGTTACTAAATCTTCTTTAAAACGACCATTTTCATCAAGATTTGAGTTTGCCTGAGCAATTACAAATTCACTTTCATCGATCGCTGATAGATAGTTAATTTCATCAGTTACAATACCATCAATAACACGACGGTATGGTGTTTCTAAAAAGCCATACTCATTGGTACGAGCATAAACTGCTAATGAATTAATCAAGCCAATGTTTGGACCTTCAGGCGTTTCGATTGGACATACACGTCCATAGTGCGTTGGATGTACGTCACGCACTTCGAATCCTGCCCGCTCACGCGTTAAACCACCTGGTCCTAAAGCTGAAATACGACGTTTATGCGTAATTTCGGATAGTGGATTGTTTTGATCCATAAACTGAGATAACTGACTTGAACCAAAGAATTCACGAATCGCTGCTGAAATTGGTTTAGCATTAATCATGTCTTGTGGCATTAGTGAATCAAGATCACCTAGAGATAAGCGTTCTTTCACTGCTCGTTCAACACGAACTAAACCAATACGAAATTGGTTTTCTGCCATTTCGCCAACACTACGAATACGTCTATTACCTAAATGGTCGATATCATCAACTTCACCGTGACCATTACGAATAGCAATTAATTTCTTCATTACGTCAACGATATCATCTTTCGTTAAAACGCTTTCGCCTTCAATGTCATCACGCCCTAATGAACGGTTAAACTTCATTCGACCAACAGCAGATAAATCATAGCGTTCGTCAGAGAAGAATAAATTATCAAATAACGCTTCAGCTGCTTCTTTTGTCGGTGGCTCCCCCGGACGCATCATGCGATAAATTTCAACTAATGCTCCAAGACGGTCACGAGTTGAATCAACATTTAAGGTTTCAGAAATAAATGCACCATGATCTAAATCATTAGTGAATAATGTTTCTATCTTTTTATATCCAGCATTAGTTAATTGAAGCAAGAGTTCTAATGAAATCGGAGTATTGGCAAAAGCAATTACCTCACCCGTTTCTTCATCAACATAATTTTTAGCAAGAACTTTATTAACAATATATTCAACTGGCACATCAATTTTGCTAACTTTATCTTTTTCTAACTCACGAATATGACGAGCTGTAATACGTCGGCCTTTTTCAGCATAAACTTTACCTTTTGATTCAATATCAAATAGCGCAGTATCGCCACGTAAACGCTCAGGAACAAGATCCATTTTTAACTTAGATTTACTTACTTCAAAAATAGTTTTTTCGAAGAAGATATCTAAAATTTCTTCTGTTTCATAGCCTAACGCACGCAAAATAATTGTTGCTGGAAGTTTACGACGACGGTCAATACGAGCAAAAAGATTATCTTTTGGATCAAATTCAAAATCAAGCCAAGAACCACGATAAGGAATAATCCGAGCATTATATAAAACTTTACCAGAAGAGTGCGTTTTACCTTTATCACTATCAAAGAACACACCTGGACTACGATGTAATTGCGAAACGATTACACGTTCTGTACCGTTGATCACAAAAGTCCCATTGTCTGTCATTAAAGGAATTTCGCCCATATAGACGTCTTGCTCTTTAATATCTTTAACTGTTCCCTCTGGCGCATCTTTATCATAAATAACTAAACGTAATTTTACGCGCAACGGCGCTGAGTAAGTGATCCCTCTAATTTGACATTCGTTAACATCAAACACAGGTTCGCCCATCATAAAGCTCACGTATTGTAACTCAGCGTTACCACTATAACTTTTTATCGGAAATATTGAACGGAATGCAGCTTCTAAGCCATATTGTCCTTCTGGATCTTGCTCAATAAATTTCTGGAACGAATCAAGTTGAATAGAAAGAAGATACGGTATATCCAAGACTTGTGGACGCTTACCAAAATTCTTACGAATTCGTTTTTTCTCGGTATAAGAGTAAACCATTAGTTCCTCAACTTGCTTATCTGCTATTTTAGCATGATTAAATATTCATCAGGGTGTTGTCGCCAACTGATACACCTGACACCTCATCGAAAATATCTATAAATATCAATTGATTAGGCTTAATAAATATACTATTTCTTTATTATTTTTTATTGATAATCTTCAAATAAAATTCTTTATCTTATTATAGCGCAAAAAGGCTGGAGGCAAAAACCCCCAGCCATTTAGATTGCTTTTGATAAACTTATTTAAGTTCAACAACTGCACCAGATTCCTCAAGTGCTTTCTTAAGTTCATCTGCATCGGCTTTGCTAACGCCTTCTTTAACTGTTGCAGGAGCTGATTCAACAAGATCTTTAGCTTCTTTTAAGCCTAAACCTGTTGCACCACGTACTGCTTTGATAACAGCTACTTTATTAGCACCAACATCTTTTAAGATTACATCAAATTCAGTTTTTTCTTCTACAGCTTCAGCAGGACCTGCTGCTGCAACAGCTACAGCTGCCGCTGCAGAAACACCAAATTTTTCTTCCATCATTGATACAAGTTCAACAACATCCATAACAGACATTTCTGCAACTGCATCTAAAATTTGTTCTTTAGTGATAGACATAATATAGTTTCCCAAATTTACATTTCTAATTAATAAAATTCACAATCAGGCTGCCAATTAAGCAGCTTCTTTTTGATCGCGAACCGCCGCAAGAGTACGAACCAACTTGCCAGCTGCGGCTTCTTTCATGGTTGACATCATGCGAGCTAATGCTTCTTCATATGTAGGTAATGTTGCTAAGCGATCAATGTTCGCTGCAGTAATCAACTCACCTTCAAAGGCTGCGGCTTTAATCTCAAATTTTTCATTTTCTTTCGCAAACGCCTTAAAAATACGCGCTGCAGCACCTGGATGCTCATTTGAAAATGCAATTAGAGTTGGACCTACAAACGTATCTTTTAAACACTCATATTGAGTGCCCTCAACGACACGGCGTAATAGCGTATTACGAACAATACGCATATAAACACCCGCTTCTCGAGCAGATTTACGTAATGCAGTCATTTTTTCTACAGTTACGCCACGAGAATCAGCAACAACTGCAGATAGCGCACCTTTGGCGATTTCATTAACTTCAGCAACAATTTCTTGTTTATTTTGAAGATTTAGTGCCATTGGTATTGCTCCTGGATTATACTAGGCAAAAGCCTAGACTTATTCAAGCTAGCTACAAATGTAACTAGCACAACCACGATGAGCAGAATCCTTCTATTATATCTTATCAGGTTCTGTCACCGTCTACGTAGGAAAATTAAGTAGTCAAACATCAACCACACCTACGGTCTTGGACGGGGTCTGGTTAAGGCCAGACACCAACCGATTTCGCTATTTAATTATAAAATTAATTAAACAGTTGCATTTAATGTTGCTTGATCAATAGCAACACCAGCACCCATTGTAGTAGAAAGGCTAACTTTCTTAATAAATACACCCTTAGAAGAGGCTGGTTTTGCACGTTTTAACGCAACAAGTAATGCTTCTAAATTTTCTTTAAGCTTATCTGCATCAAAATCAGCTTTACCAATAGTAGTATGGATAATACCATTCTTATCATTACGGTAACGGATCTGACCAGCTTTAGCATTTTTTACAGCTTCTGCAACGTTAGGAGTTACAGTTCCAACTTTAGGGTTTGGCATTAAACCACGTGGGCCTAAAATTTGGCCTAATTGACCAACAACGCGCATAGCGTCTGGTGATGCAATTACAACATCAAAATCCATTTCGCCTTTTTTGATTTGATCAGCAAGATCGTCCATACCTACTAATTCAGCACCTGCTTCTTTTGCCGCTTCTGCATTTGCACCTTGAGTAAAGACAGCAACACGCACACTACGTCCAGTACCATGAGGAAGAACGATTGCACCACGAACATTTTGATCTGATTTACGTGAATCAATACCTAAATTCACAGCAACATCAACACTTTCTGTAAATTTAGCTGTAGCTAATTCTTTTAATAAAGTAATTGCTTCATTGATTTCATATTGTTTAGTTGCATTTACTTTTTCGCGGATAAGTTTAGCCTTCTTAGATAATTTAGCCATGAATTAACCCTCCACTTCCAAGCCCATTGAACGAGCTGTTCCTTCAATAGAACGCATCATCGTTTCAATGGTCGCACCATTCATATCTGCAGCTTTCAATTCAGCGATTTCGCGAATTTGTGCACTCGTTACTTTACCTACTTTTTTCTTATTAGGTTCACCTGAACCAGATTTTATTTTAGCCGCTTTCTTTAACAAAACAGCTGCTGGAGGTGTTTTAGTTACGAATGTAAATGAACGGTCAGAATAGACTGTAATTACTACAGGAATTGGTAATCCTTTTTCCATGCTTTCTGTTTTTGCATTAAATGCTTTACAGAATTCCATAATATTCACACCATGTTGACCAAGTGCTGGACCAACTGGTGGGCTAGGATTTGCTGCACCAGCTGCAACTTGCAACTTGATGTAAGCTTGTACTTTTTTTGCCATTTTTAGTTTCCTTTGCTCGGGTGCAAACGCCTCTATTAATAATAATTACTAATAAATAGACAGCTCCCCTAAGTTAAATGAGGGCAGAATTATCCTATAACTTAAATAAAAATGCAAGATTTATTTAAGTTATAGGATAATTCAAAAGCAAGATATTTACCTTGCTTTAAACTTAAACAGTATAAGAATTAAAGAACATCAACTGCATTAAGCTCTTTAAATGCAAGTTCTAAACGAGCGACTAAAGAATCTTGGCCTTTACGTAGCCATACGCGAGGATCGTAGTATTTTTTATTTGGGGCATCAACCCCTTCAGGATTACCCAATTGCCCTTGTAAGTAAGCTTCATTTGCTTTGTAGTAATCTAAAATACCAGACCAGTTAGCCCATTGAGTATCTGTATCAATGTTCATTTTAATTACACCATAACTAACTGCTTCAGCAATTTCTTCTGGCGTAGAACCTGATCCGCCATGGAAGACAAAGTTTAATGATTTAGCTGGTAGATTATATTTTTCAGATACATATTTTTGTGAGTTATCTAAAATTTTTGGCGTTAATTTAACATTACCTGGTTTATAAACTCCATGCACATTACCAAATGAAGCTGCAATAGTAAAACGAGGACTGATAGCACTTAAACGCTCATAAGCATAAGCTACATCTTCTGGTTGAGTATAAAGTGCTGAGCTATCCATATGACTATTATCAACACCATCTTCTTCACCACCAGTACATCCTAGCTCTAACTCTAAAGTCATTTTCATTGCTGACATACGAGCAAGATATTGACAACAAATATCAATATTATCTTTTAATGACTCTTCTGAAAGATCAATCATATGAGATGAAAATAATGGTTTACCTGTTTTAGCAAAATGAGTTTCACCTGCATCCAGTAAGCCATCAACCCATGGAAGTAATTTTTTAGCGCAGTGATCAGTATGAACAATAACAGGGACTCCATATTTTTCAGCCATAAGATGAACATGTTTTGCGCCAGAAATAGCACCCAACACAGCACATTCTTGACCTTCTAATTTTAGGCCTTTACCAGCAATAAATTGAGCTCCACCGTTAGAAAACTGAACAATAACAGGAGAACCTACTTTTGCGGCTGTTTCAATAACGGCATTGATAGTATTTGTGTCAACACAGTTAACCGCAGGTAATGCAAAGTTATTTTCGCGAGCGATTTGAAATACTTTTTGAACATCATCACCAGTGACAACACCAGGTTTAACAACATCAGAAATCTTAGTAACCATTTTATTACCTATAAATTTATTTATAAAAATTAAAGGATTAGTAATTATCTCATCCTTTTACTGAACTCAAATACTAGGCCTTTGCTCTAGCTTCTAGCATCGCAACAGCGGGGAGTTTTTTACCTTCAACAAACTCAAGAAAAGCCCCACCACCAGTTGAAATATAAGAGATTTTATCTTCAATACCAAATAGATCTATTGCAGCTAATGTATCTCCACCACCAGCAATTGAAAAACCCTCGCTATCGGCAATTGCTTTTGCTACAATTTCAGTACCACGGCGGAAATTAGGAAATTCAAAAACACCCACTGGACCATTCCATAAAATGGTTTTAGCATTTTTAATAATACTTGCTAATACTTCTGCTGATTTATCACCTAAATCAAGAATTTGTTCATTTTCTTTAACATCTTTAACTGATTTTTCAGTCGCTGTTGCTGTTTCACTAAATTCTGTTGCAACACGAACATCAGTGGGAACTGGGATTTCACAGTTAGCCATTAATTTTTTAGCTTCTGAAATTAAGTCTGCTTCATAAAGAGACTTACCTACATTATAACCTTCAGCGGCAATAAAAGTATTAGCAATACCGCCACCGACAATAATTTGGTCAGCAATTTTTGATAAAGAATCAAGTACGGTTAATTTTGTTGATACTTTAGAACCAGCAACGATAGCAACCATTGGCCTTTCTGGATTATCTAATGCTTTACCTAACGCATCAAGTTCAGCTGCTAACAATGGACCAGCACAAGCCACTGGAGCAAATTTACCAGCACCATGAGTCGAAGCTTGAGCTCGGTGAGCTGTACCAAATGCATCCATTACATAAATATCACAAAGAGCAGCGTATTTTTTAGACAAAGTTTCATCATCTTTACCTTCGCCTACATTGAAACGAACGTTTTCAAGTACAACTAACTCGCCTTCTTTTACATCTACACCATTGAGGTAATCTTTTACTAAACGAACAGGGAATGACACATGTTCTTTTAAATAATCAACAACGGGTTGTAAAGAGAACTCTGGGTTATACTCACCTTCTTTTGGACGACCAATATGAGAGGTAACCATAACTTTAGCTCCCTTTTTAATGGCTTCTTCAATAGTAGGTAATGATGCTTTAATACGCGCATCGGAAGTTACCTTACCATTTTTAACAGGCACATTAAGATCTGAGCGAATAAATAATCTTTTTCCTTTTAGATCAAGATCTTGCATTCTAATAATAGACATGATACTTCCCCTTGTAAAATATAAAAAAATAAAACTTTTGTTATTCTAACATAAAAATTCTTTCTAAGTTATAGGCAATACTGTTCAAATAGTAAACATCAATAATAAATACAAAAACTACCAATCATATTTTTTTATGCGGCGCCATTGACAATGGAAAGAAATTAAGGCATATTCTGCCACCTTATTAATATATAATTTTTATCTAAACTTGGGAGTTGACTTTGGCTAATATCAAATCAGCTAAGAAACGCGCGGTTCAATCCGAAAAACGCCGTAAACATAATGCTAGTAACCGTTCAATGATGCGTACTTATATCAAGAAAGTTTACGCAGCTGTTGCAGCTGGTGATAAACAAACAGCTGAAGTGGCATTCAAAGACATGCAAGCAGTTGTTGACCGTCAAGCGGCTCGTGGCTTAATTCACAAAAATAAAGCTGCACGTCATAAAGCAAATTTAATCAAACAAATTAAAGCATTGGCTTAATACATTAATTTTTTAACTAACATAGTTAAAGAAATACGAAAAAAAGTGGTGTAAGCCACTTTTTTTATTTATATACTAGTTTTATTTTATACAATATTATTAAAAAAGAGAGTTTATTGTGGTTCAGCGTGATTATGTCAGGAAAAAGAGCCAATCAAAAAAAAATAAGTCACAAAACAAGCCTAATTTTATGATATTTTTGGCTATTATAATTATTATTTTATTTTCTGCTATTCTCTATTTTGTTGCAAATAATACACCTAAAAAAACCGCTGAACCGCCAAAAGCAAAAACTCAACCTCCTTCAATAACTTTACCTGAACAACCTCAAGAGCGTTGGACATACCTTAAGGAATTAGAAACCCCTAATGCTAATTATGGTTCCGCGTCAAGTTCAATTGCTAGTGAAAGAGAGCAAATCTTAAATAGCTTTGTCAATAATGCACGCACTGTAACGCCTTCTCAAAAAGAAGCAACAACGAAAAACCAAACATCAAATGTAACATCACAATCACAGCCAACACAAGCTATTACAAACAAATGGCTATTACAATGTGGTGCATTTAAAGATAAATTTAATGCTGATAAACTAAAAGCTAAGCTTGCAATGACTGGTGTTAGTGGCAATATTTCTTCAGGTCAATTATATCGAGTTACAGCTGGACCATATACCAGTAAAAAGGAAGCAGATAACGCATTAAATTTATTAAATATTAATGGAATTAATGGTTGTGTTATTTCTAACTAGAATATAAATAAGCCAATGAAATCAACGACGCAAATACAGATCTTTATAAAAATGTTATGGCATCGTGTTAATCACGACCAACTAACAACTTATTCTGCGGGACTTGCTTATACTACCATTCTAGCACTAGTTCCACTTATTACCGTTATTTTTTCTCTACTCTCAGCTTTTCCTATATTTAATGAAGTTAGCCATTTATTGAAACAACTAATCTATAAGAATCTTGTTCCTACAGCGAGCGACATCATCCAAAATTATTTAGAACAATTCATCTCCAATACAAAAAAAATGACTTTTATTGGTGTAATTGGTCTGATTGTTACATCACTGTTACTTATCAACTCAATTAATGCAGCGCTTAATCATATTTGGCAAACTAAACACAAACGTTCCTTTATGTACAATTTAACTATGTATTGGACGATACTAACCTTAGGTCCAATTTTAATTGGTTCTAGTATAGCAGTTAGCTCTTATATCTTTTCATTGAAATGGCTATCTACAGCAACAGCTGGCAATATACTACTTAATTGTTTACCATTTTTTATTTCTGTGGTTGGATTTTGGCTACTTTATAGCATTATCCCGACCGAATCTGTACCTTTAAAAGAATCGATGGTTGGAGCGTTTGTCGCTGCAGTTTTATTTGAAATAGGTAAACGCGCATTTGCTCTATATGTTACTTCGTTTCCAACATATCAACTCATTTACGGAGTAGTATCATCAATCCCCATTATGTTAGTTTGGATCTATTTTTCTTGGTGCATTGTCTTGTTTGGGGCCGAATTTGCAGCAACCTTAACTGACTATAACCGACAAAAAAAACATATAGTTAACAACCATTCTTTACCAGAGTAATTAAATTATGATCACCTTAATCCAACGAGTAAAACAAGCTAGTGTTACAGTAGACAATAATATCATTGGACAGATTAATCAGGGTTTACTGATTTTCCTCGGAGTTGAGCAAGATGATGACGAACAAAAAGCAATTCGTTTATGTGACAAAGTTTTAGGTTATCGTATTTTCAGCGATAATGAAGGAAAAATGAATTTAAATGTTAACCAAGCTAATGGCGAAGTATTAGTTGTTTCTCAATTTACCCTAGCTGCAGACACTAAAAAAGGAATGCGACCAAGCTTTACAAAAGGCGCTAACCCCGATGAAGCAAATAGGCTTTACCAGTTTTTTGTAGAACAATGCCAACAAAAAATAACAACTCAAACTGGCCAATTTGCAGCCGACATGCAAGTATCATTGATTAATGATGGTCCTGTAACATTCTGGTTGCAAGTCTAGTTATATAACTAAAATTACATTCAGATAATATTCCGCAAGTTTTACCAATTATTATTTAATATTTGGCATTGTAAGATCCAATTTAAATAGGTTATTGTTAAATAAATCTAGCAACAACCTAACAAAATTTGATTATAAGATGCGGCTAACCTTTATTAGTCATCAATTGTTAAATTTCGAGTAGTTAAATCAAATGGAGTTAACTGGTAAACATAATAGTTGAGCCAATTACTAAATAATAGGTAAGCGTGGCTACGCCATGTGGCTTTTGGTGTTAAATGAGGATTATTATCAGGAAAATAATTATATGGCATATCAGGATTAATACCTGCATTTAAGTCTCGATAATATTCATTTGCCAACGTTGAAGAATCATATTCAGGATGACCTGTTACAAACACCATTCGCTTATCAGCTGTAGCCATTAAATAAGGACCGGTAATATCAGACTCAGCTAAAATAGATAAATCGGTATATGTTTTTATTTTATCAATTGGAAAATCAGCATAACGAGAATGGGGAGCCCAAAAGGTATCATCAAAACCGCGTGTTAAAATCGCATTAGATTGCACAATATGATGCTGAAAAACACCCGATAACTTTTGCGTGCGAGTAAATTTTGGTAAATCATATAAGACATTCAAAGCAGCTTGAACACCCCAACAAACAAACATAGTTGAAGTAACATGATCCTTTGCCCAAGTAATAATTTCGGCTAACTTAGACCAATACACAACATCGGAAAAAGCCACTTTCCCTAGTGGGGCACCTGTTATAATTAACCCATCAAAATTTTGCTCACAAATATCATCAAAATCACAATAAAAACTATTTAAATGTTCAATTGGCGTATTTTTAGACTCTCGCTGATCAATACGTAATAATTGAATATCAACTTGTAAAGATGAATTAGAAAGTAAGCGCAAAAATTGGTTTTCTGTTTCGATTTTTTTAGGCATTAAATTTAAAAAAAGAAGCTTAAGAGGTCGAATTTCTTGGGTATTAGCACGCGATGACGTCATAACAAATACATTCTCATTACGTAATACATCAACCGCAGGTAATGAGTCAGGAATACAAATAGGCATAATAAAAACTCCTAAATCGATAAGTTATTTTTAAACATCAAATAGACGTCTAGAAATCCATATAGCTAAATATAGTATCTTTTAATTTATTTGTCGAGATTTTTTATTTAACAAAATCATCAGAATAATCAAATTACAAATTGACGAACATTCTAAAGAAATGTGTATTGCTTCATGCAAAAATCAAAATAACTCGAATAGAATTGTTGATTAAAAAGTACGAGTATCGGTACGCCAAGTATCTGCGGTAAGCGCTTCACCAAAATAGCTATTGATTAATTTTTGGGTAATATCACTCAGCGGTGAAGCTAATACTTCAGCAGTATTACCATATTCAACCAATTCGCCATTATGCATAACTAAAATTTCATCGCTGATATGTTTCATCATCCCAATATCTTGAGTTACATATACATAAGAGATATTTTGTTCAGCTTGTAACATCAGCATTAAATTAACAATTTGTGAACGCATCGAAATATCAAGTGCAGCTAATGCTTCATCTAAAATTATCACTTTGGGTTTTAAAATCAATGCTCGAGCTAATGCCACTCGCTGTTTTTGCCCCGCAGCCATCACCGAAGGATAATAAGAGGCATGTTCAGGTAACAATCCAACTTGCTTCAATACATCTCTAATTAACTTTTCGCGTTCATGAGCATCATAATTAACATTATACTTTAATGGGATTTCAAGCAATTGCCCAATACGTAATCTTGGATCAAATGAACTTTCTACATGCTGAAATATCATACGAATTAGTTGACAACGATAGCTATAATCGCCGTATTGAACTTTATTACCGTCAATCCAGATATCTCCACTATCAGGCTTTATCATACCAACTAACATTTTTGCGAGTGTCGATTTGCCAGAGCCATTTTTTCCGATAATTGCAAGCGTTTTACCTTCATTAAGAGAAAACGATAATGGCTTCACTGCATTAATGTATAAATGCCCCAGAAAACCTTTAGGAATTTTAAATTGCTTAGATAAGTTACGCACTCTTAATATTGGATTCATCGTATATTCCTATTATTTATGGCTACTCATCTGTATTTAACGGAAAATGACAGGCTACGAAATGATCTTTTATCGGTATCAATTCTGGAGCCAAAATACATTTTTTCTGGGCATATGGACAACGAGGCCCTAATCGACAACCTATTGGTAGGTGTTCTAATGATGGAATCACTCCAGGCAAAGTATTTAAAGGACTTTTATGCGGCATAGCTTTACCAAAATCAGGAATTGCATAAATTAGCGCCTGAGTATAAGGATGATAAGGCGATTTAATTAAATCTTTACTATCAGCGACTTCAACTGTCTGTCCACAATATAAAACATTGATACGATCAGTCCATCTGGTAACCATTTGCAGATCATGACTAATAAATAAGATAGTGGTACCCACATTTTGATTCATACTAGCTAGCAACCTAAAAATTTGTGCTTCAGTAGTTGCTTCCATCGCATTTGTCGGCTCATCAGCAATAAGTAGCTTAGGCTGATTAGCTAACGCAATTGCAATCATGACTTTTTGACATTCACCTTCAGTCAATTCAAACGGATAAGATTTTAATATCTCCTTATGATTCTTAATTCCTACCCGATGCAATAACTCAATCGCTCGATGTTTACGCCAAAATAACCTTTGCCACCAATGCCCCTTAAATGTCCTTCTTGGAATTGCACTAATTAATTGTTGTCCTACTTTCATGGAAGGATCTAAGCAAGATTGTGGTTCTTGGAATATCATCGATATATTGGCACTAATGACTTTTCGGCGCTGTCTAGGAGTGAGTTTAAGTAAATCAATGTCATTAAAATAAAATCGATCAGCTGAAATCTTCCAATTATGATTAGTCACACCTAAAATAGCTTTAGCGATAAGGCTTTTTCCTGATCCTGACTCACCAACTAAACCTCGAATTTCACCTTCTGACAACTTTAAATTTACGCGATCAATTGCGCGCAAAAGACCATCTGGTGTAATAAACTCAATGGTTAAATTACGAATATCTAATAATGCCATAATTAAGTTCCTGCTCGACGGCCATATAATCCAAAATTGAATAAATAAACCAAAATAATTGTAGCAGAAACTGCAATTCCCGGAGATAAAAAGGCTAAATAATTAGTTGCAATGATATCTTTCATTTGAAACATCATCATACCTAAATCTGGTCGAGAAATATCATTTGCAAAACCTAAAAAAGTTATGGTAGTAATAGCTAAAATAATCGAACCAAATAGCGAAACAATTTCAGTCAAATAAATAGGTAAAATATTAGGTAAAATATAATGATTAAAAATTGCCAAGGAAGATAAACCATCAAGCCTATAGGCCGTAATATACGTTTTATTCCATTCATTGATAGCACGCTGATGAATATTATAAATAAAGCGTGGCGTATAAGATAACCCTATTATCAATAAAATATTAGTAATGTCATCTTCTAATAATAAGCTAATCACAATCACACCAAGTAACGGTGGTACTACCATAAAAAATTTAAAAACAAATAATATAAAAGGGCGCATAAATGATATAAAAAACATTAAGTAATTAATTAGCCCACCAATGACAGCCACATAAAAAACCGCCTTTAATGTCATTGACATGGTTGAACGATAACCAATTAACAAATAACCAAAAATATCTTGTCCTTTAGCATTTGTACCTAATATATGATTAATATCACCATTAGACCACCAAGCAGGTGGTAATGAAGTTGGGTAAATAGGGTTTAAATGAGCATGAAAGAACCATTTGGTTGATAATGCCACAAATGAGATCGCTAATATGCCATAAAAGCCAACAATTAAGTAAAGATTGCTATGCAACCGATTAAAGCTTAAATTAACATTTTTAAGCAATCTTGCTTGCCTAGACATAATGTTCCTTATGACGTAAAGGATAAATAACTACCGCTGAAATTTCGCCCAATAACGTTAACAAACTGATGACAGTGCCACAGGCTAAAATGGCAATAGAAATAACAAAATAATTATGATGATGATAAGCAAGCATCACCCATTGCCCTAATCCTACTCGATTAAATAAAATTTCAATTACCATAGTTGAAAAAAGTAGTGTTGTCGTATTATAAGTCAGCTGTGGAATAGTCGCGGGAATGGAATTAGGTAATAAATGGCGGCGTAAAATTTTGAACGGCGAGCGCTCACGAATAATTGCCATTTTAATAAAATTCTGTCGTGATATATTTCTTACATTCTGGCTAACAAGTTGAATAGTCATAATGCTTGGTTGAATAGCTAAAATAATGATTGGCAAAAACAAATAGTGAAGTTGACCCAATATCATATGCCATTTACCTATTTTTGATGAAATCAAAAGATCCAATAACGAAGTTCCAGCTATTGATGGCGATACATCAAAATTTATCGATATCAACCAAGTTGGCGATAACCAATACATAACGATAATAACAACCATAACTATAGGGCAAGAATACAATGATAAAGATCCTAAACGGATAATATTATTTAACCAATGAATATTACTAAGTCCAAGAAAAATTCCCAATGGCAATCCAATCAGTAAAGCAACGAATAAAGCGAGAATACACAGTTCAAATGTAGCCAATAATATATGGAAAAACGGTACTGCTTCTCCAGTTAACAATCTGAATTGACCTTGCGGTAACTGTTTAAAAAAAGCACTGTAGGCATCCAAAAAGCTTAAATTATTAATATTAAATGTTGAGTGAGGGCTAAAATAAACTAAACAAAAACTGATCTGAGCTAATACGCAGATAATAAACAAAAACGTTACTATTTTTTTGAAAATATAGATAATCATTGTTTATCTTTATCGCTATTATAATTAATTAAAACACGGCGACATAAACACACTACCGTGTTTTAATCTATTTTTATTGATTGTCCGGTATTACTGGTTTACTTGCTGCAGCATAAGCATGATCCTGAGCACTTAAACCACCAGCATTACCTTTACCTTCAAAATGATAGTCCAATTCTTCACGCGATTTTATTCCGACATCAGAAGTCACATATTCTGGTGCAGGAGCTTTAGTCATCGCTGAAGAAGAATAACCTATTGAGTGTAAATCATTGCTTACCAGATCAATATAATTACCATTTTGCTCACTAACGTTAAAATCCTCTTGAGCACTTACAAATAACGGAGCTTTTGATACCTCATCAACATTAGCAGTATCAGTACTATTTACATCTTCCTCATTTTTAACAATAACAGGAAGTAAAAGCGATGGAATGACAGGTACCACATTATTTTGCTCTTCATTAGTTATTTGACTGTAATCAACAACAACGCGACCTAAAGCTAATTCCAATGATGCTGCGGCAAACGGTAATGGCATTGGAGACTGTTTTAGTTCTACATTACGAACACGACGTTTATTACGTTGGCCATTCATTCGTAAATGTCTTGAAGTACGACGCTGACGTTTCGGTTGAATTTCTGATACAATATTGTCCTCAGCTGATTCTGAAACAATAATAGGTAATAATAAAGAAGGAATAACAACTCGTTCTAGTTCAGTTTGCACCATAGCCATGGCATTACTATTTTTCACACGAACACTTTTAGTTAATGTTCGTTGTTGACGCCTTGGCTTAGCTTCACGCAGTTTTGGTTGTACCTCTTCATCGACAACCCTATCTGCCTTAAGATTATTTTCGGGGGTTACTAAATTAGTATTTGAATTACTATTTTGTTTAGCTCTGCGATTATTATTTCGACTTGATTCTTTAACCTCATTAGTATTGCCTACGGCAACAACATTACCATTATTAGCTGCATTGTTATTTCGGTTATTACGTTGACGTCGATTGTTTGAACGTTGATTATCCCGTCTTTTGGTCGATCTTGTTTTAACTTCTGGCTGAGGTTCTACTTTTTCAGTAACAAACAGTTTACGTAATTTACCAAATAACCCACTAAACAGACCATCTGATTTTTTAGTTTTTAACTCTACCTTTTCTTTTGGTGTTGCACATGCTTCAACTTTAGGACCTGATAATACAGCTTGTTCAACAATAACTTCAACAGCTTGTTGCTCTTCTTCCTCTTCCTCAAGTTCACGAATCAATTTTGGAAGATTATAGCTCAGCACATCTGTTTCTTCTCCTCTACGCTTACGAATCACCTTATACAATGGGGTTTCCATCTCTTCATCGCCAGCAATCACAATTTTGACATCAGGATGCATGCTTTCAATATTTGTGATAGCACGACGTTTTTCGTTGAGTAAATAGCTTGCTATTGGCACAGGAACAATGACATCGATTTGTACTGTATTATCTTTCATTGCTTCTTCTTGAATCAATCGAAGAATAGATAAAGACAATGAATTATTGTCCCGAACTGTACCTGTACCTTGACAACGAGGACAAATATGATGCGTTGCTTCACGTAATGATGGGCTTAAACGTTGGCGCGACATTTCAAGTAGACCAAAGCGTGAAATTCGCGTAGTTTGAATTCGTGCACGATCGGTTTTCATCGCTTCTTTTAAGCGATTTTCTACCTCTCGCTGATTGCGGACCGGTGTCATATCAATAAAATCGATAACAATCAAACCACCTAAATCGCGTAAACGTAGTTGACGAGCTATTTCTTCGGCTGCTTCAAGGTTAGTATTAAATGCTGTTTCTTCAATATCACTACCACGAATGGATTTAGCCGAGTTAATATCGATTGCTGTAAGCGCTTCTGTGGCATCAATAACAATTGAACCACCAGAAGGTAAGCGAACTTCTCGCTGAAATGCCGACTCAATCTGCCCCTCAATTTGGAAATGATTAAATAATGGCACATCACCCTCATAAAGCTTTAAGCGACTGATATACTCAACACGTCCCAAATCAGCTAAACGTTTTTTAGCAATCTCAAGTACTTTAGAATTATCAATTAAAATATCACCAACATCATCACGCAAATAATCACGAAACGCGCGAGTAATGATATCACTTTCTTTATGAATCAAACTTGGTGCAGGATGTTTTTTTGCTTCGTTTTGAATTGCTGTCCAATAGTTAACTAATGCATCTAAATCTTGTTGCAACTCCTCTTGGCTTTTACCAACGCCCGCCGTTCTAGCTATAACGCCCATACCTTTTGGCTTTTCAATTGCATCAATAATACGTTTAAGATCTGCTCTTTCCTCACCTTCTATACGGCGTGAAACACCACCAGCACGAGGATCATTAGGCATCAATACCAAATAGCTACCAGCTAAACTAATATAGGTAGTTAAAGCCGCACCTTTTTTGCCACGAATCTCTTTTTCAATTTGGATAAGGACTTCTTGACCTTCCTGTAGATGTTTAATACTACGACGACCAGAAATATTAGATGGGAAATAGCTTTCAGCAATCTCTTTTAAAGGTAAGAAACCATCACGCTCACCACCATACGAAACAAAAGCGGCTTCTAAACTTGGATTAATTTTAGTGATTTTACCTTTATAAATATTCGCTTTCTTTTGTTCATGCCCAAGGCTTTCGATATCTAAATCATACAATCGTTGACCATCAACAAGCGCAACTCGCAGCTCTTCTTGCTGGGTTGCATTGATTAGCATTCTTTTCATTATTCTACACTCTTGATTAATCTTAATTAACAGTTAGGTAGAATCTTATTATTGATAAGTGATTATTTTAACAATGATGAATAATGGTACTTAACTAAATATTGGTATACAGCATTCATTATTTTATTTCTGTTATTTTTGTTATTATTTTATGTGAACCTGACACCGCTTACACAACATTAATATAATACATTAAGCAAAATGCTAAATTAAAAGCACTAAATACTTTAAAAAAACCTAATTATATAATTTATCGACACTATTAATGTAGATAATTTGCAAACCTTTGTGTCTTACCGGCTTTAGCAAATAAACTAAATCTTTATGCAATTGTTTAAAATAAACATATTATCTAATTATAATGATTCTACTTACGCTATTTTATTTTTACAAACTGTAATGTCTAACGCCATTGCTGCATTACAAGGATAAAATTATCCGCCACTATTATTAACGTTTCAGTCAAGGATAGCAAGTAAATTAAACTGACTATTTTACAATCAGTTAAAAATTCATTTTTGACTACATTCAACTAGCTTTAACCACAAGATAAATAAATTATTTAATTTGCTTAAATTTTTATATTAAAACACCTAGTTACCGGAAACTTTTTTATAAAATTTTTTTACTAATTATTTCATTACTTAAAAATAAAACGCCGATGTAATTATGCATAACAAATCCTAATCAGTATAATTACAATAAAATGACATTATAATTTAAATATAGGATATATCTGTTTATGAACTCTGCCAATAAAATTGCCTTACTTAATTTTACTACTCGTTGGATTGAGCAATTCAAATACGCACCACAAAGCGAAGAACTACATGCCATCCCCTCGCCTTGTATTTTAAAAACTGACCATCTCACGGTATTTTGGCAACCATTCTTATTAGAACCGCCAAGAGATCTCTCGATTGTTGAACAAGTTATTGGTATCATTTTACATCCATCTGCTCACATTTTTTATGGTACACAATATGCAGGCAATATGACGGCTAAATTTACCGACACACATTTAACCTTAATTCAAGCATGGAACGATGATGACTTTTCAACTTTAGAACAAAATTTAATAGCTCATTTATCCCAACAAAAAAGATTAAAACGAACACCAACCATTTTTATAGCTACAACGGATGACAGCACAAAAATAATTTCATTAAACAATTTAACGGGCGAAATAGTAAAAGAGGACTTAATTACAGGAGAACTAACGACATTAACTAATGATTTGATTTCATTTTTTAATCAACTTACAGTTTTTCAGTAACTATAAGAAAGTTAAAAATGTTTACAAAAATCTATTTTTTCGTATACCTATTTGAAATTGTAACTTACAAAATAATGTGTATATAATGCAGTAATAATAATCAATTAAATAGGTGGATTATGTTTGAAAATTTGACAGCAGCGCCAACCGATCCCATTTTAGGGCTAGCTGACCTTTATAATAAAGATGAACGCACCAATAAAATTAACTTAAGCGTCGGTATTTATAAAGATGATACGACAAAAACCCCTATTTTAGAAAGTGTAAAAAAAGCAGAGCATTTGTTACTAAATGACGAAATCACCAAAAGTTATTTCCCTATTGACGGTCTAAAATCTTTCAATATCGCAACGCAAATTTTGCTTTTTGGTAGTGAAAATGAACGAGCAAGAACTGCACAATCCCCCGGAGGAACAGGGGCTTTACGCATTATGGCAGACTTTTTAGCTCGTCGAACCAAAATAAAACGAGTTTGGGTAAGTAATCCAACTTGGCCAAATCATCGTAGTGTATTCCAAATGGCAGGCCTTGAAGTACGCGAATACTATTATTACAGTGCACAAACGCACACTCTTGATTTTGATGCTATGATGAGTAGCTTAAATCAAGTTGCCGCTGGCGAAGCGGTATTATTCCATGGATGTTGTCATAACCCAACGGGTATCGATCCAACTCCAGAACAATGGCAAGCTATATCGGATCTTGCCTTAGAAAATGGTTGGTTACCACTGTTTGATTTAGCTTATCAAGGCTTTGGACAAGGTATAGAAGAAGATGTTTATGGGTTACGGTTATTTGCCAATAATCATCCAGAACTACTTATTGCAAGTTCATACTCTAAAAATTTCGGTTTATATAACGAACGAGTGGGAGCATTTACATTAATTGCGGCAAATGCTGAAATTGCCGATCGAGCCTTTAGTCAAGTTAAAACAATTATTCGAGCTAATTACTCAAACCCTCCTGCCCATGGAGCTAAAATCGTCTCTTATATATTAAACAATGAAGAATTAAAAGAAGAGTGGATCGATGAATTAACAAGTATGCGTCAACGTATTCACCGCATGCGACAACTATTTGTAAAAACCTTACAAGACAAAGGTGCAAATCAAGATTTTAGTTTTATTGCCAAACAAAATGGCATGTTTTCGTTCAGTGGCTTGAACGAAGAACAAGTGCTAAAATTACGTAATGATTATGGCATCTACATCGTAAACTCAGGACGTATCAACGTGGCTGGTATGACATTAGATAACATGTCCAGACTTTGCGAATCAATTGTTGAAGTACTATAGAAATTTTAATAATAAACAGTCATAACAATAGAAACGCTCAATTAAAGGGTGTTTCTATTTACTCCTCCTTTAAATTTAATATGTTTTTTACTATAAAAAAATATGCTTAGCTTTGGCATACATATCCTTATTAATCAAAAAGTATCCTAATGATTACTTACACCTCCTCCCTCTCTTATTAATATCTTATTCCATTTGATTATATCAATAGAAAAACAGATTATTAGACGATACTCCAATAATTACTAATAATTATTTAGTAGGATAGTAACAATTATTGAGGATAGTTTGGTGGTGTCACATATTTTAGATTTTTTAATTTTGGGCAATAACTTTGGTACTAATGAAATGAGAGCAATTTGGTCAGAGACAAATCGCTTGCAAAAACAGGTGGATGTCGAAGTTGCTTTAGCTAAAGCGGAAGGTAAGTTAGGTGTTATTCCAATTGAATCAGCCAATTCAATCATTTCCAAAGCCGATGCTTCTAAATTATCAATTGAACAAATTGCCGAAGAAGCAGCTAAAGCCAAACATTCATTAATGTCAACAATTAATGCACTGCAAAAACAAGTCGGTGATGCAGGTCAATATATTCATTACGGCGCAACCACACAAGATATCGTCGATACTGCAACTGTTTTACAATTAAAACAAGCTTTTACTGTAATTGAACGTGATAGCAAACTAGTGGCACTAGAACTAAAACGTTTAGCCAAAAAGTATCAGTATTTACCCATGGTTGGACGAACCCATGGCATGCAGGCACTCCCCACAACCTTTGGTTTTAAACTTGCCGTATGGTTAGATGAATTTATTCGGCACTTACAACGTTTAAGTGAAATCAAACAACGAGTATTAGTCGGTAATATTAGTGGTGCAATTTGTACTTATGCCTCAATGGGCAAGTTAGGACCACAAATTGAAACTCGTGCTTTAACAATACTGGGACTTAATATCCCTAATATCGGTTGGCAAGCAGCTCGTGACCGTTTTTCTGAATATGCATCAGTCATTGCGCTAATTAGTGGCACATTAGGTAAAATAGGCAATGAATTTTACAACTTAATGCGTACCGAAATTAACGAAGTTGAAGAACCGTTCTCGGAAGGAAAAATAGGCTCAACTACCATGCCACATAAACGCAACCCAGCGGCATTAGAAGGTTTAGCCAGTTTGACAGCTCCACTTTTAAAAAGCGTCGCGTTAATTCACGAATCAATGAAAGTTGAACATGAGCGCGATGCCATGAGTTGGCGAGCCGAATGGATCGCACTACCAGAAATTAATCTCTATATTTCAGCGCAATTACACACAGCACTTGCAGTACTTAAAGGACTTAAAGTCAATGCTGACAAAATGTTGACCAATTTATCACTACAAAATGGTTTACTACTATCTGAAAAAGTGATGTTTGAAATCGGCAAACGATTAGGTAAACAAACTGCACATAATTTAGTTTACCAAAGCGCCATGAAAGCATTTGAACAAAATCGACCATTTAAAGATATATTATTAGAAGAACCACGTTTAAATAAAGAATTCACCGAATCCGAACTTGATGCTTGGTTAGATCCAATTAGCTATATTGGCTCTGCACCGGAAAAAGTAGCACAAGTTATTCAATATGCTGAACAGTGTGGAGTATTAGCATGAGCTTTCGCTTAATCACTCATAAAGACATTCCGGCTTATCAGGCGCTATTGCATAGTGCTTATCAAACTACCACTCAATTAGGCATCCATTTTGCCGCAGCAACAGTCACGCAATCACAAATTGCTGACCATATTAATTCGAATGCCGTGTATCTATTAGAAAAAGAAGGTGATCTACTATCAACCTTAAGTATTCGCTTTCCGTGGGGCAATAACCCTGGACCTTATGGGTTACCACATTTAGGTTGGTTTGCAACAGCGCCACAATATAAAGGCAAAGGTTATGGTAATACATTATGGAATTTTGTTGAACAGCAAATTCTAATTAACCAACTAAAATTACCTGCTGTCACGTTAGGCACTGCTGCAAATCATCCATGGCTTGCCCAAACTTATATTAATAGAGGCTATAAAAAAATAGGGGAAGCTAATTTAACACTCGATCATACCACGCTTTATTTTGAAAAAATCTTAAATCATAAAAACTATACCGAATGGAAAAAAGGAGTAATAAACAATGAAAAAAATAAGCAAGTTACTGTCCGCTCTTTTATTAACTAGCCTAGCCTTAATTGGTTGTGATAATAAATCCAATCACCAAGTAACAGAGCAAAATGTCATTAAAGTGGGCTCCACAGGACAAAGCTATCCAAACGGTTATAAACAAGATGGCAATTTAGTCGGATTTGATGTTGAAGTTACTGAAGCAATTGCTAACGAATTAGGCTATAAAGTCGAATGGATCATTGCTGAATTTGGTGGCTTGATGGGGCAATTTGATTCAGGGCGTTTAGATACTATTGCCAATGCAGTTGCGGTTACAGTTGCTCGTCAAGCCAAATATGATTTTTCCAATACCTATAGCCTTTACGGTAGCCAAGTTGTTACCCACAAAGATAACAACGATATCAAGCAATTATCTGATTTTAAAGGTAAAACCATTGCTGGTGTGCTAGGCTCAAATCATATAAACAATCTAAAAAAAGCCTTTCCTAACAACGAAATAACAATCAAAACCTATGAAACACGAGATGGTGCAATGTATGACACGGAGTATCGACGAGTTGATGGTTATGTCAATTCTAAGCCAATATTACTGGCTGAAATTAAGCGTAAAAACCTACCGTTTAAATTAGTAGGTGAGCCAATTACTATTGAGCAAGTTGCTTTTCCATTTAGTAAAGATGAAAAAGGTCAAGCACTACGTGAAAAATTCAATCAAGCCATCGAAAAGTTACGCACCAATGGCACATTGAAAAACCTTGCAATTAAATATTTTGGTGAAGATATTACCCTATGAATTTTAATGTAAACTATTTTTTAAGTGTGTTTCCGCAGATATTACCTTATCTGCCAGTTACACTTTTTATTACCATCATATCGATTATGTTTGCCATTATATTTGGACTTGCGATTGCACTATTACGTAGCAATAAAATAATCATTATCGATTCGTTTTTTGCACTGTTTATTTCACTGTTTCGAGGAATACCTTCTGTTGTTTTACTGTTTATTATTTATTACGGATTACCACAAATTTTTCCTATTTTAAAACAAATGGGCGCTACAACAGCAGCCATTATCTGCTTCAGTTTAAAATATTCGTCCTATTTAGCTGAAATTTTCCGAGCAAGTTTAAAGTCCGTTGATCAGGGTCAGAAAGAGGCAGGAATAACCGTTGGTTTAAGTAAAATACAAGTTTATCGGGGTATTATACTACCACAAGCTATGGTCAATGCTCTACCAAACGCCGGTAATATGTTCATTTCATTACTTAAAGATTCATCTGTTGCCTTTTTTGTTGGCGTGCAAGAACTATTAGCATCGGGGAAAATGTTAACTGCTAACTCATTCCTCTACTTCGAAACCTATCTAGCTGTAGGTATTGTTTACTGGCTAACTGTTGTTGTCTATTCTTGGATACAAAAACAATTAGAGCAAAAGCTCAGTATACCTTATCATCGTTAAGGAGTAAGGTTATGATTTCTATTTCGCATTTATCTAAACGTTTTGCAAATAATGAAGTATTAAAGGACATCAACTTAAATATAAAACAAGGTGAAATTGTTGCCATTATTGGCCCATCAGGCTCAGGAAAATCAACTCTGTTACGTTGTTTAAATTTACTAGAAAAACCAAATACTGGCACTATCAAAATAGGGACTGTATCACTTAATAGTAAGCATTATAGTATTAAAGAAGAAAGCAACTTACGAAAACAGTCCGCTATGGTTTTCCAACACTATAATTTATTTAAAAATAAAACAGCATTAGAAAATATAACTTATCCATTAATTGTTGGTCAAAAAATGGATAAAACCAAAGCAAAACAACAAGGATTATCATTATTAGAACGAGTCGGTATGTTGCCATATGCAACACAATATCCCATCACTTTATCGGGTGGTCAACAACAACGTGTTGCAATTGCAAGAGCTTTAGCTGTTAAACCAAATGTATTATTATTTGATGAACCGACTTCTGCACTTGATCCTGAGCGAGTACACGAAGTATTGCAAGTCATGCTACAGCTAGCAAAAGAACGTATTACTATGATTATAGTAACTCATGAAATGGAGTTCGCTAAGTACGTTGCAGATAGAATTATCTTTATGGCTGAAGGAGTGATTATCGAAGAGGGATCTGCAAAATCAGTCATCGATAATCCTCAAAATGAAATTACGCAACGATTTTTACGCCAGCTAACTGACGAAATTGATTTTGAAATTTAGTTAAAAACTATATTAACTAATGATAATAATTTAATATTTAAAGAGTAAATAAATAAGATAATAGAAATTGACGAAAATCTAAACCTTTTGCTAGTTTATGAATATCTGTTAATAATTGCTCTGTTTTAGCTTGATCTTTAATCGCTGAATGCAATTTTAACGACATTTCAGTTTGGCTATATGGGTTTTTAGGAGAACCTTTGGGAATATCAATACACTGACTTATCTTTTTACCATTTTTAAGAAAAATATCAATAATTACATAACGCCCATTATAAGCTTCGGGATGTGGCGTAAGATGCGTTTGATAACTTCGTTTCATCTTCTGCATTAATTGTTTTATTGCATTTGAAATAGGTTGTGATGAAAACTGCTCAAAACCAAGTGGCAATCCTAAAAGAGTTAATGCTAAAACATATTCAGCCGAAAAACGTCCTTGCTGCGCCAATGAAGGGGTTTTATATATCAGTGCAGCATCACTATTTGGCGGTGCAAAATAAATAACAATATTATTAATATTATCAAATTCAAAGCTAAGATTTTGGTAAAGTAATTGACCCGCATCAGCAATATAAGCAGCAGCTGAACAATAAGAATAATTTTTAAACCATAATCCGGGATCCACAATCTTCCAAGTTTTACCCCAATGACTTAAATCAAAATGTGTATTACCTTGCCCATAAATAGCCAAAAAACCTAATTTATCATCTAAAAAATCCTGATCGGCATGTATACCAGCTCTTAACCATTCAACGGATTGTACAGCATGCTGTGCTGCTAATCCTGCATGTAAAAATTTGATCGGAGTACCCATTAACAAACGCATTCCTGATGCTTGTGTAGCTGCTAATGTTAATGCCTGTGATAAAAAAGGTTCATCATAGAGATAACAAATAGCAGCAGTGGCGGCAATTCCACCCAAAGTAATAGTTGCATGCCAACCTTTTTCATAATGCTGTGGATTAACACTTTTACCCAACAAAGCCATCACTTCGATACCAATAACATAAGCCGTTAAAAAACGTCGACTATCAACCTTTTGTTCAATACTATCTAATCGAACACTAGCAATAAGAGCGGATAAAATAACGGCTGAGGGGTGGCCTCTAACATCTGAATGTACATCATCATAATCTAAACAATGCGCTTGGAAGCCATTAAAAAGTGCTGCTTGCCTTGCCGTAACTAACTTTTTTTGACCAATCAGCAAAGCTCTAGTATTTCCACCCTCATCTGCTATCCATGCTAGTAATTTATGAACATCATCTTTCTGACAAGCTTGTAAACTACAAGCAAAATAATCGGTTATACCCTTGATAGCACAATCAATAACTTGAGGATCACTGATTATTGAAGTATTTTTTATTAAAATACTTAATTGTTGACCTAAATTCATTTTATATTCTCAATAAATACAATAAGTAATAAAAATAACCATTTAATAAAATAATTTGCTTTACCATAAGTAACATAATGAAAAATAAATAAAAAGTTAAAGATTATATGGTTATATTTTTATAACACAAAGTCATAAGCATGAATCTATTTATATAATTATTCTTGGCAATTGTTTTATGTGCTAAGATATTGCCATTAAATTGTACTTAACATCACAAAAAATAAGTCTAATTATGTCAATTTGTTATGTTGCTTTAGGGAGCAACCTTGAAGATCCGTTTGCACAAGCTAATCGTGCTATTGAATCATTACGCTGTTTGCCTAGCACAAAAGTGGTAGATATTTCACCATTTTACCGAAGTAAGCCCTTAGGACCACAAGATCAAAATGATTATCTTAATGCAGTAATTAAACTGACGACAAGCTTATCACCTATAGCATTGCTTGATGAACTACAAGTAATTGAAAAAGCACAAGGACGCGTACGCAAAGATAATCGTTGGGGTGCTAGAACCCTAGATTTAGATATTTTACTTTATGATGACTTAGTTATTAATAATGAAAGACTTACTATCCCTCATTATCATATGAAAAATAGAGAATTTGTCCTCTATCCACTATTTGATATCAGTCCTGAACTTATTTTCCCCGATAATGACAAATTGTACGATTTAGTAGCTAAATGTTCTGAAAATGGATTAAAAAAGTGGAATAAGTAATTATCTTTATTAATAACATATAGTTGTACTATTTTTTTTATTTTTTAATTATAAAAATGATAAAAAAAATTTGCCAAAGGCTGAATTATTGCTATAGTTTAGCGCTTTCAAATAATCTTTACTTAAGGGGATTGCAGTGAAAAAGGAACAAAAAGTAAATACATCTTCTCTTAGCCTGCTTTCAATTGCTGGGCTTGAGCCTTATAAAGAGGCAAAAGATGAGGAGTACATGAACCCTAAGCAATTGAAACATTTCAAACTTATTTTAGAAGCTTGGCTAACACAGCTACAAGGTGAAATGGGAAAAACAGTTACACATATGCAAGATGAAGCAGCGAACTTTCCAGATCCGGCTGACCGAGCAACACAAGAAGAAGAATTCAGCCTTGAATTACGCGCTAGAGATAGAGAAAGAAGACTCATCAAAAAAATTGAAAAAACGTTAAAGAAAATCGAATCAGACGATTTTGGTTATTGTGAATCTTGTGGTGTTGAAATTGGAATCCGCCGTTTAGAAGCAAGGCCAACAGCCGATTTATGTATTGATTGTAAAACGCTTGCTGAACTTCGCGAAAAACAAATGGGTATGTGATCCCAGTTTTATCTATCATTCCAAATCAGACCTATGCATTATATCGGTCGTTTTGCCCCTTCGCCATCCGGGCCATTACATTTCGGTTCGTTGGTAACGGCTCTTGGTAGTTATCTCCAAGCTAAATCTTGTCGTGGTAAATGGCTTGTCCGTATCGAAGATATCGACCCACCACGAGAAATCAAAGGGGCATCATCACTTATATTAAAAACGCTTGAAGCGCTTAATTTATATTGGGATGATACAGTCTTGTATCAATCATCTTGCAGTGAGCGTTACCGCACTGTTTTAAAAACACTTATAGATAAACAACAAGCCTATTATTGTGACTGTACTAGACAACGAATTCAAAACCTAACAAATGGTATTTACGATAACTTTTGTCGTGAACGATATTTATCTATCAATAATAAGCAACAAGTTGCTGTACGTTTAAAACAAAATAATCCTATTTTTCAATTTAAAGATCAGATTCGTGGCTTACAAACAGTTGAAAAAGCAAGTGCGCAAGAAGATTTTATTATTCACCGCAAAGACGGCTTATCTGCCTATAACTTAGTGGTAGTTTTAGACGATCATGAACAAGGAATTACCGAAATTGTTCGTGGCGCGGATCTTTTACCTGTTACTGCAAAACAAATCTCACTATATCAACTGCTTGGTTTTTCTGTGCCAAGTTACAGCCATTTACCACTAGTATTAGATAAAAATGGCAATAAACTATCAAAACAAAATCATGCTAGTCCGATTGATTTAAAAAATTTTAAAGCGTTAACCGTCCAGGCTTTACAGTTTCTAGGACAATATGTGCCAGAAGATTGGCAAGACGCCACTCAAAAACAGTTACTAGATTGGGCTATACAACATTGGCAAATTGACAATGTCCCAAAACAGAACAGCCAATTATCCACCGATATAAGATAAATTAGGGGTGATCCCTACACGATGATCATGTAACAAATGCTTTTCTGGTTTAATCATTAATGAAGCAAGAATTTTTGCTTTTAATTGTTGTTTCTGTTCTGAGCTTTCCAACAAATCACGTAAATCAACCGCCGCATCACCAAATAGGCAGTAATGTAACTTACCGATAGATGATACACGTAATCGATTGCAACTTTTACAAAAATCTTTTGAATAGGGCATAATCAAACCAATTTTTCCTTGATAATCGCTGTGCACATAAATCTTAGCAGGACCTGATAATGTTTTTTTGGGTTGTAACTCCCACCCCTGCGCAATTAATTGTGTTTCAATAAAACTACCAGACAAGTGATAACGATTAAATATATCATTGCTTTCGCCTGTTTCCATAAGTTCAATAAAACGCAACTCTACTGGAATATTTTTAATCCATAACAAATAATCATTTAAATTATCATTCATATTTTTCATCAAAACGGTGTTAATTTTGACTTTTTTTATACCTACTTCTAACGATTTATCAACACAATGCAGTAATTCTTTAAGCTTATCTTGACCAGTAATTAATTTAAATAAATGGGGAGAAAAACTATCAATACTAATATTAATCGCATTTAAACCAGCTTGATGCCAATAGTGAATATTTTTTAATAAACGCGAACCATTGGTCGTAATAGCGAGTTCTTTCACGCTGGGATAGGAGGATATGAGCGATAAGATATCAATAAAATCGCGACGCAAAGTAGGCTCGCCACCAGTTAATCGAATTTTGCGTACACCGAGATCAGTAAATGTTGCCACAACATGATTAATTTCACTGAGCGACAAAAATTTATGTTTCTTGTTAGGCTGGTAACCACGTGGTAAACAGTACTGACACTGAAAATTACACAGCTCGGTAATCGACAAACGCAGATATTGAAATCGACGCTGATAATTATCAACTAATTGCATATATACATTAAACACCTTATCCAAATCGGGAAGCATAACCATTTCTGCGTTATACCGCGGCTAATCCACCATATGAAAATGTCACTTAGGTAAAAAAGCTTCAGAGTTTGGTTCAGTCTAGCATAGGCTTTATTTTTTGACTATGAGCAAAGTGATTTTTATAACGTAATGTTGGATAATTTATTTTGCGCATCGGACACGCATTTTGTTGAAATGAAGACCAATGAGTAATAAGTGTCTGTCAAATTAAATCTGAGCTACTACAATTAACTATAATATTATCTATTCCTCAATAATACATTATAACTATTTAATTTAAAAATAAAATCAATACTCTATCTGAACCATTTTATAAGAAAAAATAAACTCTCATAACACTCAAAATTAATATGGCTGTCTTTTTACTACGTCAGAATGTGTCGAAGTAAAGTTAGCATGTCAAACATGGGATGTTTGGCAAGCTTGTGCTTTTTTTCTAGAGCGAACCATAAACAGCGTATTAAAACCAAATACTGGCAGAAAAATTTATCTGAAAAAAATTCTAACATAAGAACAAAGTAATGGTGGCCTTGAAAAGAAGAATATCAGGGATGATACATATATCTATTCAAAGACCACATTCTGTAACCAATACGTGGGAGCATTCAGAAATGATGAACTAAATTTTATATTAAAACGCCTATTTACCTGAAAGTTTTTTACAAAATTATTTTAAAAACTCATCATCTGTTAATACTCGTAATGGTTGCATATCGCTTTCACCTTTTATAACTAAAGAAGGATCGGAGCGTAAGCAAGTCCCACCATAATGTCCACCAACAGTAAAAGTACATAACTGTAGATAACGATCTTCGACTTTCGGTAAGCACCATAGTTCTTGGTAAATATTTTCTTGTTTAGCAAATCGTCCTACTGTTTTATCAAGGATCTGTTCTTGATTATTCACTAATTGAATATCACTACCACGGCGTCCAGCTATTGGTTTTATTGCATAACCTTTTTTAATTAGGCTTTCATTGAGTTCAAATGTAGACTCTAATAGGTAACGATGATTAGGAAATAAAGACCATAATACGGGTAAAATAGCTTTATTACTTGTAATAACCGTCCACAGTGGTTCGAAAACAGAGACTTCCGGTCGCAAAAGTACATCGAGCAATCTAACTGAATTTTCAGGATGCCATGTACGAATTGGTAACCCTGCAATTTGTGCCTCGCTTTCTTCTCGAAGTTGCTCTAATACTGTTTCCCAAGCCCATGTCTTCCAAACACAAGTTACTTGGCGATCTTCATCATCAACAAGTCGACCACGTTTATCCCATCTTAGTCCAGTAAGCCCTCGTAAAATCTTGCTATTAAATCCAGCTTGAGTAAGTGCTGTTTGCATAAATAATGCATGATAATTTTCTTCACTATCATTATCTTGCATAATATGAACAAAAGATTGAGCATCACTATGCTTCCAACAGTTAGCTAAAGAATTAAGTAAACCACTACTAGGATTGATTCCTATATTCAGTCCAGCTTGAATAGCCCATTTTTGCAAAATATGACCTGCTTCAGTATGGCAAGAAGCAGAATCAGCATTATATTCATAGACTTTAAAGCCTCGTTCATCCATACAAAAATCTAACCGCCCAGTAATCATTTGGTAACGGCGCTGCTGCCATGAAAGTCTTAATCTTGGCCATAATATTTCTGGGATATTAAAATTAAGTAATAAGTTATCGTCCTTTAATACTTTATCTGTGGCATGCAAATACATTAAATGTAATTCATTGGTTGCGCGAATAAGCTCTTGTTCGGCACTTTCAGAAATAGTGAAATAGCGATAGTGATCATCATGACTAATAGCATGACCTGTCGCTGAAACATACGCACTTTCTAATGGATCTGATTCATTTAACCAATTTTTATCAAATTGACCTTGGTTTTCAATATGCGCGCTATGAATTTCAAGTAACGGTTTAGGAATTTTAGGTTGCGGTAAACTATATTCAGTCTTGTCAGTTTGAATCATCCACCCTAAGATTTTCGTATCATCAAACGAGTCATGTAATTGGTAACCGTCACTGGTCACTGTCATTTTAAGTTCACGAGTCCATTGCTGCCCAATTGGTAAACGCTTATGTATGACATTTTGTTCTGCTATCCGTACTTTATCTTTAAATACTTCAGTAATGATAGCTACATGACCTGTACGGTCAAAAAAACCACCATCATCCCAAACAAGTAACGCACCAGCCTCGGGCTTTTTTTTGCTTCCGTTTGCAAAAGCTTGCAAAGGTAAAATCGCTTCATTAACAACTTTCCTTAGAAAACGTAGTGAAAAAATTTCATGCGCCATACCAACATCTGTAAAAACAATACCATAGTTTAAAAATAAAAATCGCCTTGCAAATTCAACGCATTGCCATTTATATCCCATATATTCATAACCAGAATAGCTACGAAAAGATGCATCATTAGGGTATTGCTTTTGATCTAAAGTTTCATAATCAGATGAATAAATGGCAACGCCACCTGGCGCATACCCTAATAATGTACCAAAAGGTTCTTTATTATTGGATTTAGATGACATGTTATTTTAGCCTTATTAGTAAATAGCAAGATACGTTAATTACACTATGTTATAATTTCTATCATAGATCAAAATATATACTTTAAAAAGCAATGTTTATTATTTGTTACTTGAAGAATAGTAAACTGCCTATATATAGTGTTTATTCTTGGTAGTCGTAACGATACACCAAACCAAATAAACGAGAAAAATAAAATTATGCAAAAAACAAAATTAAATGAGTTATTAGAGTTCCCATGCTCTTTTACCTATAAAGTAATGGGAGAAGCAAAACCAGAGCTTGTAGACAAAGTGGTATCAGTGATTCAACGCCATGCTCCTGGCGATTATACGCCATCAATCAAACCTAGTAGTAAAGGTAATTATCATTCTGTATCAATTACCATTAATGCAACGCATATCGATCAGGTCGAAAATCTTTATAAAGAATTAGGCGAAATCGATATTGTAAGAATGGTTTTATAGTGTTTTACTTTTTGCTAAAAATTGAAAGTCTTATCGGTATAGATAAGGCTTTCTGTTACACGATTAAAATTAAATAAAATCAATACTCTGCCAGTGTTATTTTAGTAAAGATTCATCTTTATTATAACAAAAGAATTAATTAGAAAATATTATAGAATCAATGTATTTTATTACGATTTTCAAATTAGTGTTGTATAAGTAGTGACATAAATTCATTCGAGATAATAAAACGCAAGATAGTGTTAACTGCCTTGCGCTTTTAATAAAAAAACAAATTATCCTAAAATTTTCACTAATTCTTTTGTTACTTCAGTTACAATTTGCGTTCCATCGATACAGAAATATTGTGTCCGCCCTTCTTTGGCTTCATGCTGATAATAACTAATTAGTGGTTTAGTCAATTCGTGATATTCAACAAGGCGTTTACGAACGATTTCTTCGTTATCATCTTTGCGAATAGTAAGTGGTTCACCAGTCACATCATCAACATTTTTCACCTTTGGTGGATTATGGCGAATGTGATAAACACGACCTGAAGGAGCATGAATTCGGCGCCCACTCATGCGATCAATAATCACTGCGTCTGGTACATCAAATTCAAGCACATAGTCAACATTTATGCCAGCTGTTTTCATTGCATCTGCTTGTGGAACCGTGCGAGGGAAGCCATCTAGCAAAAAGCCATTAGCGCAATCGCTTTGTGCAATACGTTCTTTAACTAATGCAATAACGAGTTCATCGGTAACTAGTTTACCGGCATCCATTAACTCCTTAGCTTGTAAACCAAGTGGACTACCAGCTTTTACTGCTGCTCGCAACATATCACCAGTTGAAATTTGAGGAATACCATATTTTTGCATAATAAATTGTGCTTGTGTTCCCTTTCCTGCTCCTGGTGCTCCTAATAAAATAATTCGCATAAAATAACCTCTTATGGCTTTAATATAAATAAAGCTTTTATTCTGGTAAATAATGAAATATCACCTTACTGCTGGATATCAAACCATCAGTTGGGCAAATATAGTTAACCGCTCCACAACCTTTGATCATTTGAGCTTTTTGCAAACAAGTCGGGCAAATATACTGTTCAAGATAATGTTGCTTACAATGAGGACAATTAAAATTCTGTGGCGAAACAACACTCATTTTATGATGACACTTTGGACAAAGGCCTTCTTTCCCAGAATCATTTATTAATTTTCCTGACATAAATTAATTTCGCCCTCTTACATGCTTCATTAATCGACGACGTTTACGTTGCTGTGATGCAGTTAAAGTATTTTTTCTACCTTCGAATGGGTTAGCTCCTTCTTTAAACTGAATTCGAATTGGTGACCCCATGATTTTTAGTGATCGTCTAAAATAGTTCATCAAATAACGTTTATAAGAATCTGGTAGATCTTCTACTTGGTTACCATGAATCACAACAATTGGTGGATTATAACCACCAGCATGTGCATATTTTAGTTTAACACGTCGTCCTCGAACTAAAGGCGGCTGATGGTCATCTTGTGCCATTTGCATAATCTTGGTTAATAATGCGGTATTAACACGACGTGTTGCACAATCATATGCTTCTTGAATCGAATCAAATAAGTTACCAACACCACTACCATGCAACGCAGAAATAAAGTGCACACGAGCAAAATCAATAAAATCTAATCTATCATCTAATGTCGTTTTAACTTGCTCTTTGATATCTTGTGATAAACCATCCCATTTATTAACGGCTATTACAAGTGAGCGCCCACTATTAATAATAAAACCAAGCAATGATAAGTCTTGATCTGATACACCTTCTCTGGCATCAATAACTAAAATAACTACATTAGCATCTTCAATTGCTTGTAACGTTTTAATAACTGAAAATTTTTCAACTGTTTCAGTAACTTTTCCTCGTTTACGTACACCAGCCGTATCAATCAAGATATATTCACGTTCATCTCGATTCATTGGTATATAGATACTATCTCGAGTTGTTCCTGGCATATCATATACAACAACTCGCTCTTCACCTAAAATTCGATTAGTTAGTGTTGACTTACCAACATTTGGTCGGCCAACAATAGCAACTTTGATAGGTTGATTGATTAATGATTCTGTTTCAGAAACAAAATCATCACATAATTCAACTAGATCATCTAATTGTTGATTATCATCCGAGTTATTATCTTCATTATTATCGAACTGAAAAATAGGATCTAATACAGTTTCAATTAATGAACTTACGCCACGACCATGACTAGCTGCAATTGGATGAATTTCTCCCAATCCTAAACCATAAAAATCAGAAATCGCAGTATCGGTATCAATACCATCAATCTTATTGGCTACTAAAAAAGTAGCTTTATCGCGAGAACGGAGATGTTTTGCAATAGCATGATCGGCTGGCATTGTACCAGTTCTAGCATCAACCAAGAAAAGAACAATATCAGCTTCTTCTATTGCTTGCAGAGATTGCTCAGCCATAAAGCTTTCAACCCCATCTTCTGTTCCATCAATACCACCAGTATCAATTAAGATATATTCATGACCCTTGATCTCAGCTCTTCCATATTTACGATCACGAGTTAATCCAGGAAAGTCAGCCACTAAGGCATCTCGAGTTCGTGTTAACCGATTAAATAGAGTCGACTTTCCAACATTTGGACGACCAACAAGCGCTACAACAGGTACCATGTTTCTTCTCTAGGTTACTTTAATTCTTTGTAAAAGCATAAATATCACCATTTTTAGCCTGAACAATTAACTTATTGTCTACAACTAATGGTTTAGATATTAATCCACTACTACTCACTTGTGTTTTAGCAACAAGTTCACCACTTTCAGCATTTAACCAATATAGGTAACCTTCAAAATCACCAAACACAACATAATTCTGGTAGATGACTGGATCAGTTAACAAACGATGAGTAAAGTCTGACTGAGTCCAAAGTTCTCCACCGCCATTCTTAGCAATGGCTTGAACATTGTCATCTTGGTCAATAACAAACAGTCTATCAGTATCAACAGCAAAGCTATGAATAGATCCAAGTACTTTACGCCAAACAGTCTGACCATTACTTAAATCAAGCGCAACAACACTACCATTATAACCAATAGAATAAACTAAATTCCCCTCAACTACTGGAGTAGAATCAACATCATTCAATTTTGCTATTTCTGTAGAGCCTGATGGCTGTGAAATACGTTGTTGCCAAATTAATTGGCCATCATTAATATAGTAAGCATTTACTCGGCCATTATCATCACCAACAATTGCTGCACCATGAGCGATAGTTGGCGTAGAGTTACCTCTTATCGATAATGCTGGTACTTCGAAGGAAACATCCCATAAATAATCACCTGTGTCACGATCAAGGCCTTGAAGAATACCATTGGCAGTATGAATTATTAATTTATTTTCAGAAGATACTGGACGAGCAAGTACTTCCCCTTTCACTGTTTTTTCCCACACAACTTTACCATCGAGACGATCTAGCGCATAGACAACAGCACGTTCACTGCCTACATAAATATATTTATCATCAGCACTTACACCACCTGAAAATAGTGCTGTTTTACTACTGAAAAGTGTACTTTCAGATAAATTTACATCCCATATAGTATTACCGCTTGATAAATCAATTGCTTTAACTTGTCCACTACGACTCGCTACATAAATAGCATTATCATAATTAATCGGACCTAATAATGAATAAATATGAGTATTGCCTGCAGTACTATTTTTCCACACTTGTTGGATAGAAAATTGATTATCTACTTTCGGTGACGGTGCAATTTGGACAATATCTTCCTCTCCACCAAATAAAGAACACCCAGCTAGTGAAAAAACAAAAACACCAGCAAAAAGATATTTTGATAACTTCATTGTATAGACCCTTATAGCAGGATAAATTAATTTTTACTTTCTTCAGATGCGGCTTGTTTTGCCTTAGCTTCTTGTTCAACTTGTTGTTTTGCTTTTAAATATTCAGCTTGATTCAACTTCATTTTAATGCTTTCTTCTAAATCTTTGGTTGGCGAAGAAGTTAAAGCAGCATTATAAGCACTCATGGCGTCAGCATAACGGGACATTTTAACAAGCACATCACCCCTATGATCATTAATTACTGCTCCCCAACTTTCATTAGTAACATTACCTAATGATGTTAGGCTTTCTTGATATTGACCTTGTTGATACTGTAAACGTGCTATACGAATATTAATAATCGCTTTCACAGGCTCTGAATCCGCTTTCTTTAAAGCATCAACTAACAACGCTTGTGCCTCAGGATAATCTTTTAATACCTCAACATAAAATTTTGCTGCACGCAAATTAGCAAACACACTATAAATAGTATCGTTATCTTTAGCAAAAGATACTAATTCATTAACAGAATCTGGTTTATTAGCATCTAATTGAGTAATTAATTGTTCATACTTATCTGATGATTCTATTGCCTTTTCAGCTTTATATGATTGCCAATAACGCCAGCCATAAAAGGTCAATAATCCGATCACAAGAACGGCAACCATAATTTTCCACTTTTTAGCAAAAAAGCCTTTTATCTCTTCAAGTTGTTCTTCACTGGATAACTGATGACTCACGTTTTTCTCCTATTTCCTTTACTTAATAGACAAACAAGTTTGGACAACATCTTTTTTTGCAACTTCAACTTGTTCGCCTGTTTGTAAATTTTTAATCATTACTGTTTGATTAGATAATTCATTTTCACCAATAATAACGGCTATTTTAGCACCTAATTTATCTGCTTTGGTAAATTGTTTCTTAAAATTACTGCTACCATAATTTGTCATGATTCGCCAATCAGGAAAACCATCACGTAATTGCTCTGCAACACTTTGAGCAGCTGATATGGTCTTTTCATCACCAGATGAAATCATATAAATATCAATCGAATTATCACAATAAAATGATGGATTAACCGCTTGCACTAATAGCACTAAACGCTCAACCCCCATTGCAAAACCAACTGCTGGTGTTGGTTGCCCGCCAAGTTGGCCTACAAGACCATCATAGCGACCACCACCACAAACTGTTCCCTGTGCCCCTAGGCTGTTAGTTACCCATTCAAAAACTGTTCGATTATAGTAATCTAAACCGCGTACTAATCTTTGATTAATATTATATTCTATTCCAGCATTATCCAATAGTCGGCATAAGCTTTCGAAGTGAATTTTAGATTCTTCATCTAAATAATCAAACAATTTTGGAGCTTGATTCAGCAACTCTTGAACAACTGGATTTTTTGAATCAAGTACGCGCAATGGGTTAGTATACATTCTACGTAAACAGTCTTCATCTAATTTACCTTTATGTTGCTCAAGAAAAGCAACCAACGCATTTCGATAATTGGCTCTTGCTTCAAGCGAACCAATTGAATTAAGTTCAAGAGAAGTATGCTGTTCAATACCAAGGGCTTTCCAAAAACGAGCCGTTAATAAAATAAGCTCAGCATCAATATTTGGCCCTTCAAGCCCAAAGACTTCAACACCAAATTGATGAAATTGACGATAGCGCCCTTTTTGTGGTTTTTCATAACGAAAAGCTGGTCCTAAATACCAAAGGCGTTGTTCTTGATTATAAAAAAGACCGTGTTCAATTCCTGCTCGAACACAACCTGCGGTAATTTCTGGGCGTAAAGTGATGCTTTCATCATTTCGATCATTGAAAGTATACATCTCTTTTTCAACAATATCGGTGACTTCTCCGACCGCCCGTTTAAATAGCGCAGTATCTTCAACAATAGGCGTTCTAATTTCGTTGTAGCCATAACTATTTAGTACACCTTTAACGATTTTTTCAATCTGTTGCCAACTTGCACTATCTGTTGGGAGTAAATCGTTCATTCCTCGTATAGATTGGATCTTTTTCTCTGTCATTTATTTATTCGCTATCTAATAAAATTATAATTCAGTTGCTGCAATTCTGTTTTTCAATATTAATGCTTTAGCACGAATTTTAGCTTCTAATTTATCAATCATTTGTTCATTATCAATACGGCCAATACGTACACCATCTTCATAAAAACCACTTTTGTTATGACCGCCAGCAACGCCCATAGTTGAAGCTAATGCCTCCCCAGGACCGTTAACCACACAGCCAATAATTGATACATCCATTGGCGTAATAATATCTTCTAATCGCTGTTCTAATGTATTGACTGTATTAATCACATCAAACTCTTGGCGAGAACAGGTTGGACACGCAATAAAATTAATACCACGAGACCGTATACGCAGCGATTTTAAAATATCAAATCCAACTTTCACTTCTTCTGTTGGGTCAGCCGCTAAGGAAACTCGAAGTGTATCGCCAATACCTTCTGATAACAATAATCCCAATCCAATGGCCGATTTAATAGCACCACTTCGAACACCACCTGCTTCAGTTATACCTAGATGCAATGGTTGCTTTATTTGCTTAGCTAACAATCGATAAGCATCAACTGCAGTAAACACATCAGATGCTTTTACACTAACTTTAAACTGTTCGAAATTAAGTCGGTTAAGTATATCGACATGGCGCATAGCTGATTCAACTATCGCTTTTGGAGTAGGTTCACCATATTTTTCTTGAATATCTTTTTCAAGAGAACCAGAATTAACACCGATTCGTATCGGGATATTTTTATCTTTAGCGCAATCAACAACAGCTCGAATTCTTGATTCATTACCTATATTGCCAGGATTAATTCTTAAGCAATCAACGCCATATTCGGCAACCTTTAATGCAATACGATAATCAAAATGAATATCGGCAATGAGTGGAACTTTTGCCTGCTGCTTAATAAATTTAAAAGCTTCAGCTGCATCCATTGTAGGTATGGAAACCCGCACAATATCTACACCAACACGTTCAAGTGCTTGAATTTGGGCTACTGTTTTTTCTACATCTGTGGTTCGAGTATTTGTCATTGATTGAACTGCAATCGGAGCTCCGTTACCAATAGGAACATTGCCGACATAAATTCGGGTTGATTCTCGTCTAACAATTGGTAAATCTTGATGACTCATACATATTTAACCATTTTACAAAATAACTAGCCAGCAATCTTAACAAGATTTAAGGCAAATGTCTGTATGAGAATAAGAAAATTTGCTAACTATTAACACGAGTAGAAGAGGATGGCGAAATATAATGACTTACTTCAATAAGATTATTTTTATTGTCTTTATTAACATAATATAACGTTATACAAAGAGCACAAAGAAGAATAAATATTCCCCAAAAGATAAATGGAGCTTTTCCTTGTTTTTTTGTTATAAACATTTGTATTTGCACTTTCTTTTGTTGAGACTTAAATTTTTTAGTTAATTCATCTAGATAAGGTTGATAGTAATCTGATGATAAGCCAACTATTTCAGCATAAGTACGAATATAACCTTTTATAAAAACAAGCGGGGCATGAGGTAACCGATCATTTTCGATATGAACAACTACTGTCTTTCGCACATGAATTTTATTGGCAATATCATCTTGAGTTAATCCCATTTTTTCTCGTAAATCAGCAAGCATCACTCCTAATGAAATATCGTCCATCATATCCTCATAAATTTAATACTAATCGTTAGCTAATTCGATTTTCACTTATTTCTTCAATTAATCAATTTTGTTTGCATTAATCCATCGTGTTGGTTTTTCAATTTCATTTTGAGCTGCAACTAATTGTAATTCATATTCATCTTGCTTTAAGGTTTCAAGCATAACCGCATACACGGCTGAGGTAGTATGTTCTAAAGCTTCAACCAATGACTTCCCAAGTAAAATATTAGCTAAAAAAAGCCCGCTTGTCATATCACCAACACCCACGGGTTGTCTTACACCAAAATCAACTAGCGGGCGATCAATATGCCATGCTTCGTCACTAGTTACAAGCAACATTTCAAAACGATTAATTTTATATCCAGCTCTGCTTAAATGTTTAACTAAAATTGCTTTAGGTCCTTTTTTACATAACTCTCGACAAGCTAAAATTACTTCATCAACATTATTAATACGTTGTTTTCCATTAAGCTCTTCAAGTTCCAAAATATTGGGAGCCATCATATCTGCCACAGGCAACACAGTATTACATAAAAACTCAGAAACACCAGGAGCAACAAAACATCCTTTTTCAGGATGTCCCATTACAGGATCACAAAAGTAAATCGCATTAGGGTTAACAGCTTTTACTTTTTTAACTATTTCTATAATTGCATTACCTTGTTCTGGTGATCCCATATAACCACTTAATACCGCATCACACCGTTTCAACTCATCGATTTCATTAATTCCATCAGCAATTTCTGTTAAATGTGATGCAGACATTACCGTTCCAGCCCATTGTCGATATTGAGTATGGTTAGAAAATTGTACAGTGTTTAAAGGCCAAACATTTACACCTATTCGACGCATAGGAAATACAGCCGCACTATTCCCAGCATGACCAAATACAACATGTGACTGAATAGATAAAATATTTTTCATGAAATTAACTCCAAATTAATAAGCAGTAATATTTTTTACCACGACGAAGTAAAGTATAACGATTATATAGTTTATCACTATCAGTAAAACGGTAATCAGTTGTAGTGTTACGTTCACCATTAACAGAAATAGCATTAGATTCAATCATTGTTCTAGCTTGTCCTCTTGATGGTGCAAATTCCGCATTAACAATTGCTTGTTGCAAATCAACATTTTCCTCAACGGCTAATGTTGGCATACCATCTTGAGCTAATTGTTCAAAGTCAGCTTCGGATAAGTCAGTTAATTTGCCAGAGAATAAACTTTCTGTAATGCGTTTTGCTGCAATCAATCCTTCTTCACCATGAACTAAGCGTGTAACTTGCTCGGCAAGTACATATTGAGCTCGTGGTGCAACGCCACTATTTTTATCTTTTTCCTCCAATGCATCAATCTCACTTAGAGGCATAAATGTGAAAAATTTTAAGAATCGATAAACATCAGCATCAGCAGTATTTATCCAAAATTGATAGAATTTATAAGGACTTGTCTTTTTAGGGTCTAACCATACGGCACCACTTTCAGTTTTACCAAATTTGGTACCATCTGATTTAGTGATTAACGGTACAGTCAAACCATAAACTTGTTTTTGATGTAAACGACGGGTTAAATCAATACCTGCAGTAATATTACCCCACTGATCAGATCCACCAATTTGTAAAACAACATCATGTGATTTATTCAAACAAGCAAAATCATAAGATTGTAATAAGCTATAAGAAAATTCAGTAAATGAAATACCCACCTCATCACGATCTATACGTTGTTTAACTGATTCTTTATTGATCATCGCATTAACTGAAAAATACTTACCAACATCACGTAAAAATGTCAGTACATTCATGCCACTAAACCAATCATAGTTATTAGCCACAATCGCTGAATTTCCACCACAATTAAAATCTAAAAATGGTGACACTTGTTGTTTGATCTTTTCACTCCACTCAATAACTGTTTCCTCAGTATTAAGTTTTCGTTCAACAGCTTTAAAACTTGGATCGCCAATTAATCCTGTTGCTCCCCCTACAAGCGCAACAGGTTTATGACCAGCTAACTGAAAACGTTTTAAACAAAGTAATGGAACTAAATGACCAAGATGCAAACTATCTGCTGTTGGATCAAAACCACAATAAAGCGCAATAGGATTTTGTTCAATTTGTTCTATTAGTGCTTTTTCATCAGTAAGCTGAGCAATCAGCCCACGTTCTTGTAGTTGTTTGATCACATTTTTTGTCATGATATTTTACCTATTAAATTTATTACATTTATATTCTAGTTTAAATAAGATTTATTCTAATTTACTTTGTTGTGATAACGTTTATACGCTTGTTTAAAATGATCTGCTACGATCTCGTTTGGCTTTTTATCAAAAAGACTAAAAATAATAATAGCTATAGAAGCAAATAAAAATCCAGGGATAAGCGAATACAAATTAAACCAATTAAAATTAATCCATAGCAACACAGTTACGGCACCAGTTATCATTCCAGCTAGTGCTCCATTACGTGTCATACGCGACCAAAAAACAGAAAATACGATTATAGGACCAAACGCCGCACCAAATCCAGCCCAAGCATGACTTACTAAATCAAGTACGCTATTATTTGGATTAATAGCTAATAAAATAGCAATAACTGAAACTAATAGCACCATTATACGACCAACCCATACCAATTCCTTTTGTTTTGCTTTTGGTCTAAAAAACGCACGATAAAAATCTTCCGTTAGAGCACTTGAACAAACTAATAATTGACAACTTAATGTGCTCATGACCGCTGCTAAAATAGCGGCCAACAAAATACCAGCAATCCAAGGATTAAAAAGTAATTTCGACAATTCGATAAAAATACGTTCATGTTTACCATCATTAATCAAGTAAGATAAATCTGGATTATGAGCAAAAAAGGCGATACCAAAAAAACCAACCGTGATTGCGCCAGCTAAACACAAAATCATCCATGTCATACTAATCCGTCGAGCGTTTTTCATTACTTCATGTGAATCAGCAGCCATAAATCTGGCTAAAATATGAGGTTGCCCAAAATATCCAAGCCCCCAACCTAATAATGAAATAATGGCAATAAAATCCATATGAGCAAATAAATTGGTATAATCTGAATTGAGCGATTCAATATATATCAATGCATCAGAAAGCCCACCAGCATTCACCATAACCATAATTGGCGTTAGAATAAGTGCAAACATCATTAAACTAGCTTGAATAGTATCAGTCCAGCTTACTGCTAAAAAACCACCGATAAACGTATAGGCAATTGTTGCACCTGCACCCGCTAACATCGCCCAGCCATAGCTCATACCAAATGTACTCTCGAATAACTTTGCACCCGCAACTACGCCAGAAGCACAATAAATAGTAAAAAATATTAGAATAATGACAGCTGAAATAATGCGTAGAAGTGAGCTTTTATCATCAAATCGACGAGCAAAATAATCGGGTAAAGTTAATGAATTATGATTGATTTCAGTAAAGACTCGTAATCGTCCTGCAATGAGTAGCCAATTTAAATAAGCACCAATAATCAATCCGATTGCAATCCAACTTTGTGAAATACCAAACAAAAAAACAGCACCAGGTAATCCCATTAATAGCCAACCACTCATATCTGATGCGCCAGCTGAAAGCGCAGTCACAACACTACCGATACGACGCCCACCTAAAATATAATCACCAAAATTTTGCGTTGAACGAAACGCAAAAAAACCTATGGCAATCATGCCTAAAATATATACAGCAAAGGTGACAATCATTGGTAAGGGCATATCTTTAAAAAACCTTATTTGATAAAATTAAGAAATAGTACGCTAGCTTATCATAAAATGACTATGCTAAAAAGTCAGTGAGTATAAATGTGAATATACAAATAACAAAAAACTAAGCAACATTAAAAATAAAATTGTCTTACAATTATTAATCAGTACATTTCATCGTTCTCATCCATATAAAAAAATAAATGCAACTTACAGATAAACAGTAAATAAAAGTATATAATATGCGTCTTACTATTTTTTAATAAAATTATTTTGTGAAACAATCAACCCGAATTCAAATTTTAGAAAGATTAAAAGATCATATTAAAGATCCAACAACAGAACTAGTGTATGAAACACCTTTTGAACTATTAATCGCAGTAGTACTTTCAGCCCAAGCGACTGATGTTAGTGTAAACAAAGCCACAAAACCGCTGTTTGCTATTGCTAATACTGCTGAACAAATTTTGGCTCTTGGTATTGATAAACTAAAAAGCTATATCCGTACCATTGGGCTTTATAACAGTAAAGCGGATAATATAATAAAAACGTGTCAAATTTTGGTAGATAAATATCAGGGTGAAGTTCCTGAACGTTTTGATGCACTAATTGAATTACCGGGTGTTGGTCGTAAAACGGCAAATGTTGTGTTAAACACCGCTTTCGGTTGGCCTACCATTGCCGTTGATACACACATATTTAGAGTAAGCAACCGTACAGGTTTTGCACCAGGTAAAACAGTAGAGGTTGTTGAAGAAAAATTGCTGAAAGTCGTACCCAAAGAATATAAAATAAATTGTCACCACTGGCTAATATTACATGGCCGTTATACCTGTATTGCCAGAAAGCCTAGATGTGGATCCTGTGTTATAGAAGATTTGTGCGAATTTAAAGAAAAAACTTATCCAGAGTAGAAATCAATGCCAAATAAATTTAATTTAGACCAAGATGATATAAACTTGTTTAAAAATAGTATTGGTAACATCACCAAAAAACTAAAACAAGATACTGTCGTTCATAAACCACAAAAACGTTCACAAAAAGTAATAGAAACCCAAAAACAGCAATATGAAAAAATTAATGCTGAATTTTATTTTTCTGATGATTATCAGCCGCTATTGCAAGAAGACCCTATTTGCTATAGCCGAGAAAATGCAGATCCCTACGAAGTAAAAAAATTGCGTCGTGGATTTTATGAACCAGAATTCTTTTTAGACCTACATGGGTTAATTCAACAAGAGGCTAAAAAAGAAATTGCCGCTCTTATCGCAGCATGTTTACGTGAAAGAACGCATTGTGCTTGTATCATGTATGGACATGGGAAAAACATCTTAAAAAAACAAACACCCATGTGGCTAGCTCAGCATCCTCATGTTATCTGTTTTCATCAAGCCCCTAAAGAATTTGGTGGCAACGCAGCACTTCTCATTTTATTTGATATTGAAAACAAACTAATAAATAGCTAGTTTTTGAAAACTTAACCAACCATCTGGGTAATCATAAAAATAATTTTTACTCTTCTTCCGTCAATTTATTTAAGCCTTTGTGACGACATTAGCATGTAGATAAAAACAACAATTAAAATAGTTTTAACTAGAGGTTAATGTTTAAAAATAATTGTTAATAACGCAAAACAAAAAAACCAGCTTAGCGATAACGTCAAGCTGGTAAACATTGGAAGCAATGTGAGCAATGTCATACTTTTTCAGAAGCCTCTAAAGCTCTAACAAAGTACGACAATAATGATAATGATTATCATTAACAATGATCAAGCATTTTTTTATTTTCTAAGCTAGATAAAAATAAATCCTTTATTCTCTAATTTCATAATAAGAGGATTCATATTTAACAATATAAAAAATAAGCAGAATATTCCTATTCTGCTTTTATAAAAAATTCTACGCAATGGCTAATTTAGGCGAAATAAAACAGAGTATAGTACTCATTATTTTTGATAAATAAATTCAACACCCTCTTCATCGCTTTCGTCCCAGTCATCAAAATCATCGCCATCATCAAAAGCCTCATCCATTACTTGTTGATGGTAATCATCCCACATAAATTCCACTTTTTCAGGCGATGACACTTCTTGTTCTGCTTCACGTGGATGCGCATTGATATATTCCATTAAGTCCCAACACAAGGCTTTTACACCTTCTTGATTAATGGCTGAAATAATATAATATTTATCTTGCCAATCAAGTGTCTTAGCTATTTCAGCCGCACGTTTAGCGCTCTCTTCAGGACCTAATACATCCATTTTATTAAACACCAACCAACGTGGTTTATTAGCTAATTTTTCACTATATCGTTGAACCTCTTGGATTATCACTTTAGCATTTTCTACCGGATCTGATTCATCTACTGGTGCCATATCGATCAAATGAACTAAAACACGACAACGTTCAAGATGTTTTAAGAAACGAATACCAAGTCCTGCACCGTCTGATGCCCCCTCTATTAAACCAGGAATATCAGCAACAACAAAACTTTGTTCATTATCCATTCTTACTACACCTAAACTAGGCACTAAAGTAGTAAATGGATAATCGGCAACTTTTGGTTTAGCAGCTGAAACTGAGCGAATAAAAGTTGATTTACCAGCATTAGGCAAGCCCAACATCCCCACATCAGCAAGTAACAACAATTCTAATAATACATCGCGCTTTTCACCTGGAGTACCATCAGTTTTTTGTCTTGGCGCACGATTTACCGATGATTTAAAACGCGCATTTCCAAGCCCATGAAAACCGCCCTTGGCAACCAATACTTTTTGTTGGTGATGGGTTAAATCACCAATAATTTCACCTGTATATTTGTCGGTAATTCGTGTCCCCACCGGTACTTTAACGGTAATATCTCGGCCACGCTTACCCGTACAATCAGAACCCTGTCCATTTTGGCCACGCTCAGCACGGTAATTTTTTTCAAACTGAAAATCAACTAGTGTATTTAAATTCTCATCAGCGATAAAAAAGACATCACCACCATCGCCACCGTCGCCACCATCAGGACCACCTTTAGGTATATACTTTTCTCGGCGAAAACCGACACAACCATTTCCACCATCTCCAGCTTCAACGCGAATTGATGCTTCATCAACAAATTTCATTATTCTTCCCCTTTATTGCGGTTAATTAGCCAGCCTTTTCTTGGATGCCAAATATAATGCCCAATGGTCGCAAACATAGCACCAGCAACAACAGATACTGCACCAATATAACCTAAAATATTTAAATATTGCATAGCAAACTTTTCAGGCCAAATTAAAGCAAACAAATCTGAAAAGATCAGCGAAAACAATGGCGTTAGGGTTGTTATTGCACTCACTTGTGCTGCTTGCCATCGTTCCATAGCCATCACTAATGCGCCATAAGCAATAATAGTATTTAAACCACAAAATATGATAGCAAACAGTTGAGTTGCATCAGCATTTGTAATTTTACTTAGCGACGTAAAAGGCAACAAAAAAACAGTACAAATAAGGTAAATCAACCAAAGTAACTGTTCTGCACGTAATTTCTGTAATAGTACTTTTTGAGCAAGCGCATAACAAGCCCATGATACCGAAGCCAGTAAACCAAGCCACACGCCAATACCATATGAAGACATATTAGAAAACAGATCTACAATATTTTTATTAAAAAATAACCCCAGCCCAACTAATAATACTAAAATACCAATAATCTGAGTCGGTCTGAGTCGCTCTCTAAAAATAAAAGCACTTGAAATCATAAAAATCACAATGCCTGTTTGCCCAACAACCTGAGCGGTTGTAGCTGAAAGATACTGAAGTGCATTAGCAAACAGTGCAAAATTACCCAACAACCCAAAACCTGCAATCATCACTAAAACAAAACGACGACATTTTCTAAACATCATTAAATTAGGAAATTGCTTTTTATAAGCCAACCAGATGGTAATACCAAGCGCTGAAATAGCTAGTCTAGACCAAGCTAATGTCAATGGATCAACAACTACTAGTGCGTATTTCATTGCAATTGGCACAATGCCCCACATCACTGCGGTTAACATGGCAAGTGCAAAACCTAATCTAACATTTTGCTGCTTTATCATATCACCATCAATTTTATATTAACTTCAAGAAATGAAAAAAGCCCCACAATAATTGTGAGGCTTCTAAAACTTTTTGAACCGTTTATGAATTAGCTGTTAGCAACTACACTAACATAACGACGATTCTTAGGTCCTTTAACTTCAAACTTTACTTGTCCATCAATTAAGGCAAATAGAGTATGATCACGACCACAACCTACATTAGTGCCTGGGTGGAATTGAGTTCCACGTTGACGAACTAAAATGTTACCAGCAAGAACTTCTTGACTACCATAACGTTTAACACCTAAACGTTTACTTTGGGAATCACGACCATTACGTGATGAACCACCAGCCTTCTTATGTGCCATTGTTCGATACTCCTATTAAGCGATTGCAGTGATCTTCACATCAGTGAACCACTGACGGTGACCTTGTTGTTTACGATAGTGTTTACGACGACGGAATTTAACAATTTTCACTTTATCGCCACGACCGTGCTCAACAATTTCTGCTTTAATTGTTGCACCTTCAACAAACGGAGCACCAACTTTGATGTCTTCACCATTTGCTACCATTAAAACTTTATCGAAAACAACTTCTGCACCTGTTTCGACTTCAATTTTTTCCAAGCGAACGACTTGTCCTTCGCTAACTCGGTGTTGTTTACCACCACTTTGGAAAACTGCGTACATACTTAACTCCGCAATAAAAAGCAGACGATTACTTGATTAAACATATATGTCTGCGTGATTAATCTTATAGGGCGTGAATTTTACGCAAATTTTATTCTTGTTGCAAGCGCTCTTTAACAAAAGATCGCAAAAAGTTATAAAAAAGATCAGCGAGATACTCTTTTCAAGCTACAATAATCATAAATTACTATTTAGCCAGAATAAAATTTAAAAATAACGTTAAGTGTTTATATGTCGAAAATAAAAATTCGCTACACCGAATCAATTATTAATCGTTTAACACTATTGCTGCTCTGTTTAGGCGCTATTGCTTTAGTTGCATTATCGTTTTCAATCCAGATTGCCAATGATACAAAAGGTGGAGCGTATATGGTTAATCAATTAGGCTTACTAAGAATGAAGAACTACCAAATACTAACAATGGTTCCACTCAATAAGGAAGATTATGATAATTTAAATATTTTTATTAATATTTCTTCATCACAAAAACATTTAACGCTTTTAAAACGTTACGATTTAATTAATGCATTTAATCAGTTAGAAACCGATTGGAATACTCGACTTATTACTAAAATACAGCAAGCACAAAAAATCGATGAAATAAAAATTGATATTGAAAACTATGTTGCTCGTATCAACAATTTAGTAGATAAGATTGATCAAAAAACCGAAAACAAAATTTATTATATTTCTCAATTACAACAATTATTTATTGTTATTATCGTAATTTTTTTAGCTGTTCAAATTTATTATTTACGCTACTACCTCCTTGCGCCATGGCAGAAACTAATTAGTATGGCTGAAGCAATTTTTAACCACAATTTTAAAGCGCGTTTTAATATTAAAGGTAGAAAAAATGAATTTGATCTATTAGGGCTTGCTTTTAACAAAATGTCCGAGCAAATCGAATCACAATATTTATTGTTAGAAAAACAAGTCGCAGAAAAAACAGATAAATTACAACAAACCAATAAAATCGTTTCATTTCAATATCAAACAATTAAGCAACTGCATACTTCAGAACCATTGTGTGAACGTTTTCTAAAAATACTACACAAATTAGAAGATTTAGTACCATTAACTCAATTTAAAATTCGTTTTTATGAATCAAATAATACTGATCATTATCAACAAATTAGTTACAATAATGAACAAAAATTACCTTATTGCCAAGGTCCTAAATGCAACGCTTGTTTAATCTCATCAAAAACTTCTCAAAAAAATAACTTTCAACGCCATTGGCACCTTCAAGAAAATGGAGAAAAATATGGGATATTATTTGCTTTACAGCCAGAAAATATCATATTAACCAATGAACAAGAAAACTTAATTATAGGAGTCATCAAGCAAATGACTACCGCAATGAAGCTCGATAGACAAATTGAACAACAAAAACAATATTTATTAATAAAAGAACGCTCAGCAATGGCCAGAGAGCTGCATGATTCCATTGCTCAATCTCTATCTTGTTTAAAAATACACCTCAGCTGCTTACAAATGCAATCAGATTTAACATCACAAAGCAGTATTGATTTATTGTCAACAATGCGTAAAGAAGTCAATATAACCTACTCTCAACTAAGAGAACTAATTACCTCTTTTCGCTTACGCCTTAACCAAACGGGTTTTTATGCAAATTTACTGGAATTAATTGAGGAATTTAATCAAAAATTACAATTCAATATTCAGTTTGAATATTTATTACCGCTGAATATTATCAATAGTAAATATGCATTTCATTTATTGCAAATAATTCGAGAAGGACTAAATAACATATACAAACATGCTAAAGCTACACAGGTTATTGTTAGTTTAAAAATTGATGACCATCAAATTATTTCTGTTTGTATTGAGGATAATGGAATTGGTTTACAAAACAATATTAGACTAGATAATAGCTATGGTCTAATCATTATGCGTGATAGAGTTGAAATACTAAATGGTAATTTAACAATAAATAGCAAACCTCTCCAAGGAACACAAGTTATGATAGCATTTAAGGTTAATAAAACCATTTCATTCAAAACAACAGAAGAGTAAAAATGGAACAAATAAATTGCTCAATACTTCTTATTGATGATCATCCAATGTTAAGAAATGGCGTAAAACAGCTGATAAATACAGTCAACCATTTTGACATTGTAGGAGAAACTGGCTCTGGAATAGAAGGCGTTAAATTAGCCGAAGAGCTTGATCCTGATATTATTTTACTTGATATCAATATGCAAGACGTTAATGGATTAGAAATATTACGCTATTTGCGCCAAAAAAACATATCGAGTCGAATTATTATGTTTACAGTATCAGATGCAAAAGAAGATATAATCACCGCACTAAAAACAGGTGCTGATGGCTATTTATTAAAAGATATGGAGCCTGAAGATTTTCTAAAATCACTACAAGAAATCTCGATTGGAAAACTAGTTATGGATAATGCTATTTCGCATATTATCCTCAATTACATGCGTCATAACAAACAACCAATTGCAAAACAGATGCATGATGTCAGCTTGTTGACACTAAGAGAAAATGAAATTTTTAATTTATTAGTACAAGGACTATCAAATAAGCTAATTGCAAGAGATTTAGGTATCGTAGAAAGCACCGTCAAAGTACATATCAAAAGTATATTCAAAAAACTTAATTTTAAATCACGAATGGAAATGACAGTATGGTATTTACAAAGTAAGGAATAATGTTATTTACTTAAAAATAGATAAATCATAACGCATTACCTTAAATAGGTAAAACAATTTATAACACAAAATATAGGATGGTGTTCACGAAAATTCATCTATTTATTTCTATTAATACTCAGAAAACCAATTCAGCTTTTCGCGGAATGCTACAACAGGCCCGATAATAATTAAACTAGGACTATAAGCCTGCAAAGACAATTGTGCTAAATCACATAACAGACCTGATATTACTTTTTGCTTTGTCGTTGTACCTTCTTCAACAATTGCAACTGGCGTATTTGCATTCATACCGTATTTAATTAATTGTTTTTCGATGTTACTAGCTTGAGATAATCCCATATAAAAAACTAATGTTTGTTTTTCAGCGGCTAAACTTTTCCAATCAAGATGACTACCATCTTTCAAATGACCAGTAATTAAACGTACGCTATGAGCATAATCTCGATGCGTTAATGGAATTCCACTATAAGCAGAACAACCTGAAGCTGCAGTAATTCCTGGCACAACAGAAAATGGAATATCAGCATTAAATAATGTTTCGAGCTCTTCACCACCTCGACCAAAAATAAAAGGATCTCCACCTTTTAAACGTACAACACGTTTACCTTTTTTAGCTTGTTGTAAAAGAATCTGATTTATTTGTTCTTGAGGTACACAATGAAATCCTGCTCGCTTACCAACAAAAATACGTTGAGCATCTCGACGGGCTAAATTCATAATTTCATCCGATACTAATCTATCATAGACAATAATATCTGCTTGTTGGATTTGTTGTAATCCCTTTAAAGTCAACAAGCCTGCATCACCCGGACCAGCGCCAACTAATACAACCTCTCCACGCGAATCAAGTGAAGTATCAAATAACTCATTAGTGAGTTTTTCAACATGATCTGAATCGCTATTAGCAATCGCTTGAGCTAACCTATCATGAGAAAATAACCTTTCCCAAAAACGACGACGTTCCGTCACTGTTTGATAGGTTGTTTTAACTTTATTACGTAAATAACCGGCATATTTAGCTAATTTTCCTAAATGTTGGGGTAAAATGGACTCTAGTTTTTCACGCAATAATCTAGCCAAAACAGGAGCATGCCCTTCTGAAGATATTGCAACCATAATAGGCGAACGATCAATAATTGAGGGCATAATAAAACTCGCATCTTTTGGAGAATCAACCACATTACAAAAAATACGCCTTTTTTCCGTCTCAACACTCACCCTTTGATTAGTTTCCTGACAGTCTGTTGCCGCAATAACTAACCATTTATCATTCAGTAATTCGGCATTAAACTCCCCTTGAACTAAAACTAGTTGTTTTTGTTCATTCCAACATATGAATTGCTCGTTAAATTCATGCGCATTGACAGTTAAGCGTGCACCAGCTTCAAGTAATAATCGAGCTTTACGCTCAGCAACTTCACCGCCACCGACTAATAAGCAATCACGGTTTTCTAGCTTACAAAATAAGGGGAAATAATCCATAATACCTCAAAATAAAACATTATCTGTTTAAAAATTTATTAACAACTAACCTCTAATAATAGAAATTTATTAATTATCCTATTTTTAATTGCTTCGTTATTTTTTATTACTAATTACGATTAAAACCAAATATAATCCTCATTAATTTAACACCTTTTGGGGGATTGCTTACCATGCTCTCTCCTTATATTAGGTTATTTTAACCACATTTTCTGAATTAAACAGCTATTAAGGTCGATCTTCTTTGGGTGTTGAATACCAGTATCCCAGTCCCATAAATAATGCGCCAGAAACAATATTTCCTAATGAAACCCATAATAGATTATGACCAATTCCAGTTAATGTGTAAGCATCACTATGATGACCAAACCATGAAAGTGAAAAAAGTGTCATGTTCGCAACGGAGTGTTCATAACCACAAGCAATAAATGCTAACAAACACCACCAAATAGCGATAAACTTTGCCGAACCTTCAACTCGATTAGCCATCCAAATCGCTAAACAAACTAACCAGTTACATAAAATACCTCTAGAAAATAATGCCGAAGCTGAAGCAGATGTTTTTGCTAAAGCCGCTGCATGAACCAAACTAGTATCCGTTGATAATAGCGGTGTTGCAGCATAAAAATACAATGCAGTAACAAAAATTGAACCTAATAAATTTCCTAACCATGTTTGTGGCAATACTGTCCACATTTGGGTATGAGTAATTTTTTTGCATTTTACTCCTAGGGTTAAAAACATGGTATGCCCTGTAAATAATTCAGAACCTGCAATTACAACCAACGTTAAAGCAATACCAAATGTTGCCCCCATAAGTAAAGGTCTTATTGATGGATCAACAAGGTTTCCTAAAGTAAAAATCAAAATAATACCTATTCCTACATAAACCCCAGCCATAGCAGAACTTAGCCAAAAACCAAATGGATTCGTTTTTGTCAAACGAACAATACGCGCAGCATTTGCTGCACATTTATTAATTGTCTCTGTATACATAATGAATTTATCCTTTTAAAAATACATTTAGCGCGACTTTACTTGTACGATCCCACCGTCATTAACATCTACTTCATAATGGAAGATTGAATATTGTTCATCTTCAAAACAATAACCATCTTTTAAACGAAAGCGTTGCTTTTTAAGCGGGCTTGCCACCCATAACTCATTTTCATGTTCTGCTATAATGCCTCGGGATAAAACACTTGCTTTAGCAAATGGATCAATATTACTAATCGCATAAAGCTCAGCATTATTATAAGGGCGAAAAATAGCCACATGATCATTACCAACAAGTGCACAAACTCCTGTGCCAGGTAAAATCTCATCAAGTTTACAAATAGTTATCCATTGACTCATATTATTCCCCTAACATTACTTTACGTTCTTCTGCTGTTGCTGGACGATGCTGATCACGCTCAGGTACGATTTGGACATTCTCATCACGTTTGTTACTATTAATAAAATGAAAAAATCGAATTTGACCTTCTGTATTTTCAACAGCTTCCTTCCATTCACATACCATTAATTTACGTAAGCGTGTCATTTCACTTTCTAACTCAGCATTTATACCTAATTTGTCGTCAATAATAACACTACGTAAATAATCAATACCGCCATCTAAATTTTCAAGCCAGACTGACGTCCGTTGTAATTTATCTGCGGTACGAATATAAAACATAAGGAAACGATCAATATATCGGATTAGTGTATTTTTATCGAGATCAGCGGCAAGTAAATCAGCATGACGAGGCTTCATACCACCATTACCACACACATAAAGATTCCATCCTTTTTCAGTAGCAATAACACCGATATCTTTTCCTTGCGCTTCGGCACATTCACGTGTACAACCTGATACGCCTAGTTTAAATTTATGTGGTGCACGAATGCCTTTATAGCGGTTTTCTAGCTCAACACCAAAACCAACACTATCTCCGACACCGAATCGACACCAAGTGCTACCTACACAGGTTTTTGCCATTCTTAATGCTTTGGCATAAGCATGACCACTCTCAAAACCAGCCTCAATAAGCTCCTTCCAAATAGCTGGAAGATCGTCTTTTTGAGCTCCAAATAAGCCAATGCGCTGTGAACCTGTAATTTTAGAATAGAGCTGATATTTTTTAGCTATTTGGCCAACAGCAATTAATCCTTCTGGAGTAATTTCACCACCAGCACTACGTGGAATTATCGAATAAGTACCATTTTTTTGAATATTACCTAAGAAAATATCATTACTATCTTGTAGAGGAATCAAATTATCTTTAAGAATATAATCATTCCAACATGAAGCTAATAAAGATCCGACGGTAGGTTTACAAATTTCACAGCCATAGCCTTTACCATGTTTCTTAATTACTTGCTCAAAAGACGTTAAGCCCTCAACACGGATAAGATGATATAACTCCTGACGCGAATATTTAAAATGTCCGCATAATGCATGGCTGACCTCAATGCCTTGTTTAGCTAACTCTAAATTAAGAATTTGTGTAACAAGTGGGATACAGCCTCCACACCCAGTCCCAGCTTTAGTTTCAGCTTTGATTGCTGCAACCGTATGACAACCAGCATTAATGGCATTAATAATTTTTTCTTTAGTCACATCAAAACAAGAGCAGATTTGTGCTGAATCGGGAAGCGCATCACCCCCCATAGCTGGTTTTGCTCCTGCATGTGCAGGCAGTATCAACGTATCTGGATGTTCAGGTAGATCCATATCATTAAGCATTAATTGCAATAAATTACTATAATCTGACGTATCGCCAACCAATACCGCACCCAAAAGCTTTTTATTATCATTCGAAACAACCAATTTTTTATAAACTGGCGTTGTTTCATCTAAATAAACATAACTATGACACCCTATTGTTTTTGCTTTAGCATCGCCAATACTACCGACATCGACTCCCATAAGCTTTAGCTTAGCGCTCATATCGGCGCCTTCAAATTTATCTGCTTGTCCCATTAAATGCGCTAAGGCAATCTGAGCCATTTTGTAGCCTGGTGCAACTAAACCAAACACCTTGTTTTGCCAACAAGCACATTCACCAATAGCATAGATATCAGGATCCGAAGTTTGGCAATAATCATTTATAACAATTCCCCCGCGAGGACCGATTTCTAACTCACATTCTTGAGCTAATTTATCATTTGCTCTAATGCCAGTTGAAAAAACAATAAAATCGACTTCAAGTGCAGAGCCATCCGCAAATTGCATGATTTTACCAGCAGGTGTGTGAATAATTTCTTGGGTATTTTTACTGGTATGAACACCTACCCCCATTTCCTCAATTTTACGACGTAGTTGTTCTCCGCCCTGCACATCCAGCTGTTCTGCCATAAGCACTGGAGCAAACTCAACCACATGCGTTTCCATACCTAAGTTTTTTAAAGCTCCAGCAGCCTCAAGTCCAAGCAATCCCCCACCCACAACAGCGCCTTTTTGACAACGCTTTGCACATTCTTGAATAGCATCAAGATCTTCAATCGTACGATAAACAAAACAATCCGAACCATCAGCACCTTTAATCGGTGGTACCCAAGGATAAGATCCTGTCGCAATAATCAATTTATCATAAGCAACAATTCGCCCTTGTTGAGAATGAATCTCCTTACGCTGACGATTAATTAAAATAGCCCGTTCATTAAGTAAGACTTGAATATTATTCTCTTCGTATAAACCTTCGCGAACAAGAGAAAGCGCTTCTGCTGTGTGACCAGAAAAATAAGAAGAAAGGTGTACCCGATCATAGGCAAGACGAGGTTCTTCACAAAAAATAGTAATATTGAATTGTTTGGGCTGCATTTTATCAATTAACTCTTCAATAAAACGATGCCCAACCATCCCATTACCAATAATAACGAGGTTGGTTTTACTCATACATAACTCCAATTTTAATTTAATTAAATTGCTAAAAAATTTTAATTTAATAACATTGTATGAAACTGTGCATAGAATATAACTACCCTCAAGGATTACTACTTTAGTAGTACTTAAATATCAAACTTGCAAAAACGTACTTAAAATAATTGCTAATTTTAGCTAAATTAGCTATAATTAGCCGACTAAATAAATTGAGTAATGATAATTGAATTACAATTCAAGAAAGCTTCCTTCACGTGAAACCATAGCTCGATCACAAAGATTTAACGATGACATCGTTGATGTTTCTGGTGTTGATCTGGTTTTGAGCTTAATAACAACTGCCGATTTAATTCGTGCTAATATCTATGCGCAATTAGATAAAGATTACGGCGTTTCTGAAGGTAAGTTTGCCTTATTGATGTCATTGTTTTCAGAAGGTGAAATCTGTACCAGTGATCTTGCTTTGCGCATTGGTGTAACACCAGCAACAGTATCAGTAATGGTTAAACGAATGCTGGCAGCGCCAGAGCCTTTAATCTCGATGTCAAAAAGTGGTGATGATGGTCGTTCTCGATTAATCGCTTTAACACATACAGGCGAAAAGCTGATTCAAAATGCATTACCCAATCACCTAAAATCAATTCGCGCTTTTGCACAAGTACTCAATTCGCAAGAACAAGAGTCTTTAATATTGATGTTACGTAAATTATTACGAAAATAACGGACTTTAATCATTAAAGTCCTTCATTTCACTTAAATAGTTAGCTGACTAAATAAATGGAAAATAAGCTGTATATGAAAAAAAATGTCAAAATTCCTGTTATCTTTTTACTCCTGCTAATCTTTGGCTCATTTTTAATCTTTTTAGGATCAAGAAATGATGCGGTCTCGGTTGCCAAAAGCATCAAATCTGGTGTATTAACTGCCGATGAGATTAATATTGCCTTTCAAAATGTCGGAGGAAAAGTCACCAAGCGATTTGTAGAAGAATCACAAATAGTAAAAAAAGGTGATCCTTTAATGCAATTAGAAGATATCGATACCAAACTAGCTATCGATCGACTACAAGCTTTAGTTGATAGCCAAAAGGCGGCAGTAAACCAAGAACAAAAAAATATTGAAATCACTGAAAATGAAACCAACCTTTCGGAATTATCAACTTGGCGAAAAATAGAAGAAGTGCAAGCCAATTTAGAAGCAGCAAAATCGGCTCGAAACCTAGCTAATACTGAATTTGATCGCCAAACCCAATTACGTAAGTCGGGGGGAAACTCGCAGTCACAACTTGATAATGCTCGTAATGTTTTTATTAATGCAAAAATGCAAGTTATTAAAATTGAAAGTCAACTTTCTACCTTAATGATTGGTGCGACGCCTGAACAAATTAGCCAATTTGAGCAAACAAAAAATGCAACAGGAATGACAATACAATCAATCTTAATTGCGCGACAAAAACTGCTAAACCGCCAAAATCAATTAACACAGCTTCAATCACAACTCGCACAAGGCGAAGCTGAATTAAAACAACTACAGCTTAATTATGATCGACTAACATTAAGAGCACCTGAAGATGGAAAAGTATTAAAACTTATGTTTGAAGATGGCGAAATGGTACCAAACGGTGCGCCAGCAGTCTTATTAGAAACCGATCGTAAATATATCGACATTTATGTGAATGAAAAAATGGTTAATGATTATCAACCAGGCACAACGGTTACAGCAAATGTAATTGCACTTAACAAAGAAGTAAAAGGAAAAGTTCGCTTTGCCACCGCTGCACCATCATTTGCTGACTTACGCATGACACGAGAACGAGGTCAAGCTGATTTAACCTCTTATCAAGTCAGAATTTACATAAAATCAATTCCTAAACTATTAACTGGAATGACACTTGAGGTTGAAAAATGATGCAAAACATCATTAAATCCATGCTTGAAGAGCTTGACGCCATGTTGTCTGGCCATTTTATACCTTATTATAAAGTTTCGCTTGGCTTAGCTGCTATTGTTTCGCTCGTTTTTTCAATTGTATTAAGTCATGGAGCTGTGTTTGAAGGAAAAATTGCGGTTATTGATCTTGATGGTTCTCATTATTCGACTGAATTAATTAGCAAAGTCAATACATCGCCTTATATTGAAGTGACAGAAGTAATAAGATCGCCAGTAAATCCAATAACATTGGTTTCACACGACCGTAATTTAGGTGTTTTATATATTCCTAAAGGTCTAGAAAAAAGCTTAAAAAAAGGCGATCAAACAGTACGCCTAGGCTATTTTGCTGATGATACAAACGATGCACAAAATGCCAAAGTACTACAAAGCCTTAATGAATATATTCCAAAATTGGGGGCTGAACTTAGTGTTGGTAAAGTTGCAGCATTAGGACTTGGTAAAGAAGGCATTGAAGCAACTTTATCACCAATGCAACTTAAAACACGATATATGTTTAATCCTGCAAGCTCGTCCACCATATCGACGATTATATATTTTGTCTACTTTTTCTCGTCACTGACTTACGGTCTAACCTCATTAATGATTATTGGCCGCTTAAAAGTAACTGGCATGTGGGAACAAACTATAGAAAGAGGATTCTTACCTTTATTAGCAAAAACAATACCTTATGCACTATTTTTTACAACAGCATTAACGCTTATCACAGCCATACTTGTTATATTTGGACAACTGCGTTTTGACGGTAACTATTTTGCTTTTGTACCGAGCATATTTATGACAGGATTGGCATTTGGTTGGCTAGGATTGTTACTGTCTTGGAAAACTAACAATCCAGGGGAAGGCGCTGGTAGAATGATTTTCTTAGTACCTCCAGGGTTTATCATGGGTGGTTCAACAATGGCTGTGGGAATAATGCCAATTTGGACTTACTATGTTAGCCATGCTTTCCCATTAGTTTGGTTATTTAAATTTTTCCGCGATTTTGCCATGCGAGGGCGCTCACTGATTGATATGTTAGCAACTTATGGGGCTTTCATCATCTATTTAACGATTATTGCTTTTATCGTGATGATGTTTGTTGAACGAGTAAAAGTTAATGCATCATAATTCATTGGTAGTTTTAATTTCGAGCATTTTAAGCATTATTGTAAAAATAATTCTAATTTGTAAAAAACGCCGAGTTGTTTACACTTCATAATTAAAATAATCCTATAAAAACTCATAAAGCGTTTTCCTTGAAATCGCTTTATGCGGTTTAACGGTATTATAAAAATTAATAAAGCGTTTAAATTTTTATTTTCTATCTTTTAAATTGCTAAATATTTGCTGATTATGCCACATCTCAATTCAAAGTTCGTATCACTCTTTTCGGCTTTCCCATTCGTTTGTTGGCTGGCAGGTTTGGTAAATTTTTGATTAATATGATGGCTATGACACGTTTTAACAAATAGGTGTTCGCTGGTGCCTTGATATTCACGTCCATTATCGGAATAAATACATTCAATGATATAAGGAGATTGGGCTAACACATCGTTTGTAAAAACTGTGCCGAGTTAAATTGGGATTTATCAGGGTAAATACCCGCATAAAGCTCACGTGAAAAATCATCAATGCCGACAAATAAATATTCTCTAGTTTTCTGTTTTGTTTAATTTTTAAGTAACGGTAAACGTTTGGTATCAACGTGTAGCATTTCACGCGGATAGGTTTTGTTATAGCATTTAGCTTGCCACCTTAATTTATCTTCAATAGATTTTTCGACTTTAACCAGACGTTTAATACCATAATAAATGGTTTTATAACATTCATTTTTACTGGTTAAAGGCACAAAAAGCTTCATTCGGGCTTTCTTTAGTACATTATAATTGTAGACCAACTGACCATAAAGCGTTTAGCCAAATCAGTGACGGTGATTTTTCTTTATGATATAGGCATCATATCATCTGTTTGGGATACAGCGTTATGTCTATGCATTACAATCGTTTTTCAAATTACGGTAAACAAGCAAGTCATTCCTAGAAATACTTAATGTGCTGTCACTTAACACATTTTAACCAGCAGCGATCAACTGCTGGTTAAAAATTGTACGTTCTTGCTAATTCAAAATAACACCTTGATCTTTCATATTATAATTTACCTGCGCTACCGCAAATACGTATTTTATCTTCAACAATTTTTTTCATGGCGGCTTTTGCTGGCTGCATATAGTGCCTTGGATCATTGACGTCAGGATGGAGTTTAAAATCTTGTTTTAAAGCATCTGAAAAGGCAATTTTTAATTCAGTTGCCACATTTACTTTGCAAATACCCAATGAAATCGATTTTTTCACCATCGCCTCAGGTATACCCGATGCACCATGTAACACTAGTGGAATATCAACTTTATTTCGAATTTTGGCTAATCGCTCAAAATCGAGTTTAGGCTCACCTTTGTACATACCATGAGCTGAACCAATAGCTACCGCAAGTGAATCTATTCCTGTGCGTTCGACATACTCTTTTGCCGCATTGGGATCTGTAAAAGCACTATCTTTGTTATCGACAATAAGATCGTCTTCTTGCCCGCCAAGCCGCCCTAATTCGGCTTCAACACTAGCATTATATTTATGACTAAAAGCAACCATTTTACTAACTATGTCAATGTTTTCTTCAAAGGGGTGATGCGAGGCATCAATCATAATCGAGCGAATTCCTGCCCCTATTTTTGTTTGAATATCACTGATATTTTCATGATGATCCAAATGTAACGCAAAAGGAAAATGGTGAATGCTTGCTGCTGTTTCACAAATACTGATTAAATACTGTATTCCTGCGTAACTATAAGTTGCTGGCGTTGCTGCAAGTATCACGGGGGATTGCATCTGTTTAGCGGTATCAATAACAACTTGAATAGTTTCAAGGTTGTGTATATTAAATGCGGGCACAGCATAACATTCACGTTGAGCTTTTTTTAACATCTCTTGACTAGAAATAAGATACATAATTTAATCCTCATTAATCTGTTATTTTGCTACGATTTTTTTCACTTTAACGTGTTGATAATACTTGTCATAATTATCCATATTGACAAAACCGATTTGCTATTCCATTGCATTTAGCATTCCCATAGTCATCGCACGTTTAAACATTACCTCTACAGTTTCTTTTTCATGGATACTAATAGCAAGCCCAGCTAACGTAACATCCCCCGATCCAACAGGATTCACCATGTTAATTTTAGGAATTGAAACTTGGTAATAGTTGTGATGGCAACGAGCAAAAGCACCATTTTTACCTAATGAGATGATGATAAAAGCAATATCATTCAGTAAAGGATGATTGACGGCTCTAACTAATGAAGTTACATCATTTGGATCGATATCCATTTGAATAATCTGCTGTAGTTCACCTTTATTGAGTTTGATTAAAAAAGGTTTATTTTTAGAAACGAGCGTTTCTAATAACATTTTACCTGATGAGTCTAGCAATACTGAGATCTGATACTTATTTGCTTTTTCAATTAATTGAGTATAAAAACCGATTGGAAATCCTTGTGGTAATGACCCTGAAATAGCAATAACCTGCGCTTGGTTAAGCAAATTCTGGTAGTGTTCCAAAAAAACATTGACATCATGATTATCTAATACTGGGCCTGACTCTAGGATTTCAGTTTGATTTCCCTCATGTAAAATGGCAATGCAGTTTCTTGATTCATGTTGGGTGATATAAAAGTTGTAATTAATATTATCTTTATCTAATTGTTTTTGAATATACTCACCCGTTGTTCCACCAATAATGCCTGATGCAAGAACAGGAATACCTGAATATTTAATGCCTCGAGTTACATTAAGCCCTTTACCTCCTGCGTTTTTTTTTACCTCTGAGACTCGATTAATATCATTAATCGCTAATTTATTTAATGGATAAGATATATCCACCGAAGGGGGCATCGTAATTGTTAATATCATATTCTCACCTACGCATTGATATCGTTGGGAGAAATAACAAACTTAAATGATCACTATCATTAAATCGGCTTGGCTAGAAGCAAAAACTTTTATCGTTTAGGATATTCAACCTAAACGAGTAATGGTTTTTAATATTTATGACCAATTAAGATATAAAAAAACATACGAGTGTAAGCACAAATATTAAACCGTTATTAATTTAATACCCTTTGCCACAAATTCTTTTTTACAGCTACTGTCAACATCAATATCGGTAATAATGGTATTGAGTTGGTTAAGGGGTAACACAACATTAATCCCATTACGACCAAATTTTGATGAATCGAGCACGGCAATCACATTCTTAGCGGCATTAGCCATAACACTGCTAATAGTGTAACCTTCGTTAAACGTTGTTATTCCTCTTTTGGCATCAATTCCATCTGCACCAACAAACAAAATATCAGCAGAGATGCCAGTTAACGATTGCTCAGCAATTTTTCCATGAAAAGAACGCGTTTTATGTCTAAGTGTACCGCCACACATAAATAGCATAATGTCACTATTGTCTGATAATATAAATGCAGAAGTAAGACTATTGGTAATCACAGTAATATGCTTCAATTTTACGAGTTCTTCAGCTATCAACATGGTAGTACTACCACTATCTAAAATAATAGTGTCACCTTCTTTAACATGTTTAACCGCTTCAATTGCAATACGTTTTTTAGCTTCTATAAATCGCTGATAACGTTCTTCTAATTGCAGCTCTTTAAATGATTTTAAGTCACCGTTATTCATGATTTTGGTTGCTCCGCCATGAAATCGTGTTAGCACTCCTTGTTTTTCTAGCAATCTCAGATCGGTTCTGGTTGTGACCTCAGAAACATTGAACTGTTCCGATAAATCAGAAACTAACACAGTTCCTTTCATATTAAGAAGTTCTACTATCTGTTGGCGTCTTTCACTTGCATTCATAATATTTCCTTTTTCGAAAATTTTTTAGCAGTGTATAACAAACAAAATCAAAAGATAAGGTTTCATTTTCAATCACTGACTTAAATCAAAATAATTACATGCAATTTAATAAAATTTTGCCATTCATAGGACGACCATTTAAGGCAGTCACTTGTTTAATAAATGAATCAAAGTCCCCCATGCCAGCAATCAGCTCATCAAGTTTAATTTTTCCATCCATAAAGTACTGACTCACTAATTGCCACTCTTTACCTGGCCATGGCGCTGAATAATTCATCCAACTGCCTAAAATTTGTAACTCTTTTCGTAAAATCAGTCCGAATGTTTTTTCTGGAAGTGTAATATCATGATGAAGTGTACCCACTAAGACTACCTTCGCTCTAGAGCCTGCAATTTCAATGGCTAAGTTGACCGTAACGGGTGAACCCGCCGTTTCTAATACAATTTGATCAAAGCGAGATGAAGATAAAGCTTGGTAAATCGCGTCGGTGCTAAGATCTTGAGAATGATATACCGCATCAGCGCCTAGTTGTTTGGCTAGATCGAGGCGGTGCTGGTTAATATCAAGCACCGCAACTGATTTTGCCCCCATTGCCTTGACACATTGCATAGCAAGTAATCCGATTGTGCCACCGCCAACGATGACAACATTTTTGTCCTCACATCCATCAGCCAATAACAAAGCATGCATTCCAACAGTCATTGGTTCAAAAAATGCACCTTCAAGCGGGCTGATACCTTTAGGTAATTTAAATGCATTTTTCTTATCTAACACAATATACTCAGCAAAACCGCCTGTTATCCTTGAACCAACAAAAGTATAATTCTTACAAAGTGAATAATAATGATTTTGGCATTCATCACATTTAAAACATGGTAACAATGGCACGCAAGATATTAAATCATCAATCTCAAATTCAGTCACACCATACCCCATTTCAACAACTGTACCACTAAATTCATGTCCCAATGTAATGGGATAAAAATGAGCACCATGGTGAAATATACGCGGAATATCTGAACCGCATAAACCACAATAAGCAACTTTTACTAAGATTTGATCTGGAGATGTTATTTTGGGCATTCCTATATTTTGTATAGCTAAAGCTCCCCCTTCATTGACAACAACCGCTTTCATGTTATTTTCCTTTATTGGTAAACAAATTACGTTAATGTATTGCTTTCACTCGTTACTGAGTAAAAGCTTTCTGATTGATTTTGGTGATGACTGTTTTGGGATTATTTTATTACCCCATCTTCTTGATCTAATGGTTAATTTTTCAGAAATAACTGGTATTTTTGGGCACGTTTCCATGTCAAAAATAAGCAGAAAAGGTAAAACAATCCAATAAGGGCAAAACCAATAGGTTGTTTCAAGTTGACCAACTGAACCATAAGATAAGTAATGGGTGACCCACCTTGATCCATTGCACCAACTGAAACGCCATTATTCGTAGTCATCGTGCCTGCATTAATGGCTAGTTGAGTAGTCAATGGAATCATTTGAGTGGCAATCCAAAGCGTAATGGCGATAATGATAGAACCAGAAATAATGATTCTAAACAGGTTACCTTGATGAACAGCTACCCCCATTGCGATAAAAAAGCCAATAGTTGCCAAATCACCAAAAGGTAAAACTTCATTACTAGGTAGGATGATGGCGATAAAAATACTTAATGGAATAAAAATTAAACTCGCCGATACTACCGTTGAATGCCCTAATAACAATGCTGGATCTAAACCAATAAGAAAATCTTGCCCACCAAATTTTGATTGCAAATGTTTACGAGCTTGTTTAGAGATCGGTGTTAATCCATCCATAATAGGTTTAATTACGCGTGGCATTAATAACATTACCGCTGCAGTTTGAATCGCTAGTTGTAGCGTTTCTTTCACACCATACCCTGCTAATAAACCTAATATGATGCCCATGAATAAGCCAACGGTAACAGGCTCACCAAACGCACCAAACCGCTTTTGCATATCAACAGCATTAAAATTAATCTTATTAATACCTGGGATTTTTTCAATGACAGCGTCAACAAAAACAGCAATTGGACCACAATATGCAGACGTACCATGAGGAACCGCAATACCGTCAAGCTCAAAAAAATCTTTGGTATCTTTGGCAAACCAATCACCCAGTTTATAAGCAATAATGGCATGAACAATAACCCCTACAATACCAAGCCAGTAAGAGCCTGTTGCAATGTAAACAAGCGCACCAGTAAATGTCATGTGCCATATATTCCAAATATCAACATTAACAACCCTAGTTAATCTTAAAACTAACATAATAATATTTATTGCAATAGCGATGGGAATGGCTACTAAAGCAATTTGTGAAGCCCAAGTCATAGGCGCAGCACCAGGCCAACCAACATCGATAACATTTAGACTAATATCAAATCTTTCAGCCATCGCTTGAGCTGCAGGTCCAACAGAACTGGTTAACAAACCGACAACTAATCCTATACCAACAAACCCTATTCCTATATGAATTCCAGCTTTTAGTGCATCACCCAACTTCATTCTTAAAGCTAATGAAAACAAGATAATCACAATGGGTAGCATCACCGATGGACCAAGATCGAGAATGTACTGCATAATTTCAGTAAACATAGATTTATCCTTTTAAAATAGATAATATTTTTTCTTTTAGTTGATCAATACCAACCCCGGATACAAAAGGCATTCCATGAACAATTGGAATATCACCAAAATTCTGATCCATTCTGGCTGTAGTACAGATCAAATCAACATCATCAATAAAAGTATTAATTTCATTAATGCGACATTGAATAAGATCAAATTGAATATTATTCTCGTTGCACAATTCTTTTATTTCTTCAGCAGCCAAAGTGGAGGTTGCAACAGCACCACCACAAGCAACAATAATCTTCTTTTTCATAATGCCTCCTGAAACTTATTGATTAAATATCACGTTATTAAAATGATCCACAATTTCATTTTGCGGAGCGTTTAATAAAAATTGATAGAAGTCTTTATGTTGTAAATTTGAAAAAAGCGTTTTTAATAGCTCAATTTGATCTTCTGGTGAAGTCACAACAAGTGAAATAATCAATGAAATATCAATATTGCTATCATCATCAGCTCGATTAAAAGAAACTGGGAATTGAGTGCGAATAATAAAGATTGCTGGAGTATTTGCATGCTTTGCGTCACAATGTGGAATAGCCACAGCATAACCATCGAAAGCAATACCCGTTGGAAATAATGCTTCCCTTTCGATTAAGGCTTTTAAATGACTTTTTTTAACAATGCCCTTTTGTTGTAATTGCTCACTAATATAAGTTAATGCTTCTAATTCATTATCAAATTTAAGATTGTTTTCGAAAAAAAGCTGAAATTTATTCATATTTATTCTCCACTATTTATTATAGTTTACTTTTCTAATTTAACTTTCGAAAACAAAATAATAACGAAAGATTATTTACTTTCGAATTAAAAAGCAAATAAGATTTTATATATTTGTGATCGTAATCTAATTTTCAATAATAAAGATTAACCAATAGGTAACTTACTATTAATTGAAGAATTAAAAGTAAAACCTGATCCAGATCACAAAAAAAATTTTTTTATATTGCAAATAGGGGTTAACATGTCAAAATGTTACCCGTAACTAGTTGGATGTACGAAGGATAAATAATGACTAAAAAAAACAAACAAGTTTTTGTATTAATGGGAGTATCAGGATGTGGTAAATCAGCAGTTGCCAAACAAGTTGCTTACAATCTAGATGCTGCTTTTTTAGATGGCGATTTTCTACATCCAAAGGCTAATATTTTAAAAATGCGGAGCGGTACGCCATTAAACGATGAAGATCGAATGCCTTGGCTTAGCTTAATCAGTAATGCCGCATTTGCTATGAGTAATGTTAACGATGTCTCAATTATTATTTGCTCGGCATTAAAACGAAAATATCGAGATATTATTCGCGGTGAAAATGAAAATGTACATTTTATTTATTTGAAAGGAAGTTTCGATGTAATCGCAGAAAGGTTAGCTAAACGTAAAGGACACTACCAAAAGACAGGCATGCTTCAATCGCAATTTGATACTCTAGAAGAACCAACTCCCGATGAAAAAGATGTCTACAATATTAATATTGAACAACCACTAAAAAAGGTTGTGCAAGATGCTGAACAAGTAATACGGACAATATGTCATTGTTAAAAAATAGAAAAAATAAACGAGGTCAATGTGAATCCGACTATTCAGGCTATAACTCAACGAATTATTGAGCGTTCTAGGGTATCTCGTACCAATTATCTGCAAAAAATAGAACGTGCTATGCATAATAAAGTAACTCGATCTAGTTTACCATGTAGTAATTTAGCTCATGGTTTTGCGGCTTGTTGTACCAATGATAAGAAAGATCTAAAAAATATCTTAAAAAGTAATATAGGGATTATTAGTTCTTATAATGATATGTTATCAGCCCATAAACCGTATGAGTTTTATCCTGAACAAATCCGAAAAGCACTTCACAAAATTGGTGCTGTTGGGCAAATGGCTGGCGGAGTACCAGCCATGTGCGACGGTGTAACTCAAGGAGAACCTGGAATGGAGCTGTCATTAACAAGCCGTGATGTGATTGCGATGTCGGTTGCTGTCGGACTTTCGCATAATATGTTTGATGGTGCTCTATATCTTGGAATATGCGATAAAATTGTACCAGGTTTATTTATTGGCGCATTAACGTTTGGTCACTTACCTGCTATTTTTGTACCTGCAGGACCAATGCCATCAGGCTTATCCAATAAAGAAAAGGTGCGTATCCGACAGCTTTACTCGGAAAGTAAAGCTTCACGTGAAGATTTACTTGAATCAGAATCGGCATCTTATCACACTAGTGGTACTTGTACTTTTTATGGTACAGCAAATACTAATCAAATGGTTATTGAATTAATGGGACTACATTTGCCTGGAGCAGCTTTTGTTCATCCTGAAACAGCACTACGTTTTGAATTAACTAATGCTGCAGCTAAACAAATTACCCGCATAACCAACCAATCAGGCAACTATATGCCTATTGGTAAAATGGTAGATGAAAAGGTGATTGTCAATGGTCTAGTTGCACTACTCGCAACTGGCGGTTCAACTAATTTAACCATGCATATTGTGGCGATGGCTAAAGCAGCTGGCATAATTATTAATTGGGATGATATTTCAGACCTATCAACGGCAGTACCACTACTTTGCCGAATTTACCCGAATGGTCTAGCCGATATAAACTACTTTCAAGCAGCTGGAGGTACATCTTTATTGGTTCGCGAACTATTATCTGGTGGCTTATTACATGAAGATGTTGAAACTGTAGTAGGGCGTGGACTTAGTCGTTATACTCAAGAACCTATTTTAGAAAATGGCAAACTTACTTTCCGTGAAGGCCCAACAAAATCATTAGATGACAGCGTCATTGCGTCAATCAAAAAACCATTTAATTCTCATGGTGGATTAAAAGTGATGTCAGGTAATCTTGGCCGTGCAATTATGAAAACATCAGCCGTTGCACCTGAACATCAAATTATTGAAGCACCAGCAGTCATCTTTAATAGCCAATATGATTTAGATGCCGAATATAAAGCTGGCAAACTAGATAAAGACTGCGTAGTTGTTGTCCGTTATCAAGGACCAAAAGCAATTGGTATGCCAGAATTACATAAACTAATAACACCGCTAGGTGTTCTGCAAGATAAAGGTTATAAAGTTGCGTTATTAACTGATGGTCGATTATCGGGGGCTTCGGGTAAAGTACCTGCCGCAATTCATGTCACCCCCGAAGCTTATGATGGAGGTTTACTCAGTAAAATCCAAAATGGAGACATGATCCGTGTTAATGGTCAAACTGGCGAAATAACATTATTAGTAGACGAAGCAGAATTAGCCAAACGTGAACCTTATTCTTTCGACTTAACGGATTCACATCTAGGTTATGGGCGTGAACTATTTACCGTTATCCGAGAAAATTTAACTTCCGCAGAAGAAGGCGCCGTTAGTTTTTAATTCATTTATTCTGCCGCAAATCAGCGGCAGCTCCCCCCCAAATTATACTGAAACACCCCTATTTCCTGAAAGTTTTTAACAAAAACTCTCTGTAAACTTGTCATTTAAAATAAATATAAAAAATAATATAAACTATTTCTTGATAAAATTATCCACCAATAGATTTACTACATCGCCCATTTTCCCTTGCAAAGAAGCTTTTACACTGTAAAGCGCCATCCCCATAACCTGCGATGCTTGAATTTCAGGCGGCATAACTAATTCATTAGAGCTGGTTTTAACATCTAATAATGCAGGACCTTGATGTGATAAAAATGATTGCATTGCTTCATCAAGAGAATCAGAATTATCGACTCTTATCGCAAATAATCCCATCGACTCAGCAACTTTTGCAAAATTAGGATTCTGTAAATCGGTATAGTGATCAACTAAACCTTCTGATTTTTGTTCCAATTCAACAAAATTAAGTGAACTATTATTAAGCACAATAATTTTAATTGGCAAATTTTCTTGAATTGTAGTTAACAAATCGCCTAATAACATACTAATACCACCATCACCTGATAAAGTAATTACCTGACGATTAGGAAATGCTTTTTGCACACCTAACGCTTGCGGCATTGCATTTGCCATTGTGCCATGTTTCAAACTAATTACCGTACGTCTTTTTCCATTGGTATTAAAATGCCTACAAGCCCAAACCATAGCTGAGCCAACATCAGCACAAAGCACAGCATCTTGTGTCGCATATTTATCAACAAGCTCGGTTAAATATTGAGGATGAATCATTGTTTGAGAAGGTACAGCTTTCTTATTCAATTTATCCATTGCCTTCATATACAATTGGCGACATTTTTCTAAAAACGTAGTATCTTGTTTTTCATCAACTAAAGGAATTAAAGCGGCTAACGTTGGCTTACTACTACCAACAACCCCCACACTCACTGGATGACGCCGCCCCAGATGAGTGGCATCGATATCAACTTGAATAATAATCGCTTTATCAGGATAAAATTGTGACCACGCAAAATCAGCACCTAACATAATTAACACATCACACTCTTTAATCGCTGTTGTTCCTGACTCCATACCAAACATACCAGTCATACCAACATTATAAGGATTATCATACTCAACAAAATCTTTACCTCTTGAGGTATGCACAATAGGTGATTTTAATTTTTCAGCAAAGGCAATAAGCTCATCGTGAGCCTCACACACTCCTTGCCCAGCAAAGATAGCTATTTTGGGATTATTATTAAGTATTTCTGCGATTTGATTTAATTCTTCATTTGACGGACGAATAATAGGTTTAGGGTGATAAATCTTATGCCCACTATTATCTTCAACCTTAATTAAACTAATATTATAAGGTACCACTAAAACAGCTACACCTCGTTGATTAATTGCAGCTTGAACTGCTGCGGTTGTTATTTGTCTTGCTTGGGTTGGATCATTAATTTGCTGACAAAATACAGAACAATTTTTATAAATAGATTCAAAATCAACTTCTTGCGGAAAATCGGTACCTTGTTGCGAAGTCACCAATTGGCTTGCCAATAAAACAACAGGTACTTTATTACGGTGTGCTTCATAAATACCGTTAATAAAATGCAAACTTCCTGGACCACAAGATCCAGCACAAGCTGTAATTTGGTCTGTTAAATAGGCTTCTGCCCCTGCGGCAAAAGCACCGACTTCCTCATGACGAACGTGTACCCATTCAATATTACTTTTTTTAATAGAAGAAGTAATATGATTTAAAGTATCCCCAACAATACCATAACAATGCTTAACACCTGCTTCAGACAAAACATCAACTATAATTTGTGCAACAGATTTTTTTGATGACATATTCTCTCCTAAAGAGTTAACGATTAAATAGGTTTAGTTGCTTAAATTACACCTACTTTTCGATAATGCGAATAGGTCATAAAGAAAATAGCAAAAAATGTTAAAAAATGTAAAATAATGTTAAAGAAAATTAACAACAAAGTAATTATAGTCATATAAACTTCATTTAGAGATATTCCCTATTACAATAAATCAAGGTATTATGTACAAAATGTAATCTGTATCATAGAGCTACTTTTTGTGGAACATTTGTCATCTGAGGATAGTTTAGTATCATCAATCACTAAATTCTTACCTAATTATTTTATTGAATATTACCCACTTATTACTGTCTGCATATTATTATTAATAGCAATTTTAATGTTTTCGTTCAGCAAATTAAGAATGGACATTATTGCATTGCTCACAATCGCGGCAATCACCATCACAGGCGTATTAACACCAGCGGAAGCCCTCGCTGGATTTAGCGATCCGAATATTATCTTAATTGCCCTTCTATTTATTATTGGTGAAAGCTTGGTTAGAACAGGCATTTCATACAAAATGAGCGAATACATATTAAAAGTCTCAGGCAAAAACGATATTCGCATTATCACCTGCATTATGTTAGGCGTTGCTTTGCTTGGCTCAGTGATGAGCTCAACTGGCGTAGTTGCAATTTTTATACCCGTTGCCATTAGCATTGCTAACCATACTGGTATTCATGTAAAAAAATTAATGATGCCACTTTGTATTGCGGCATTAATAAGTGGCATGATGACACTGGTTGCCACCGCACCAAACCTTGTGGTAAACAGTGAATTAAACCGTGCCGCTTTGACTGAATTCAGTTTTTTCTCGATCACCCCAATTGGTATTGGTGTTTTAATTGTCGGGGTTATATATTGCATATTAACACGCAATTGGTTACTCACAGCAGAACAAGTTACCCCAACTAATACCCAACCACAAAGACGAAAAATCACCGATTTAATTCGAGACTATAAATTAATTGGCCGAGCCCATCGAGCACAAATACTAGCTGGCTCACCTTTTGTTGGGCGCACAATTGATGGCTTACATTTGCGTAGTGAACATGGTGTAAATGTTATTGGTATTGAACGCTGGCGCAAATTCCACAAAGTACTAATCCCCGTTAATGGCTCAACCGAATTTCGTGAAAATGATATTTTATTACTCGATATGTCACACTCCGAAGCCGATTATCGAACCTTTTTAAACACCAACAACCTTGAACCGAAAGTATTACGAGGTGAATATTTTTCAGAACAGGTTAAACAAGTCGGCATGGCCGAAGTTGCCCTGCTCCCAGAATCGACACTGTGTGGAAAAACACTTAATGAAATTGATTTTAGAGGAAAATATTTCCTGACTGTAATTGGTATTTGGCGTAATCATGCACCGGTTGAAACAAACAACTTATTCCAAGAACGTTTAGAAATGAGTGATACATTATTAGTTTGTGGTGACTGGGGTTCGATCCAAAAACTACAAACTCGAACCAATGACTTTGTTGTATTAGACTTTCCGGCCGATATCGACGACATTGCACCAGCAAGCTCACAAGCACCAGCGGCTTTAATTAACCTAGCCATTATGATTATTTTAATGGTGACAGGTATTGTGCCTAATGTGGTTGCGGCATTAGTCGCCGGCTTACTGATGGGAGCAACACGATGCATTGACATGGCTAATGCCTATAAATCCATACATTGGCCAACCTTAATTCTAATTATAGGTATGATGCCTTTTGCACTAGCACTCAACAAAACGGGGGGGATTTCGCTCATATCAGCTTGGCTTGAAGTCCACTTACGCTCTTTCGGCCCATACATGGTGCTAACATTTGTTTTCTTATTATGCTCAACAATTGGATTATTTATATCCAATACTGCAACAGCCATTTTAATTGCGCCAATCGCTATTGATTTAGGACTAAAATTTGGTTACTCACCTTATCCATTTGCCATGACGGTGGCAATTGCCACATCAGCGTCATTTATTACGCCCGTATCCTCACCGATTAAAACCATGGTAGTAGCACCGGGAGGATACAGCTTTGGCGATTTTGTCAAAATTGGCGTACCGTTAACTTTTTTAGTAATGGCGGTGGATATTGCTTTAGTGCCAATATTTTTCCCTTTTTAAAAACTAGCACTCTTTTATTTTTCATTAAATAATGATAAAGCAAAAAATATAATTAGATTAATATGATATTTTTAGGGTTTCACGTAACCTTAGCCTAACTTTTTTCTTTCTAAGTTTTGCTGGGCAAGTTAATATGGTATAGAACATTTGGCGGAAAGATTAATAAGCCTTTGATGTACAGGCAAATACATTCCAATACTTTCCACTAAATACTAATTAGCGAAACGAGAGGATTTTACACCCCCTCTCACACTCTGAAATTATCATGGTAAGTATTTTTCATCAAAATGACAAAGCATCCTAACCTAACTAAACCCTAAATAGCCTTTTAGAAAGGCTAAATGTTATAATTATTTTATTAATGCTTTGTTTTATTAAAAATAACCTTCCATATCACAAATCAAAGCGCACCAACAACACGATGTGGCGTGTATTGTTCTTCTAAATATGCAATATCGTCCTTTAATAAAGATACTTTAAGCGAACCAACAGCATCATCGAGATATTTGGTTTTAGTTGCACCAATAATTGGTGAAGTGACTCCTTTAGCAAATTGCCAAGCTAATGCTATTTGTGTCATAGTCACACCGTATTTCTCCGAAAGTTGATGGACTCTTTGTACAATATTAGCATCCATTTTTTGCGTACCATCATATTTGGCAATAGAGGTCTGATCAGTTTTACTGCGTAGTGTATCGGTTTGCCACTCTAAACGAGCAAGTCTACCAGCAGCCAAAGGACTATATGGGGTTAGTGAAACATTGAATTGATGACAGATAGGAATTAATTCACGCTCATCCTCACGATACAGTAGGTTATAGTGATTTTGCATAGAAATAAAAGGCGTCCAACCATTTTTCTTTGCCACAAGTTGCATGTTATAAAATTGGTATCCATACATAGCCGAAGCTCCTAAAGCTCTGACTTTTCCTGCCTTGACAAGATTGTGTAAAGCTTGCATTGTTTCTTCCATTGGTGTTGTATAGTCAAAGCGATGAATGATGTATAAATCGACATAGTCAGTGCCAAGTCGTTTAAGCGATCCATCGATTTCCCTTTCAATTGCGGCTTTTGATAGGTGTCCTTCGTTAAAATAGACTTTCGTTGCCAATATGACTTTGTCGCGAGCGATATTTTTTTTGATTGCTCGTCCTAAATATTCTTCGCTTGTACCAGCAGAATAAGTGTTGGCAGTGTCAATAAAATTAATTCCTAAATCTAGTGCATGTTTAATAATTGTTTCGCTTTGATCGGGATTAAGTGTCCATGCATGCATTTTACTGGCAGGATCACCAAAACTCATACATCCTAAACAAAGACGAGACACTTTAATATTAGAGTTGCCAAGTTGTAAATATTCCATAAAATCCTCCCTTGTAAAAATTAATTTGAATAAATTTTATCCATCTAACAATAAGCGAATAATATATTTTCGATAAATTATTCTAACCCTTATATTTATTGAAATAAATAAGTTTCTAATTGATAGTATCATGAATTAAATTCACTAATAACAACCTTATGTATAACTGTAAATAGTGAAATTTATTTTTAATATCAATGAAGTACTAAAAACATGCTAGATAAATTAGTAAAAGTATTAATAGACATTTAGAATAATTGGCTAAAGGCTTTCTTTTAACGGAAATATGTTCGAGGCTTGACGTTTTATAATGCTGTAGAAAATATAAGGTTACTGCGGTTAGTTAACTTTAAGTATATATGAAATTATTGATTAAAAAATAAAAAAGGCACACCTAAATGCACCTTTTTTACTGATTATAAAGAGCATCAATAGTTGCTCTTTATTACGGTAAGTTTGATTACTTAATAACTTTAGCAACAACACCTGCACCAACAGTACGACCACCTTCACGAATCGCAAAACGTAAACCTTCTGCCATTGCAATTGGGTGAATTAAGGATACTGTCATTTTAATGTTATCTCCAGGCATTACCATCTCTACACCTTCTGGTAATTCGATAGTACCAGTTACGTCAGTTGTACGGAAGTAGAACTGTGGACGGTAACCTTTGAAGAATGGAGTGTGACGACCACCTTCATCTTTGCTTAAAATATACACTTCTGATTCAAAATCAGTATGTGGAGTGATTGAACCTGGTTTTGCAAGTACTTGACCTCGTTCGATTTCTTCACGTTTTGTACCACGTAGTAATACACCAACGTTTTCACCTGCACGACCTTCGTCTAGCAATTTACGGAACATTTCAACACCAGTACAAGTTGTTTTAGTAGTTGGCTTGATACCAACAATTTCAACTTCTTCACCAACTTTAATTACACCGCGTTCAACACGACCAGTTACTACTGTACCACGTCCTGAAATTGAGAATACGTCTTCAATTGGTAATAGGAATGGTTTGTCGATATCACGCTCTGGCTCTGGAATATAGCTATCTAATGCTTCTGCTAATTCAACAATTTTGTCTTCCCATGCTGCATCGCCTTCTAACGCTTTAAGCGCAGAACCACGAATTACTGGTGTATCATCACCTGGGAAATCATATTGAGATAGAAGTTCACGTACTTCCATTTCAACTAATTCTAATAATTCTTCGTCATCAACCATATCACATTTATTTAAGAATACGATGATGTAAGGAACACCTACTTGACGACCTAAAAGGATGTGTTCACGAGTTTGTGGCATAGGACCATCTGTTGCTGCCACTACTAAGATAGCACCATCCATTTGTGCAGCACCAGTGATCATGTTTTTAACATAGTCAGCATGGCCTGGGCAGTCTACGTGTGCATAGTGACGAGTTGGTGTATCGTATTCAACGTGTGAAGTGTTGATGGTGATACCACGTGCTTTTTCTTCCGGTGCGTTATCGATTTGATCGAATGCACGAGCTTGACCGCCGTATTTTTTTGCAAGTACAGCTGTAATTGCAGCTGTTAAAGTTGTTTTCCCGTGGTCAACGTGGCCGATTGTACCAACGTTAACGTGGGGTTTTGTACGTTCAAATTTTTCTTTAGACAT
>NZ_LZHQ01000010.1 GCF_001690655.1 Gilliamella sp. Occ3-1
CGCAAAAGTGGTGCCGCCTGAAGCGATGGAAAACGCCCCTGCCAGCCTGCATTCGCTGGATGTGAAATCGCGTGATATGCGCGGGCAGAAATATGTCTTGCAGGTGGCACCGGAAGATTGCACCGGTTGTAACCTGTGCGTCGAAGTTTGCCCGGCGAAAGACCGTCAGAATCCAGAGATTAAAGCCATCAATATGATGTCTCGCCTGGAACATGTCGAAGAAGAGAAAATCAATTACGATTTCTTCCTCAACCTGCCAGAAATCGACCGTAGCAAACTGGAACGTATTGATATTCGTACATCGCAGCTGATTACACCGCTGTTTGAATAT
>NZ_LZHQ01000011.1 GCF_001690655.1 Gilliamella sp. Occ3-1
GCTTAAACAGATGTTTGCCGAACTGAGCTTAAAATCCCAGCTTCAGGAAGAAATCATAAAAAAGCTGTAGTGCCCACAAAAGCACGTAAAACGTGGGCACAGCAACTACAACAAAATCATTCGGTTACTATTGCTATGAGTTGTGCCATTGTTGGCTTAAGCCGTTGTGCTTACTATTATCAACCTAAGTTACCGGATGATTCGGTGATTGTTTCGGTGTTGAATGCTATCACTGACCGGCATTTGCGCTGGGGCTTTCCTAAATGCTTTAATCGTATCAGAAAGCTCGGCTATAAATGGAATCATAAACGGGTGTATCGGGTGTATTGTGAGTTGAAACTTAATCTCAGGGTAAAGCGTAAAAAACGTATCCCCCCACGAACTCCAGAAAAGCTATTGGCTCCTAATAAACAAGGTGAATGTTGGTCAATGGATTTTATGAGTGACAGTAGCCGTAATCAACGTCGCTTTAGGACATTCAATGTCATTGATGACTTTAATCGTGAGGCGTTAGGGATTGATATTGCAATAAGCTTACCAGCAGGAAGGATTACCCGTTACTTAGATAAACTGGCCGAATATAATGGGTATCCATTAAAAATACGAGTCGATAATGGACCAGAATTCACCGGAAACACGTTTACTAATTGGGCAAAAACACATGGTATAACTATAGATTACATCAAACCCGGTAGCCCTTATCAAAATGGTTACATTGAACGATTTAATCGGACTTATCGAACTGAAGTGTTAGATTTATATCTTTTTAACAACCTAGCGCAAGCAAAGAGAATAACCGAAGAATGGTTAACGATTTATAACACCGAAAGGCCTCATGAAGCACTAAATAATATGACGCCGATCGAGTATAAAACATTAAAACAGGCAGCTTAATTTTCTACGTGAGTTGTGTATTAAGTTTGGGGTATTTACAGATGCTTTTTCATACCGCTAAGAATATCTGCAAGAAAAGTATACCGTTACACTGTGTAAGTGGTTTAGAAAATTAGTTTAAACAGAAAAAATACCTTATTCAAGTTGAAACCTGCGTCAGCGGTTGAGACTCTTTATAGTTCATTCAATTGTTCAATACTGAATAAGTGGCTTAGCAGTATCGTTGAATAAGCGAAAAAAACGGAACTCACATGTTCCGTTTTTTTGTATGCTAAATCCTTGTATTCACTCGGCCAAAGAAAATATAGACAATAACCGCTAGAAAACCAAAAGCCAGAGACACAAAAAACATTGCCTGATAAGCGCAGTTTATTGAAATTATTTGATGTTGAGTGAGGTTGATTAATATTCCTGATAGTACGCCTCCAAATGCACCACCAATTTGCTGTGTAACACGCGTGATAGCGCTCGTGTCCTTAATTTGATTTTTATCACAGAACTCAAATGGAGAAGAGAGAACAGCAATCGTGGCGACGCCTAATCCGGAACCTCGAACAGTAAAACCGATAATTTCAAAGGCGTTGCCACCTACTTGAATTATTAATATACTTATTGCTGATATTATTAATCCTACACCAATAATTAGAAATGAATTTATCTCACTTAGAGATTTATAAATAAATTTTCTAGCCAACCAGGCACCTACACCTTGTAGAGCTAGCAACATACCAATATATGTAATAGATATATTATCATTTATTGCTTGTATTAAAGGAAAAAAAATCATGAAACCAAAAAAGATAAGTGACGTCAGAAATCCCATAATTATTGCGAACGAATATTGAATACAACTAAATGAACTTAAATCGATCAGTTTACTGTTTGACTTGTTATTAATAATAAGCGAAACCAGCATCAAACCAATACCTAAAACTAGCATAATAATATTAAAAATATCAAAAAAATGCCCAGAAGTGATATTTTTAATAGAGATGAAAAATATTATTAAAGCAATTAAAAATGTCATTAATACATAAATATTCATATTGTATTTAGACGTTTTATTATCAGGCATTGTCGTTCTACCAAATAAAAAAGCCATAAGTACTAAAGGTATGTTGATAAAAAAAGCTATTCTCCAATTTAACTGTTCTGATATGATTGCTCCAAAAATTGGCCCTAGTGCAGGGGCAAAGACTGACGGAATAGCAATCAATGCCATAACCGGCTTTAGTCTTTCCTTACCAAAATAAGTTGCTATTGTAGATTGAGTAATAGGAATTAAAATTCCTGCACCAAAACCTTGTAGACATCTATACAAGATTAAAGAAACCAGATTATATGAAAATCCAACTAATATAGAACCAACAAGAAAGACAAAAATTGAGCATACCCATGCTTTCTTGAGTCCAAAATTTTCATGTACATAAGGTGATAGTAATATGCCAGCTGCGCAAGCAAGCATATATATGGTAACAGCCCATTGCATATAAGCATAAGAGGTATTAATGTCATTCGAAATTGAGGGTAAAATAACATTAACAATACTGCTATCTAATAATGGCAATATACTAGATAGTGTCATAGCAAACACTAACTTTCTTTCTGAGGTTGTCAGGTCAATCGATTGCTTCATATTAAACTCTTTCCAGATTATATTGAGTTGCGCCTCGTGTATATATTCCACCGAACGTTGGCGGTGTAATTTCTTTATAATTTTTAAGTATTAAAACTAATTTTTGAAGGGCGATATTTAATTGCATATTTGCAAATTGAGCACCAATACAAGCATGAATTCCCACTCCATATGAAAGATGTCCCTTAAATTCTCTTCGTGGATTGAATGTGTTTGGGTGTTCAAAATATTTTTCATCTCTATTTGCTGATGGTATTAAGGAAAATATTAAATCTCCTTTTTTTAAGTTAACACCTTCAACACAACTATCATCCTCGACTTGGCGTGGAATTAAATGAACAGGTGGTGTAATTCGTAAGCTTTCCTGCAAGATACTATTAGTGCTGCAATCATTGGAGATAACTAGATCAATATAAGATTCATTTCTATAAAGGTGATAGATACAATTTGCTAAAACTTTATCAACTGGTTCTGAAGCTGCAAGTAAAATGTTTAATGAAAGTGCGACTATCTCACTATCACTTAATATTTCACTTTCATTACTATTATGAATAATAAAAGAAATAATATCATCTCCAGCACACTTTTTACGTTCATCGATTAAATCCAATATCACTTTTTCCAATTCTTCAGATGCAAATAGTGCGATATCTTCAGTCTCTTTTGAAAGATTAAACCCAGTCGCAAATTGAACTATGAGTTTTAATCTTTCTAGATACCAGTCTAATTTATTATAATCAATACCAATGATATTGAATGTTGTTAATAAAGCATATTTATTACCAAAATCAGAAATAAAATCAAATTTGTTCTTAGTTATAATTTCTGTTAACAATGAATCACATAGATTTGTCAGTTTGGGGTGATAATAATCTTTCAACACACGACCGGTAAGCTGATGTAAGAGCATGCTCTTTTTTATTTTATGTTCATTACCTTCCATCTGAGCCAGAACTTTTCCCCTCATTACTGGCTCAGCTCTTTTAGATAAAGGTTTTGTTGAAAATAATACTGAATTTCCAAGTATGCTACGAACAGCATCATAACTAATAGCTAAATGCGCATTTAAAGTTTTGTCATAAATAACGTTCTCCGTTTTATCCAATAAATCAATATATTTGTATGGATCTTGTCCATATTCATCAGACAACACTCCTGGAAAATGATTGTTCATAGTCAACATATTACCTCCATATTACTTAATAATTAAATTGAATGATCTTTAACAATAATTTTTGTATCTGAACTAGGGCTGATACTTAACTTTCCAGCATAAACATAATCAGCTATTGGCCATGAACAGTAATAAGATATATGCAGACTAGTTAGTGAAGATGACAATAAAGAAGGGGAAATAATAAAAGGAATTTCTCTTATTATATATTCTGTAGCAATAATAATATCCTGTTCTTTTATTTCAGATGTTTTACTGATGGCGTTTTTTCTATTCAAAATAGCTTTATATGGCTGAGTTATACATAATGAGTGAAAATTCTCATTATTTTTAAAATCTTCTTTTATTATCTCTACATTTTTTTATACAATTCGTCAGCATAAAAATCGGAAAATTTTAATATTCTTTTTGCAAAAAAATCATGACTAGACATTGATAAATAATTATTAATAGCTCTTTCAATTCGATAAAATTCTTTTCGTGATTTTTTACGTGCTTTTACCTCATTATCTCCAGCTCCTATTAAAAGATACTTAGCCTCTTCATGTGGATGTAAAACATCTACATGATCATAATTATCAAACCCCCACTCCAACATATTTTTAATGTAATTTTCATTAAATTTGGAATTAAAAGGGCTTATGCCAAATAAAACATGTTTTCCTTTCATTTTATACCTCTTTCTAGACAGCTAGCTACTAAAAATATATATAACATTAATTATTTCAATCAATTATATTAAATAATATTTTTTTTAAATCATTCATGATTTATTGCTAATTTATTTTTAATATATATAGTTATATTTATTTTATTTGAATTAAGTTGGGCTAATTTAGGATAGTTAGTAAAACAAAAAATTACTAACTAATTCCAGCCACAAAATATTACTTAGAGGCCATATAAATGAATATTTCACTCATTTCTCCAGAGGTCGCTTCTTCTGATAACGAACCTATGATTATATCGGCATCACTCAAATCCCCATCAGTGAAAGTAACAGAACTTCATCATCACTCGAGAGGACAACTAGCTGGTACATTACAAGGTTTAATTTCAATTGAAGTGGAAAGTAGTCAATGGGTAATACCCACAACTCATGGTATATGGATACCTCCAGATACACAGCATTCTCTTCTCGGATCACATGGGCCATTCCACGGATGGAGTATCTATATACAAAAAAGCGAATGTAATAATCTGCCGAATAAACCCTGCATGCTAGAATTATCTAGTCTATTGCGTGAAGCAATTACCCGAACCATGACATGGAATAATTCAGAATTGCAACCCGAGCATAAGCGATTGATGGCAGTGATTGTCGACGAGATTAGTATAATCCCTCAAGTTGAGATAGCACTCCCAATGCCAAAAGATATTCGTTTGTTAAAAATTGCTTTAGCTTTGTCTAATAATCCTAGTGACGATAGAAACATTAATGAATGGAGCGTTTGGGCTGGGATTTCTCGACGCTCATTAACTCGTCGATTTACAAATGAAACTGGATTTAATTTCACAGAATGGCGACAGAAACTACGTATGTTAAAAGCTTTAGAGTTGCTTGTTGCGGGCAGACCTATCACAGAAATTTCTTTAAATTTAGGTTATGATAATATTAGTGGCTTTATTGCTATTTTCCGTCGAAATTTCGGGGTAACTCCAGGTAATTATCAAAAAGCGATGAGAAATAACCACCCATGGAGAAACTTTAATGACACTATCATTTAAGATGATAATTATATTAATGATATATTAGGGCGTGTTGATCTTTCGTGATTATTTTTTAGACGGCATGATGTGAGTTATAATAATTCTACAAAAAACAACCATAACTCGATTCATCATGCCAAGAACAATGCTAACAGATAAACGGTGGGAAAAGCTACTACAAATAATGAAAAATACCGGCCGAGTTTATAATAAATCCGAGCATCGGATGACGTTTGAAGGGATCCTTTTCCGAATGAGAACCGGTATTCCTTGGCGAGATTTGCCAGAAGAGTTTGGTGAATGGAGCACCGTCTATAGACGATTTAATTTGTGGTCTAAAAAAGGAATATTAGTTGATATTTTCAAACATTTATCACAACTAGCGGATTTTGAATGGGTGTTCCTAGATGGCTCGATTATCAGGGCTCATCAACATAGTACAGGCGCTGCAACGGAGCATTGTGAGCAAATAGGTCAGAGCTGTGGTGGTAATTCAACTAAAATTCATCTTGCGGTTGATAGTGGTGGTTTGCCTATTTGTTTTGAGCTTTCTGAAGGGCAACGACATGATATCACTTATGCAGAAAACCTAGTTGAAAAGCTCGATGAGGTGAATACAGTGATAGCCGATAAAGGTTATGACAGCGAGCCTTTTCGGTGCTTTGTTCGTCAAAAAGGCGGACGAACGGTGATTGCTAAACGTAATTATGGTAAGGATATAGATAAAAGCAGTATGGATAGGTGCCTTTATCGCTATCGTCATTTAGTCGAGAATGCCTTTGCTAGAATCAATCAATATCGTTCAATATCAACTAGATACGATAAGTTAGAAAAGAATTATACCAGTATGGTATCACTGGCATTTATGTTAATGTGGCTGCCAATGTATTGTTGAGTAATTTATGTACAGCAAAGATCAACAGCCCCTAATCAATTACAATTAATTTTTTAATTATTTATAACTATCCTTTACCTAAATTCACTCCTAATTTGAAATACCTATAAACTTAAATAAAAGACATTAATTCAATGTATTCCGCTAATTTGATAATTAAAATCCATTTAAATGAAAATTTTTTGAATCTTTTTTTGATTTTGTCGACTCTTTATTAGAGTAGTTCATTATTAAATCTAATTTTAAAGAGGAAAAAAATATGAGTTTTAAAAAAAATATTCCAAGTTTTGAGCGTTTATGTCGAATTATTATTGGTGCCTGTATTGCTTATTTAGGCTTTCTTTTTGCTCCAACAGCCCTAGTAATGTGGATTGCTATCGCAACAGGAATAATTCTGGTTTGTACTGGAACTATAGGATTTTGCCCTATGCGTTCAATTATGAAAAGAAAAATAAACTAGCTAAAAAATCCACTCGCTACTTCCTTGATATAATGATGAATAACAGTTTACTTTGAGGAAGTACATATTACAGGATATCTCTCATTGATATCACCATTAAGAGAAAAATGTAAATAAAATGAAATTTAAATTAAATAATTTTAAGAGGTAATGTCATGTTTAGAAGTAGTTCTGTATTAAGGCATTTACTACGAGGATGTATTGGATTTGGTTTGCTCGGTTTAACAATATATCTGTTCATTCAAGGTGCTGTCTGGAGCGTTTTATTGGGACTTGTATCGGCTGTTTTAGGGTTTGTTGTATTAAGAGGATGCCCTGCTGTATTATTTTAGGGGAGAGTTACATTTTTCATACACTCAAAATACATATTATTCATGACTGTTACTACAAAACGAGGAAGCAGGCTAATAAAGCACTATTTGAATATATTGAAATCTATTATAATCGGATACGCCGTCATTCAGCCAATGCCTGGGTATCACCTGAACAATATGAACAACAATATTACCAAAACGAAAAAATGATAGAGGTGGGCACTGTCTAATATTTTGGCGAGGATCAGAGGCTTCCAGTACTCTAATACCGCGATTGAAACTGCCTTGATGATGGAGGGGACTTTCTCTATGCCGTTACCTGCACTGCAAGGTTTTTTTGAATTGGCTTTCAAGCCAATGGATGTTACACTAATATAGGTAAAAGTTCAAAGACAATTTACACCAAATATAGCAATAAAACGAGAGGGCTATTCGATATTTCGTTATTGATTCGACAGACCTTAAAGTCTTTGGTAAATGTAAAGTAAGAAAGCAGAACATGGCGCAAAGCAGACTTAGCTATTGATGTGGATACTCACGAAGCTATTAATACGGAAGCCAGCCTTGTCAATGTTGGCGATATTGAAGTGCAAAGTCTTGCTAGAGCAAATCATAATGAAAATAGGAAACAAATTGGGTAATGCTGCATCTAAAATCGAAGTAAAACCATACTCTTCACTCTATGCCTCTGAAATATGCGATTTGTTTCATTCGTCTATTCATGCTATTGATACCGATATTTACAGCAAAGCACAGCAAGAAGCATGGTGCTCAACACCACCAGATTATCAGAAGTGGTTAGAACGTTTAAATAACACTCAGCCTTGGATGGCTATCTTTGGCTCAAGCCTTGCGGGGTTTGTTGAACTTGGAGATGATGGTTACATAGACTGTCTGTATGTGCATCCTGACTTTCAAAAGCGTGGCATAGCTAGAAAACTCTATGACCATGTGCTTGACTTGGCCCACCAGAAAAAGCTTACACAATTAAGTGTAGATGCTTCAAAAGTGGCCATGCCAATTTTCAAAAAATGGGGTTTTAAAATAAAGCGGGCTAACAAAATATCCAGAGAAAATCAGGTACTGATAAATTACTATATGTATAAACTACTTTGATTTTTATTGAGACCTTTGTACAGTAAAGCTTCACTCAAACTAAATTTTTAACCGCGCTTTTTTGAGGCATTTGGGCTTATATTTAGATCTAAATACCTCTAGATAAGTTACTATTTATTGCCATTTCCCTGTTTTAGGCACAACTTTCCTGCTGTACAGATAACCCTCGTTTGATATCAAAGTTCAATAAGCTGCCTGAAAGATGAGCTTGGATTAGTTCTGTCAATGGAGTTTCAAATTAAACCGTATTTACGAAACCAAAGAATAAGTAGAAAACTTTATGAATAGAGGTGGGCACTGTCTAATATTTTGGCGAGGATCAGTTCTTGGCATGATGAATCGAGTTATGGTTGTTTTTTTGCAGAATTATTATAACTCACATCATGCCGTCTAAAAAATAATCACGAAAGATCAACACGCCCTAATATTTTTATAATTAATGTTTTTATTATTTAGGCTTTTATCGATTAATGATTTGCATCACTTTGCCAGCCATTTTTAGCTAAAGGAAAGAAACCGACCCCAACCGCAATTAACGCTACAAAAGAGATGTAAATACCAGCACCAAGATAACTATATTGACCTAATAAATGTTCAGGGCTTAATAGATAAATGGTTAATGTTGGTGTAAATGCACTAAATAGCGCATAGGCTAAATTATACGAAAATGACAAACCCGAATAACGAATCGCAGGAGGGAAAGCTCTTGTACCAACTATTGCTGTCATTGCAACAGAACCAATAAATAGCCCAAATACAGCCCAAAGCGAATAAAGTTTAGTTAAGGACATATCTGGCGACAAAGAGCTATAAAATACAATGCTCATAATAGCAAGTCCGCCCCAGTTAATTAGCATTGTTTTGGTTGTACCTATTTTATCTTCTAACCAACCAAAAATAACGCAACCGATAGTCAAAGTTAGTGCAGCAATACAACCACCAATACGCCAATCAAGATTAGCAAAATGGTACATGCCACCAACAATACGACCCGGTGTAATCAAAATACCCACCATAATTGCCGTCGACAATGACCAAGTCAAAAGAGCCACAATTAGGCAAGCTGTTTTATGTTTTTGAAGCACGGTAACGACAGGAATATTCTTTTCAATTGCTTTGCGTGCCGCTAACTCTTTAAAGATAGGTGTTTCAGATAAAAATCGACGTAAATAAACCGAAATAACGCCAAAAATACCACCAATAATAAACGGAATACGCCAAGCATAATCTAAAATATTTACGGTGGTAAAACAAAGATCAATAATGATAGTCACAATAAAGCCAAGTAAAATACCGCCAGTAATACCTGAAGTTAACGTACCGATACCTAAACCATAACGTTGCTTTGGCACATGTTCAGCAATGAACACCCAAGCTCCTGGCATTTCACCACCAATAGCAGCACCTTGAAGCATACGCATCACTAATAATAACAGAGGTGCAAAAATACCAATCACTTCATAAGTTGGTAAAACACCAATGATAAATGTAGGTAATGCCATCATAGCCACGCTTAAGGTAAACATTCGCTTACGTCCCACTTTATCACCAAAGTGCGCCATAATTATGCCACCAACAGGACGAACCAAATAACCAGCAGCAAAAATACCCCATGCAAATAAATCTAACGTTAATGGCGATAAAAAATACGGTAAAAATAGTGGTTTTACAATGGTATCGATGTAAAGCGCATAAATAACAAAATCATAAAATTCTAATGTACCACCCAAAGAGGACAAAACTAACGTTTTAAAATCCTGCCGATTTAATGGTCGAGCACTAGGCTGCCATTCCGCGTTGATTACAGACTGACTCATGGAAAAACCTTATTATTAAATTAAGTTAGAAAATAAAAAATCTATCTTTTATTGATTTAAGTTAAAAACGTGAGATTCATTCTGCCACAAAAAAAAGGCTTTTTTTTCATCATAAAAAAATTTAATGTATGTAACAAAACTACTTATTTGATTTATAATTCAACTAATCGAAGCTTAAAAAATATAAATCACGATAAAGCATAATCAATAATGGATAAATTAGATAAAATTTGATGACAAATAACAACAAAGTACGCTGTAGTTGGGTTTTGGATGACCCAATATACATTCATTACCACGATAACGAATGGGGCAACCCCCAATATGATAGCCTTAAACTATTTGAAAAAATTTGCCTTGAAGGGCAACAAGCGGGATTATCGTGGATCACTGTTCTGAAAAAACGAGATGAATATCGACGTTGCTTTTTTAATTTCGACCCACAAAAAATTATTCAGCTAACGCCTGAAGATATTGAACATCTTTTAAAAAATAAAGGACTAATTCGTAATCGTTTAAAGCTAAATAGCATTGTAAAAAATGCTCATGCTTATTTAAACATGCAAAAAAATGGTGAAGATTTCTCGCAATTTATCTGGTCTTTTGTTAATAATAAACCAATTATTAACCACTTTAACGACAAAAGCGAAGTTCCCGTAAGTACTGATATATCAGAAAAAATGTCAAAAGCGCTAAAAAACAAAGGATTTACATTTGTTGGTTCTACCATCTGTTATGCTTTTATGCAGTCCATGGGATTAGTTAACGATCATTTTGAAAATTGTTATAAAAAATAAAGGAAAAAATGGATGATAGCAAAATCAATAAAGTATGGTATAGCCTTAATATTAGCCTATTTCATTATTGCTAACATTGCGATTTATATTTCTTCGTTACAAAAACCAATAAAAAATGCCGATACCGTAGTTGTATTGGGATCACAAGTTATTAATACACCTGCCATAGCTCCACCTACTTTAGCCGAGCGTTTAAATATTGCCATAAATTATTTACAAAATAACCCACAAACCAAAGTTGTTGTTTGTGGTGGACAAGGCAAAGACGAATCTGCAACTGAAGCTAGTGTAATGGCTCAATATTTAATTGAAAAAGGGATCGATGCTAATCGAATTTATCAAGAAGACAAATCAACTCGAACAGCCCAACAATTTATCTATGCAAATCGTATATTACCCTTAGGAAAAACGGTTGTGGTAACCAATGATTTTCATTTATTGCGATCGCTAATGCTTGCTAAACGTTCAGGAATTAACGAAGTATCAGGCTTAGCGGCGCCATTAGATTTAACTAATGGCGATAAATATATCGCATTAATAAGAGAACCCCTAGCACTAGCAAATTCTTGGTTATTTGACCATCCAAGCGATAATAAAACCTCTGAAAACCAATTACCCAGTCAACCATCTAACTAAAATCATCGGCGCATCACGGCAAAAGCACGGGTAACTACTGTTTTTGCCGTGCGTCCATGATATCATTAACTATTAAAATTTAAATCAGCTACAGATAAATATGAAATCAGACACAATTGTTGCACAAGCAACACCACCAGGTCGTGGTGGCGTAGGTATATTGCGCATTTCTGGACCCCAAGCCCAAGCCGTGGCTCAGGCAGTATTAGGGCAAATACCCAAACCAAGGTATGCACATTATCTTCCTTTTTTAGCTACTGATGGTTCAATTTTAGATGAAGGTATTGCGCTGTTTTTCCCAAATCCACACTCTTTTACAGGCGAAGATGTACTTGAATTACAAGGGCACGGTGGTCCAGTTATTTTGGATCTACTTTTAAAGCGTATATTAGAACTTCCTAACATCCGTATTGCAAAGCCGGGAGAGTTTTCAGAGCGTGCATTTTTAAATGACAAGCTAGATCTGGCTCAAGCCGAAGCTATTGCTGATTTGATTGATGCTAGCTCAGAACAAGCGGCAAAATCGGCAATATCATCTTTGCAAGGAGTATTTTCTAAAAAAGTGAATGCCTTGGTTGAATCCTTAATTCATTTACGCATATTCACCGAGGCAGCAATCGACTTTCCTGAAGAAGAAATTGACTTTTTATCTGACGGCAAAATAGAAGCACAGCTTAACCAAGTCATAACTCGTTTAAGCGAAGTTCGCCAAGAAGCTAAACAAGGAACACTGTTACGAGAAGGCATGAAAGTAGTCATAGCAGGGCGTCCTAATGCAGGAAAATCAAGCTTACTAAATGCATTAGCTGGGCGTGAAGCTGCCATTGTGACCGATATCGCAGGCACCACGCGTGATGTACTGCGTGAACATATCCATATTGATGGCATGCCACTACACATTATTGATACCGCAGGTTTACGAGAAGCTAGTGACGAAGTGGAACGAATTGGTATAGAACGTGCTTGGCAAGAAATTGAGCAAGCTGATCGTGTATTATTCATGGTTGATAGCACAACCACAACAGAAACCAACCCAGAAAAGCTATGGCCAGAATTTATTGAACGCTTACCTAAAAATATGCCAGTAACTGTAATTCGTAATAAAGCCGATTTAACGGGTGAAGCATTGGGATATAGCGAAGTAAACGGCTACTCACTGATTCAGCTTTCAGCCAGAACGGGGGAAGGCATTTCACTATTACGCGATCACCTAAAACAAACCATGGGCTTTACTAGCAGCACTGAAGGTGGATTCTTAGCCCGACGCCGTCACCTTCAAGCACTTGAAAAGGCAGCCGAGCACTTAAATAATGGTAAACACCAACTAGTCACCTTCCATGCTGGTGAATTGCTTGCTGAAGAGCTAAGATTAGCGCAAGAATCCTTAAGCGAAATCACAGGAGAATTTACTTCTGATGATTTATTAGGCCGTATATTCAGTTCGTTTTGTATTGGTAAGTAGTAAATTTTATGCTAAACGGAGTCTAGCGGAATATTGCTTATTTTTGCTCGGTAAGATTTCGGACGTTATCACTGATGCATTTATTTCCACAAAAGTTAAAACGTCCGAAACCAAATAAATTTAACTAAATCTCCTTTTAATGACTGATTTTATAAAAATTTAATTGTTATTTGAATGTTTCAACAAATTTTAAAGTTTTGAGTATATTTCAACGAATTAACTTGTTTTTTACTATGAAATTCTATTTTATAAAAATCAGATAACTATCAATTTATGTAAATCATAATCTGAATAAATTTAAATAATTCGTAACTCCTTTAATGATAATTTTATAAACGCATAAAAAATAGGTGCAAAAATTAAACCAATGACACCAAAAAGAGTTTCTAAAAATAGCATCGCAATTAATAATTCACAGATACCTGCATGGATTTTAGTGCCGACAATTTTAGCATTAAGTACATATTCCATTTTGTGGATTAAAATTAAATAAACAATAATTACTATTGAAACAGAAAATGATACGGTAAATGCGACAAAAAAGATTATTGTATTGACAATCAGGTTTCCAATAATTGGTATTAGACCAAAAATAAATGTTGCTAGCACTAAACTTTTACTAAACGGTAAATGAATACCAAACAAAGGCAGAATAATAAATAGTAAAATGGCGGTCATTACGGTATTAAATAACGCAATCACAACTTGAGAGATAGCTACATATTGGAAAACCACCACTAATCGATTTAGACTGCTTTTCAAGGCTTTAGTTAATGGCCTTTGTGTAATTTGATTCTGATTAGTGTTGCGTTGATTTTCTTTATAGCCCAAAATTAATCCGATGATCATTCCTACAATTAATATAATTAAATCATGAAATACTTTTTTGATAACAGATTGTAGATAAAATACATGATCTTTAAGATAAATCATTATAGTTGATTTAACTTCATCGAGATCATTAGGTAAATAATGGGTAATACTTGGTGGTAGGCTGTTGATTACATTGTTGACCAATAATTTTAGATTCGTTAACGTTTCGGTTGGATGTTTAGCCATATCGACAAACCAAGCAAATAAATACCAAAATCCACCAATAAAAATGCCAATAATTAAAGTGGTAAGTACTAATACCGAAATTAATTTTGACCTATGGCTAAAACGTAGCATTTTTTGTGATAAAAAATCATCTAATTTTTGTGTTAACGTATAGGTTAATAAGCCTGCAATTACTGCAGGCATTAAATGCACTTGCATTAAAATAATGAAACTAACCGAAAATAGAGCAAGGCAAAACAGACCTAATTTTTGATTGTTATTAAGTAACATTGTTGAATTATTTCCTTTAATAATCAATTCAATATATTAAAACTATGAGTATATGAAGTAAAAATAGATAAAATTATAACAGATGGTTAGTTATTCATCCGCTTATTATTACTAGCTAAACAAAGTCAGTTTTAACAAATATTTTTTATAGTGATAAAAATATGGGAATGCAGTCTGTCATATAAACGCTAAGGTATAAAACTATTTAAAATAATCTTATACCTTTAAAGTGAGGTTGTTTAACAACCTCTTTTATATTTTGGAAATGACTAACGCAATGCTATTTAATTACATAAAAATTAACATCGCGAGTACTTCGGAGGGCATCAACAAATTGCCTTAATTCTTTACGGTAACTTTGCTCAGGATCGTTTTCTTTTGTGCATTTGTCTACAGAAGAATAGCTTTTCGCCATTGCATCATTTGAGGCTAAATTATTGTATGGTTTTGTAAAATCACTACCTTTTAATGTCATAAGGTGATTCCAATCATTTAACAGGCCTTCCATATATTTGCGACCTTCTTCGCATTTGATGCTATTTAAGTTAATCTTAGGAATAACATATTGGCTTATCTCGCTGAACTTTTTAGGCTGGTAAGGAAAACTAATGTCTTCTTGTTCATCTTCTTTTATGAGCTCAATAAAGTCGCTTTCACGATATAATTTTCTAAAAATTTCTTGATAAGATTGGTTTTTCTTTAATCTTAGGTCTTGGGTTATTTCTTCTGGGAAAGCCTGATCATAAGAATAATTCCAATGATAATCACTCCTTTCAATCAATATATCATTAATTAATTTTGCTGGCATTTCTATTTCTTGCTCTTTACCATCAATAATGGCTGGGATTTTATTGATTTCTCTGTTTTGTTTTAAGATCTTTTCGTATTCCTCATCACTAATTTCAGAGGTTGAATAGATGACTGTATATAAATAATAGTTGCTTTGAGTTGGGTTAATAAAACCTGATTCTCCAAATTGAGCCGGTTTTACGACAAAATTGAAGTCGTCATTATTATACGATAAGGTATGTTTGCCGTATTCAAATGTATAATTAACACCTGATTTGGCAGGGATAGTTAGTTCTTTACCATCGATAGTGACTTTTATTTCGTTAGCAGTAGGATTGTCAATCCAACGGTCGATAGAGCTAGGTTCAGAACAGCCTATAAGTATTAAACTGCAAATTAGTAGTAAAAAATATTTTATTTTTTTCATAATAATTATTTTATATGTACAAAAAGTAATCGAAAGCTATCATATTTATGGAAAAAATAAATAATTTTGAATCAAATAGTGATAAAAATTGCTATATTTGCTTTTTATTTGAACAAAAGAAATTTGAAAAGAGAGGTTTTTATGAAATTAATAGTCGATAATATGAGTTGCCAACACTGTGTTAAAGCAATAACAAAAGCAATTAATGATATTGATCCAAATGCAAAAGTGACCGTTGATTTAACCAAACGCGAGGTTGATATCGAAAATAGTTCTATTTCGCAAGAATCAGCTATTGTGGCGATTGATGAAGCTGGCTACCAGTTTGTTAGTATCCTTAATTAATTCAGTTCATTTCGATATTTATTTAAGCATAAAATGCTTAAATAAAGATAGTTTCGACAAACATACATAAATGTTTGTCGAACTAATAAGATTAGATTATTCATTCTTTTTTAAAATAAAATCAATAATATTTTTGAGCATATTTGGAAAATTTTTGATAAAAAATTTATTATTGAAGACTCATTACCACCATTGATAAAAATGGTGTGTTGGTCCAATTCCTTTCCCTATATTTAAATAATCGGCATGGCTGATTGCGCCGTGTAGGTAATTTTTTGCTTGAGCTATTGCATTTTGTAAGCTGTTTTTAGGTAATAATGCGGCAATGGCAGCGGATAATGTGCACCCCGTTCCATGAGTATTTTTAGTTTGGATGCGTGGAAAGGTCATTCTTATTATATTATTGTGTGTGATCAAATAATCAGTGCTTTCTTTGCTTGGTAAGTGTCCACCTTTCATTAATACTGCTTTGCAACCTAGTTTGAGTAATTTTTGCCCTTGGTTTTGCATTTCATCTTCGGTTTTTGCTTCATCACAATCAAGTAATGCAGCAGCTTCAGGTAGGTTGGGAGTGATAATGGTTGCTAGGGGTAATAAAAGCTCACGAATGGCCGTTACAGCATCGGATTTTAAAAGAGGGTGTCCACCTTTGGCAACCATTACGGTATCTAACACGATAGCAGGAATAGGGTTTGTTTTAAGTAGGTGGTGAACGGTTGTGACTATTTCTTTATTCATTAGCATACCCATTTTTACGCTATCAATTTGAATATCTTGATAAAGTGTATTAAATTGGGCTTCAATAAATTCGGGCGATATAGCTAATACCGCATCAACCCCTTGGGTGCTTTGTGCTGTTAGGGCGGTGATAACTGACATACCATACGCACCAAGTGCAGAAAAAGTTTTTAGATCGGCTTGAATACCTGCACCACCGCTAGGATCAGATCCTGCAATGGTTAATGCAATTGTTGTCATGATCGTATTTCCTATTTAGCTTGTTTGATTTTGTTGATAAGCGATAATGTTGCTTGTTGAATATCTTTTTTGCCACAAATAGCCGAAACTACAGCAACGCCGTCAATGCCCGTTTGAATAATGCTAGTTACATTGCTTTCATCAATACCACCAATGGCAACAGTTGGGCACTGTTTTAGTTTGACTAATTCAGTTAATTGTTCAGTTCCTATTGCTACCGTTGCATTTTTTTTGGTTGTGGTTGGGAAGATAGGGCCTATGCCAATATAATTAACCTGCTGCCAAGGAACTGCTTCAAGTTGTTGTTGGTTAGTTACCGAAAGGCCTAACCATTTATCTTTGCCGATAAGTTGTCGAGCTACATCAACAGGCAAATCACTTTGCCCAATATGGACACCATCGGCATCAACCGCTAAAGCAATATCTACATGGTCATTTATAAATAGTGGAACAGAGGTGTCGTTTAATGCTTCTTTCAATGCTAAGGCAGCGTAGTACCAATCTTTACCGCTAAACTCACGTTCAGATCTTAACTGTATTGCAGTCACACCATTTGAAACAGCAATCTTTGTGGTGTTTACCATGCCATTAATGCCACCGCATAATAATGGATCAAGGACTAAATAGAGGGTTAAATCCAGTCGTTTTTTCATTTGATTTCCTTATTAAAGCGATGGGTTAAATGTTGAGAGTTGATCTAATAGTGATATCGAGAAAGTTCCTAATCCTTGTTGTTTATTAGCTAGTTCACCAGCTTTTTTCATCATAAAACATGCACAGGCAGTGGCTGATAATGGGTCAGGCGAATTAGCTATGAAAGCCGCTACCATTGCAGATAATGAACATCCTGTACCTGTTACTTTTGTTAAAGTAATATCACCACCAGTTATACTATATGTGCTATTTCCGTTAGTTATGTAGTCAACATCGCCAGTCATTGCGACAATAGTTTGATATTTTTGCGCAAGCTCTTGGGCAGCGTTTAAAGCTGATTGAGTTGTGTCTTGACCGTCGGGGCCTTTTGAGAAAGATTTTTGACCATTTAATGCTAATATTTCTGAAGCATTACCTCGTATTACTGTGGGATTAAATGATAATAATTGATGTGCAATTTCAGTTCGATAATTAAGTGCAGTTCCTACAGCAACCGGATCGAGTACCCATGGGGTTTGTGTTTGCTGTGCCTTGGTGGCCGCTAATAGCATACTTTGGGCTGTGTTGCGGTGAATAGTGCCAATATTAATCAGTAAGCTATCGGCAATGTTGACAAATTCAGCAACTTCTTGTTCGGCAATCACCATTGCTGGAGATGCACCAATAGCAAGTAGTACATTGGCGGTAAAGTTTTGGACTACATCATTAGTAATGCAATGCACTAGTGGGCGTTGTTGTTTTATGTGATTAATAAAAGAAGCGGTTTGGGTAATTTGGAATGATTTGACTGCTGACATATTTCTTCCTTTCTTATTAATTTATAAATGTCGGGAAGAATTTGCCAATTTAAGGCTTTTATGGCTTAGACTTCCCTACGCTGGTATAATCCAGATCAGGTTCAACGGGTGAAATCTCAGTTTTTTGTTTAGACAAAAAACACCCCGAGTCAAAATGAATTTTTATTATGAACTGATTATTTGTTTTTAACAAGCTATTGTAATAATCTTTCAATATCAGTAATTGCTTTTCTATCTGGTAAGAAGATGATTAGATGATCATTGTCTTCTATGGTTAAATCAGTATTAACGATAATAACATCTTCTCCACGCACTACAGCTCCAATGGTTGCACCCGATGGGAGTTTTAGTCCATTAATATTTTTGCCAACCAGTCTTGATGTTTCACTATTACCATTGGCAATAATTTCGACAATTTCGGATTCTCCTTGTCTTAATGAAACAACTTTAACAACCCCAGTTTGTCTAACATGGCTTAATAGCTCAGATATTGTGGCGTGTTGTGGAGAAATCGCAATATCAATCACACTATCATTAATTAGTTCAAGGTAGGCTTGGCGTTGAATTAGTACAATTACTTTTTTTGCTCCCATTCTTTTGGCTAACATGGAGGACATGATGTTGGATTCATCATCACTGGTAACAGCGATAAATAGATCAGTAAGTTCAACTTGTTCTTGTGAGAGCAATTCTTGATCCGATGATTCCCCATGTAATACTGTTGTATTAACAAGTTGCTCGGCAATTAATTCTGCTCGTTCGGCATTTCGCTCAATTAATTTGACTTGATAATTATTTTCTAAACGTTTTGCTAGAGCGACAGCGACACCACCACCGCCACTGATAATTATTCGTTTATATGGTTTTTCTAACCGTTGTAACTCACTGGTCACCGCTTTGATATTAACGGGGGGAGTTATAAAGTAGACCATATCGCCCGCTTCTATAAGTGTTGAACCAAGCGGTCGGATAAAACGGTTTTTACGATAAATAGCTACTACTCGAGCTTCAACATGCGGTAAATGTTCTTTAAGTTCTGATAACTCACTACCTACTAAAGCACCACCATAATAAGCGGTGACGGCAACTAAACAGACACGATTGTCGTAAAAAGATGCAAATTGTAGCGAACCAGGATATTGTACTAATTGACTAATATGGTTGGTGATAAGATTTTCTGGAGCAATAATGTGATTTATATTTATACAATCTTTGTTGAAAAGAGGGTAGTTTTCGTCATTGTATTCAGGTGCTCTAATGCGCGCGACTTTTTGTGGAATGTTAAACATGACATGACCAATTTGGCAGGCCATCATGTTGACTTCATCAGAGTTAGTTACAGCAACAAGCATATCAGCTGATTCAGCTCCGGCACTTTCTAAAACTTGTGGGTATGATGATTTTCCGCAAATCACCTGTAAATCAAAACGTTCTTGTAATGATTGCAATTTATTATAATTTTCATCAATCACCGTGACATCGTTTTGTTTTTCGGTAACAAGATATTCAGCAAGCGCACTACCTGTTTGTCCTGCACCAAGAATAATAATCTTCATAACTAACCTGTATATTTAAATGGCTTTAATTGTTCCCCATTTTCCCTGTATATTAAAGCCATTGCATACTGTTTTATTTTTATTAACAATCAGTTATTAATTTTTCAATTATACAAAACCGATTGCATTATAAACTTTTTTCAAAGTTGGTTCGGCTTTTGAGCGTGCTTTTTCTGCTCCTTCTTGCATTATTGAAATTAGATAACTTTCATCATCTCGATACTGATGATACTTTGCTTGAAGTTTAGTTAGCATATCAATGACTTGTGTTGCTACTTCAGTTTTAAGATGACCATACATCTTGCCTTCGAACTCTTTTTCAAGTTCGCAGATAGGCTTACCTGTCACGCCAGTTAAAATGTCAAGTAGGTTTGAAACACCAGCTTTATTTTTTAGATCGTAACGTACCACAGGTGGCTCATCTGAATCGGTCATTGCACGTTTGATTTTTTTCTCGATATCTTTTGGATTTTCGAGTAAACCAATTACGTTATTGCGGGTTTCGTCTGATTTAGACATTTTTTTAGTCGGTTCTTGTAGTGACATGACGCGAGCACCCACTTTCGAGATAAAAGGCTCAGGAATAGTAAATATGTCACCGTAAAGCGCATTAAATCGCATAGCAATATCGCGTGATAATTCGAGATGTTGTTTTTGATCGTCACCTACAGGTACTAAATTTGCTTGATAGAGTAAAATATCCGCAGCCATTAGTACAGGGTAATCAAACAATCCCGCATTGATGTTTTCAGAATGACGAGATGATTTATCTTTAAATTGAGTCATACGGCTAAGTTCACCAAAATAGGTGTAACAATTTAATGCCCAGCCGAGTTCTGCATGTGCAGGCACTTGTGACTGTACAAAAATGGTACTTTTTTGCGGATTAATACCGCAAGCTAAATATAGAGCGAGTGTGTCTAATGTAGCTTTACGTAATTTGTTTGGATCTTGGCGTACGGTAATCGCATGTTGATTGACGATACAATAAATGCAATCATATTCATCTTGCAGAGCGACCCAATTCTTTAAAGCACCTAAGTAGTTACCAAGTGTTAGTTCTCCTGATGGCTGAGCGCCACTAAATACAATCGGTTTGCTCATAATTTATTCCTAATCTATGCTAATTATTTTTTTGCCTTAGCTTTTGGCTGAGGTAATAATGTTAATATGTCTTTAAAATCGTCAAATAAGAAATCAGGGTTGCTACTGGCGATCGATATGCCATAGTTATAACCATAGCTTAATGCAACAGTTGGACAGTTAGCATTTTGGGCTGCAGTAATATCATTTTTTGAATCACCAACAAAAAGTAACTGATCACTAAACAATCCAAATTTAGCCATTACTTGGTATAAAGGGGCTGGGTGTGGTTTTAGTTTAATCACATCTCCCCCTCCAAGCACTAATGAAAAGTACTCTTTTATGCCTAAAGAAGTCAGCAAAGCAGGCAAAAATTGTGCGGGTTTATTGGTTACTAAAGCTAGTGGATAATTATTATCGTGAAGTACTTTTAAAGTCTCTTTAACGTTGGGAAACAGTTTTGTTTCTGCATCAATGACTTTATCATAGTGTTGATTAAATAGATCTTTAGCTTTGGAAAATAGTTCTAATGATGAATCAACTTCAATTGCTTTGAATACTCGTTCTAGCATAATATCAATACCATTACCTACAAAGTTTTTGATTTTCTCGTTACTGATTGTAGGTAGATTCAAGTCTGCTAACATATTTTGTGTTGCCAATGCTAGTCCTGGTACGCTGTCAACTAATGTGCCATCTAAATCAAAAGCTACTGCTTGAATATTTTCTAGTTTATTCATGTTCAACTCCTGCTAACTCTTTACGCATGGCGTCAATAACTGTTTTATAATCAGGTTGGCTAAATATAGCTGAACCAGCAACAAACATATCGGCGCCAGCTCTAGCTATTTTGGCAATATTGTCAATTTTTACGCCACCATCAATTTCTAACCGAATATTGCATCCAGATTCAATAATACGCTGTTTGGCTTGTTGTAATTTCTTAATTGTTGAAGGTATAAAAGATTGACCTCCAAAACCTGGGTTAACACTCATTAATAAAATAATATCAATTTTATCTATGACATAATCTAAATAATCAAGCGGTGTAGCTGGATTAAATACAATACCAGCTGTGCAACCATGATCTTTAATTAACTGTAATGAACGATCCAAATGGACAGTAGCTTCTGGATGGATAGATATATTGGTTGCGCCAGCTTTGGCAAATGAGGTAATTATCTCTTCAACAGGCGATACCATCAAATGCACATCAATAGGGGCTTTAATACCATAGTCTCGTAAAGCTTTACAAAACATTGACCCCATTGTGAGATTAGGTACAAAATGGTTGTCCATAACATCAAAATGTATTACATCAGCTCCTGCATCTAGCACTTTTTGAGTATCTTCACCAAGGCGAGCAAAATCAGCTGATAATATTGATGGAGCAATAATGTATTCTTTCATAACTTACCTATAATAACTTGCCTTATATTCAAGCCTATTTAAGACTTTTTGTATAATGCTAGAATCTCGTCAATTTTTTTTCGTCCTTTACCGGCACAGCTAATTGAACGTCGCATTTCTGTTCGATAAAGCTCGCTTGCCTTGCTGTATAGGTTCATTGTGTAATCAGTATAATGATTGGACACAAGCACAGGGATATTTTTTTTATATGCCATAGTTTCAGCTAATTCCGACAAGTTTTTATGTTCTTCAAATCCAAATATATTTGAATAATAAGCCGTAAATCCAGCTGATTCATTCGGGGGTATATAAGGTGGATCACAATAAATTACTGAATTTTTTGCCGCTTTCTTCATTACTTCGTGGTAAGGTGCACAAATAAATTCTGCCCTTTGAGCTTTTTCTGCAAAAAAATAAAGTTCTTTTTCAGGAAAATAAATTGTTTTATACCGCCCAAACGGTACGTTAAATAGTCCATTGTTATTATAACGACATAAACCGTTATAACCATGCCGATTTAAATAGACAAATAAAAGCGATCTAATATACTGATCTTTACTTCCATTAAATACTTCACGCAGCTGATAAAACGCATCTGGACGATTATTCTGAGCAACAAATAGTAATCTAAGGTCACGGATAAATTGATCTGGACTTAATTTTAATAATGTAAATAATGAAATTAAGTCATGATTGATATCCGCTAAAATATAACTTTTGTAGTTGGTGTTTAAAAACACGGAACCAGCCCCAACAAAAGGCTCTATTAGTTGATCGCCTTCTGGTAGATACCGTTTAATTGTTTCCACAAGTTCATATTTTCCTCCAGCCCATTTTAAAAAGGCTCGTTGCTTCTTCAACGGATACTCCTATTTGTCGTTGATCGGATAAATAAACAATATCCTTGGTTATTTTGCGGCTTTTTCTTTATTAATTGTTGCACTAGATTTGACCCATGGTTTGTCTTTTTGTAGTGCACTCGGTAAAGACTTGATTGCTTTATGTGCTTCTTCAGATGAAGAGTAATTACCTTTAATTAGAACATACCATTTTTCATTATTACGTTTAGTTCCATAAATTTGATAGTTAGTTATTTTATGTTCGTTAATCAATTTTTTTAGACCGTCAACTGATTTTGATGCAGCAAGTTGAATACTATAACTATTATTGTCTAGTTTTAAATTATTTGCTGAAGTAACAATTTCATCAGTTTTATGATGAGGTATTTTTTTATCAAAGTTGTTTTTATTTGTGCCAGTTTTAGTTGAATTCGCATTCTTTTTAACGTTATCTGAACTAGCAATGCTATTAATATTTGGTCGTGTTAATGGCTTAGCCTGATTATGGTTTAGTTCATGTGTGTATTCCTGATTAATGATTGGTTCTAAATTACCATTTTTATCATGAAGTAATTCAAAATGCTCGTTACTTGATTGATTAATTTGTGCTTCTGAGCCTATATTTTGTATTGAATCCATTTGCACTGCATCCAGTGCTAGATCATCTTGACTTTGAGTTACCAAATCATCTGGTACTTGTGATGTTGCAACACCATTATTCTCCGGCAGTGTTAATGGTGTTGGTTTATCTTCTTTTGAAGATTTAAACAAAATCAAGCTAAGCAATAACAGAATGACCACAGTTGATAGAATAACAATGATTAACTTTTTATTAAGAAAATCTTGCAGTATTCTTGATAATTTTAATGAGAGTATAATGTCTTTATTAGATTTTTCAGATATATAACGATCCTCTTTATCTACACGCATTCTCACTCCTTAACCTATTAATAGGCTTTTTGCTTCGCGATAATTTCCTACCAAGTAAAATAATGGTTTAAATTTGCTCTATTTTATCAATAATATAACCAGCAACACCTTTTGCACTTTGTTCATCGGTTTTAATTGTAATATCGGCAATTTCTTCGTAAAGTGGTTCACGTTCACTAGCAAGATTTTCATAAAGTTCACGTGGTGTGTTACTGCCTTGTAATAATGGTCGGCGTTTATCTTTTTGTGTTCTTGCCATCTGTTTTTCAATGGTTGTTTCAAGATAGACAACGATTCCACGAGCGGATAATCTATTTCGTGTCTCTTTAGATAAGACTGAACCCCCACCAGTTGCAAGAACTACACCTTGTTTTTCAGTCAATTCGTTAATGACTTTTTCTTCTCTGGCACGGAATCCCTCTTCTCCTTCTAGGTCAAAAATCCATGCAATATCAGCCCCAGTACGTTTTTCAATCTCTTGATCTGAGTCAAAAAAATCCATGCCTAACTGTTGTGCAATTTGTCGGCCTATTGTGCTTTTTCCTGCCCCCATTGGGCCAATTAGAAAGATATTTCGCTTTTCTGCCATTGTTGTTTCATCATCTATTAATTTTGGTTAAAAATATACAACACAATGCCAACTTATTATGATTTATGAAATCATTCGTCTTATCACTGTGTAACTTTTCTTGGATCTCCGTCTAACGACAAAAATTTAGGTCGGTAATTATCTCAATAGATAGTACCTTTTGGCAATAGGTATTTATCAATACTTTTAGCTAATACCAGCTTGATGCAAATCATGAATGTTTAAAACGCCTACTAATTCACCTTTGCAATTAACGACCGGGGCGGCGGTTATATTATGATCATTAAATGATTTTAACACTTTGACTGCTTTCCAGTTTTCGGGAATGCAATGACCCGGACTAGTCATAACGCCCATAATACTATCTTGTAATGTACCATTTTTTAATAATAATCGACGTAAATCACCATCGGTAAATACCCCAATTATTTTATTATTATCTTGGCAGATTGCAACTAAACCAACACCTGTACGGCTTAATTCTAACATGGCATCCATAACGGTTGCATTTTGCGGTACTTTAGGAATTCGATCACCAGTTCGCATTACATCTTTGACATGATTGAGTAATTTAGCACCTAAACTACCTGCAGGGTGGGAGCGTGCAAAATCTTCCTCTTTAAAGCCTCGTGCTCGCATTACTGCAATTGCTAGCGCATCCCCTATTAATAATGTATTAGTTGAACTAGATGTTGGTGCAAGCCCCATGGGACAAGCTTCTTTCTCAATTGAAATATCAAGAATTGCTTGGGCTGATTTAGCGAGTGGCGAATCCAATCCTCCAGTGATAGCAATAACAGGTACCTGCATTTCAATAAGAATTGGTAAAATAAAATTGAATTCCTTAGCGCGACCTGAGTAAGAAATTAAAATGGCTACGTCGTTTTGAGTTATCATTCCTAAATCGCCATGTAAGGCTTCCGATGGATGCATAAAAAAAGCAGGGCTTCCTGTACTAGCTAACGAGGCGGCAATCTTTTTTCCTATATGTCCAGATTTTCCGATACCCGAAACAACGACTTTACCTTTGGTGGTTAAAATAAGCTGACATGCGTTAACAAAATCTCTGCCAAGTCGATTTGGTAATTTTTGTGCTTCGTGTATCTCTAATTCAAGAAGCTCTCGACCATATTGTAATAATTTATCCATTTAATTAGCCTATTGAATAAAATGAGTCATCTGTGAATTTATAATCAGGATGCAAGGTTGAAATGATTATAAAAACTGAATAGGTATTAGTTTAACAATTAATGTTTAAATATTCAAAAAAGTATGCATTTTAGCCTTAATATTTGCTAGTTACTTTTTAATAAGCTAAAAACCTAAGGCGACTTTAATTCCTAGTGTAATTAAAATGCCTCCTAGTAATTTATCAATTATAAATTGAATTTTAAAGTAACGTCGTTGTACACTTTATTCTTTGAAAAATAAAGACGATAAAAAGCCACCAAAAAACACCTTCAATCCAAATAATAAACGCAACGATTAGCTTATCAAGTGTTGATGATTCTGCATTAAGCACTTGAGTAAAGGTAGCTAAAAAAATAACGTTGCTTTAGGATTAAGTAAATTACATAAAAAACCTTGCATAAAGGCTGATTTTTTTGAAATTGGCTGCGTGAGTTGTGGCTTACCAATATAGGTGGTATTCAGATTTTGAGCGAGTAGTGCCTTTATGCCAAGCCATATTAAGTAAGTGGCACCCGCATAGCGTAAGGCGTTATAAAGAAGTGGAGTTGTGGTGATAAGTACTGCAATGCCCGCAATACAATAGCTCATATGAACTAAGATGGCGATGATGACGCCTAGGCAAGAGAGCAATGCCATCTTGTGGTTATAGCTTAAGCTATTTTTTAACACCAAAAAAATCAGGTCCAGGTGAGATCATACCTAAAAAGCTGACGGTAGAGACAAAAATTAATGTATCAAACGTCATTATTCATGCCTATTTAAATACTTGTGCCGAATTATTGAGCGTTGCGATATTAGATTTATTTTGTTCAATAAACTGTTTTTTATCAAAATTAGGTTCAGTTAAATAGTCAGTCAAAAATTTAGCGTTAGTTTTGACTTGGGCTCCATTTAAAATTAAACGAGGTAAGTCAATCTGATAAATAGTCTGCCCAGTGTTTTTTTGTAGATCTTGCGTATGTGCATTTGTTAATAAATAAAGTTTGCGTTCTGTTTCTGAAAGACGATTGATTGTTGGTGTGCCTGCTCCCATCATTAAATGATCTGGAAAAATATAAAATACAGTATCTTCTAATACACCTTCGTCTTTTAGATGTTGGATAAAAATTCCCAAATTATGATCTAGTGAAGCAGCAACGAAAGACATATTATCTGATTTTGGTGAAATAACCGATTTCATTCTTTCATCATCAAAACCATTTGGGGCATGAGTTGAAACAGTTGAAATAAATAAAGCAAAAGGTTTTTTTGTTTTGCGCATTTCAGTAATTTGTTTTTGCGCTACATCAAAAATGTCCTTGTCATACAGCCCAAAAGGTGCTAGTGGATATTGGTCGACATAGTTTTTTTCAGAAATGACTTGCATACCAAACAGTTCTGCTGTGTGACCAATACCAGCAAAATCAGGGCTAGCCATTACATAACGGGTTTGATAACCCGCTTGATTAAGAATATCGCCTAGGCTAACTAGATTGGTCTTTTCTGCGCGCATTAGTGGTGATGTTGTGTAGCCACCAATTAGAAAGGGCATACCGGTCATATAAGTGTACATTGATGCGGTAGTCCATGAGCTTCCTGGACTCATGGGCATATTAGCAAAAAAGGTATAATTTTGGCGAAGTTTTTGTAAATTAGGGGTAATATCCTCAAAATCGAAAAAGCCTTGTTCAAATGATTCTAAAGATAAAACAATAATATTTTTACCTTGATAGCTAACAAGCTGATCTTTATTGGTATAGTGAGTCATATTAAGTGATTGTAACGCCTGCTCAAATGGCTCACGAGGTGCGCTTGTAACTTGATAGATTTCGTATAAGCGACTGAATGGACCATTATGGTAACTGATGGATACTATTGCCACAAAGGCTAGTAACAGACGAAACACTAAATGACATTTACGTTTGCATAAATCTGCGAGTTTTGATAGCAAAAAAATAAGGGCAAAAAAGACAACGATAACTAAGACTGCTTGTAATTTAAAAATAAATAGCCCTTCGATTATGTCATTAATGTTTAAATTTACATAAAACTGATAATCAATAAAGCCACCACTAAAATAGATAGAAGTTAGCTCCATTACAATAAAGATTGTTAGTAAAATTATGCTTAACATTTGCCATTTTGTCTGTTTAAAGAGTGAGGCAAAAACAATTGTAATAATAAAAAGTGGCAAAACAATTAATGTCGATAGTGGCATAAGATTTGTTACTCAATATATTCAGAACTCAATTTTGCCTAAGTATATACTTAATGCATAAAAAAATAAAAATATCGGTTAATGTTATTTTATTCACAGGTTTATTTTCTTAATTTAATTTATAAAATAGTATTAAAAATAAGCGCCCTTATCACGATTTTGCTCGTTATAGCCAAAAAGTTATGAAAATGTCAGCTGGACGATTTATTGACTAATGGGTTTAGTTATTAACTGAATTGTTATATTAAAAGTGGATTACAACCCATGTCGATCATAATTTTATTGAGTTTTAATAATGGCAACCCAACTAATGAATTAATATCATTACCTTCAAGTTTATCAAACAGGGTGATGCCCAGTTCATCACATTTAAAACTGCCAGCACATTGTAGTGGCTTCTCTTTGCTAATGTAAGCATCAATTTCTGAATCAGTTAAATGCCGAAAAGTCACCTTAAATGGTTCGCAAATAGTGGTTTGTTGTTGTGTTTTGGTATTAATTACTGTCATACCAGTATAAAAATAGAAAGCTTTACCGCTGCTTTGTCGAAGCTGTTTACGGGCATTATCAATTGTATGCGGTTTGCAAACAATATTACCGTCTAACACACCAACTTGATCAGAGCCAATAATTAAACTATCAGCAAACTGCGTCGCTAATGATTGGGCTTTAAGTTTTGCTAGTCGAACCACCAATTGCTGAGCTGATTCGCCGACTAGCGGTGTTTCATCGCATACAGGCGGTACACACTCAAAAGGGATAGCTAATTTTTCGAGCACTTTTTTACGGGATACAGATGTTGATGCTAATATGATTCTCATTTTAATTATCTCTTAAAATCCAAGAAAAATGGTGTTCATTAAACCCGATATGACCATAACGATCAACTATGTGTTCTAACTAGATTTTTATATTAGGTTGATAAATAATATAGCTCATGTTGATCTCCATCATAAATTGGATAAAAAATAATTAAAGTTTAAATTTAAAATGAGTATCATACTAGCTAGGTAAAACCTATTTTAGGTTCACTGAATATATAATTGAATCTTTAACAAAGCAAGGGGGGGAGTTATGTACAAAAAAATTTTAGTTCCTATTGATGTGCTTGAAGACCAATTAACCAAGAAAGTGATTCCACATGTAGAGTGCTTAGCCAAACTGTCTAATTCCCAAGTTATCTTTTTTCATTCATTACCAGTCGCCTCAGCCATTGTGAATGCTTACTCATTTGGTTTTGACGAATTTAAGGATAAAGCTATAGTACAAACGGAAAAAGACTTGCATAAACTTATCGACTCGATTGATTTACCGCGTGAAAACGTATCCTTTTCTATTGCATTTGGTAATCCAAGGGATGAGATTCTCCGTTTAGCGGAAGAAATTCAACCCGATTTAATTCTTCTAGGCTCACGTCGTCCTAATATCTCAACTCATCTTTTAGGATCTAATGCTTCTGGGGTGGTTCGTGGTGCTAAAACTTCGGTGTTAGTTGTTAGGTAGGATGATTAAGTTTTGTTGAAAAATTAAATAAAATTAGGTGAATATCCCAATGAATTCTTTTTAAATATTTAGAATTACAGGTTTCGGGTGTTATAAACTTCAGTGATCATTTCTATACGATGACAACACCCGAATTAAACCAGTTATACCACAGCCTTTAAAAACAATCTAAGGAGATATGTTTACATACCCAAGAGTAGCTTAAGTCATCGCTCGGTTTTAACATACTAGTTGTGAATTATTTAGGACATTGTAAAATCATGCCAAACATCTATGTTTAGCATACTAACATCGTATTAGTGCCCAGTACCCTCTAACGGCTATTTTGATATTCGGGTGGATTAGCTGTTTTCCAGCTCCGTCTATTAATGTTTTACAATAAAACAGCAGTGAATCTGTTTGTTGCGTTTAAAATCCAGCGAAAGGGTTTTATTATTAATTTCTTGATAGGTGAGCCCCAGATTCTGCATACCACTACTATCCATTTTAAAACTACGCTTATTGTTGGAGAAAATGATAGTATCATTAGGTCTTAACAGACGTTTTAAATCCGTCATCAATTTTAGATGATCACGCTGAACATCAAAGGTATTATTCATGCGTTTCGAGTTTGAAAATGTGGGCGGAAAGATAAACATTAAATTGAATTGTTCATCAGCTTAAGATAAATAGAGCAAAACAATCCGCCTGAATTAATCGATGTTTTTACTCGTTAAATTATTTTTTTTAAATTGCGAATCATTTCTTTAAATAGATATAAGTGACGAGCAGAGTAAATTTAACGTATCAACAAAATATACAATCAATATTATTATGGAAAATAGTCAATCTTTTGTTTATTAATGATTCGAACCGTTAACTCTGTGATAGCGATGATGAGTGCCGAGCGTATCATTTGTTGATAGCGATTTTGGTAAATGGAAGATTTTAAAGTATCGACAATACCTGATTGTTTTACTTTTTCGTGTTGCGATTCCCAGCTTGGTGGTAATACCATATCATGTAATAAGCTAATAGGACCTAAAATTTCATCATCTAAATAAGTGTATTGTTTGTCGTCTAGCTCTAGTTCGTCCAAAACAGCAATCAGTAGCTCTATATCTTCGTAATCCTCACGAGAAATAATACCCAACACATAAAGTAGTTTTAGGCACACTGAGGTATCATTGAGAGGTCCATTTTTACCCACCAATGAGGGAATAACAAATTTAATGGCGTGAGGCTCTTTTCGGAAGACTTTAAGAATCAATTTGATGACATTATCATTAATTAATTTAATGGCAACTTTTAGCAAGCTGTGAATATCAGCTTGCTGGTTGAGTTTTTCTAATATTATATCTTCTTGTAATATCGATTCTGGCATTGAGAATTAGACAAATTGATGATCTTGCATTGCAGTATAAATTTCTTCAACCTTCATAACAATAGAATTATTAACGTCAATACTAGAGATTTCACAAAAAGCTTGTTTAACGCCTTTTTCAGTAATGAGTTTTTCTAGTTTAACTGCTTGCTCATCATCATTATTACGATAGTTAAGCGCAGCAGCAACTCCAATTAGTAAGTTAGTGTTTTTAACTTGATATTCAAAGGTGCCAAGTAATGGTTTTATTAAACGATCGTCTGCACCTAATTTACGAATTGGCTGACGCCCAACACGTGCAGTATCATCCTGTAAATAAGGATTTTCAAAGCGGGATAATATTTTTTCAATATATGCCATGTGTTTTTGCTCATCAAAATTGTAACGTTTGATAAGTACTAACCCGCTCTCTTCCATGGCTCCGCGTACAATTAAACGAATACGTTCATCTAGAATTGCATCACGTATTGTGCCAATACCATTATAAAATCCTAAATAAGCAGTTATTGCGTGACCAGTATTAAGTGTAAATAACTTACGTTCCACAAAAGCCATTAAATTATCAACGGGTTGCATGCCTTTAATGGTTGGAATAATGCCTACAAATTGTGTTTCATCAACAATCCATTCCGAGAAAGTCTCAACAGTCACTTCTAGTATATCGCCTGTTTTTGATGTTGCAGGTGGTACAATACGATCCACCGCAGAATCGACAAAACCGATATGAATGTTTGTCCATTGCTGAATTTCTTCTGGTAGCGCTTTAAAGATTTCTTGTTTAAATTGGCTGGTACCTCGTACCATGTTTTCACAAGCAATAATATTAAGTGGCTTACTGTTACCTCGATTATATCTTGCAATAATTCCTTGGGCAATCGTTGGAGCAATACGCGCTAAAATTTGTGGACCAACTGCAGTGGTGAGTAAATCAACGCTGGCAATATAATCGATCACTTCATTAGAGGTGCTATTAATTCCATCAACATTTTTAACTATCTCAGTAGTGGATTGCTCGCCAACAACATTTACCGGATATTCATGACGAGTGGCGATGGCATCAATAATTTCCTGATTGACATCAGCAAATGTAACTTGTACACCAGCATCGGATAGTAATTTGCCGATAAAACCTCGTCCAATGTTACCTGCGCCAAAGTGTAGTGCTTGCATAATAATAATCCTTAACTTTATAATTTAATTTGAAATATTTCACTCTATTTCCCGTGTAAAGCGGGAAATAGAAATAGGTTAACTTAGTATTGCTAAAACTTCTTTAATATTATTTGTCGTTGCTAATTTTGCAATAATAGTTTCATCATCTAATGCATTAGTCAGTTTTGCTATGACATCAAGATGTTCATTATTGTGAGCAGCAATACCAATCACAATTTTTGCTTTATCATCTTCTTCATCACCAAATTGAACCCCAGCAGGGTATTGGCAAAATACGATACCAGTTTTAATAACATCGTCTTTTGATTCAATAGTGCCATGTGGAACGGCTATTGATTCTCCTAAATAAGTTGATGTTAATTTTTCACGCTCTAGCATTGCTTCAATGTAAGTTGGTGTGACATAACCATTATCAACCAATTTTTGCCCTGTAAAACGAATTGCTTCTTCTTTATTTTTAGCGGTTAACCCTAAAAAGATATTTTGTTGTGATAATTTAAATAGAGGAATATTATCAGTCGATTGATTGCTTATAGGCACTGTTTCACTTGCTTCATTATTTGCTTGAGAGCTTAAAAGATCCGCCACGAGTTGGCTATATAATTGACTATCTAAAAAGTTAGTTAATGAAATATGATGTGCATTTGGTGCGTGTTGTTTTGCTCGATCGGTTAAGTCTTTATGTGTAATAACAATGTCAACATCATCAGGCAGATTATTAATTGCCACATTAGTGACAAAAATATCCAAATCTGCATCTTGAACTTTTTTGCGTAATACTCCTGCGCCCATAGCACTTGAGCCCATTCCTGCGTCACAAGCCACTATAATTTTTTTAACTTTAGTAAGATCAAGTGTACCATTTACAATTCCTTTTGATTCATTTTTCATTTCAGAAATATTCGATTTTGCCTCTTCAAGGCTTTTATCTGCTTCTTTGGTGGTTTTTAATAAAATAGCGGAAACGATAAAAGTAACCATTGTTGCTGCAATGACAGAAATAATTACGCCAAACATTGATGATTTTGGAGTGACCGCAAGAACGGCGATGATTGATCCTGGCGATGCTGGTGAACTTAAACCGGCACCAAATAGTGTTAAAGTAAATACTCCGGTCATTCCACCTAAAATCACTGCAATAATAAGGCGAGGGTTCATTAATACATATGGGAAATAAATTTCATGAATTCCCCCAAAGAAATGAATGATTGCTGCACCACTGGCTGAACTTTTTGCAGAACCTTTACCAAGCAACATATAAGCAAGTAATAAACCTAATCCAGGACCAGGATTTGCTTCGATTAAAAAGAAAATAGATTGAGAATGCTCTGCTGCTTGTTGAACACCTAATGGTGAGAATATACCGTGGTTAATTGCATTATTTAAGAAAAGAATCTTGGCAGGTTCAATAATAATTGAAGTTAAAGGTAGTGAGTTATGCTCAACTAGGAAATTAACAGCAAGAGTTAATTTACTTGATGCAACAACGACAGAAGGTCCAATTGCAAAAAAAGAAAGCAACGCAAGTAGCATGCCAATAATACCAGCTGAAAAATTATTGACTAACATTTCAAAGCCACTTTTGACTTTTCCGTCTATGGTTTTATCAAATTGTTTTATTACCCAGCCACCAAGTGGTCCGACTATCATAGCACCTAAGAACATCGGAATATCTGCACCAACAATGACCCCCATTGTCGTAATTGCACCGACAACGGCGCCTCGTTCACCGTGAACTAATTTACCGCCAGTATAACCAATCAACAGTGGTAATAAGTAAGTGATCATCGGGCTAACTAACTTGGCAATGGTTTCGTTTGGGTACCAGCCCGTTGGAATAAAAATAGCGGTAATAAATCCCCAAGCAATAAATGCGCCGATATTTGGCATGACCATATTACTTAAAAATCGTCCAAAATTTTGAACTTTTAATTTGATGTTTGAACTTGTCATAATATAAAACTTTCCTTATTGATTGTATAATCATCATGCTGTTATTGTAGAAGGATTTAGTTATTCAATTCATTAAAAAAAATTGATAAGTGTGATGAGTGTCACATTGTTAAAATGGGTCTATTTTTTATTTTTGTGATTAAGATCACTCTTCTAGAAGGTGGTAAGAGAAAAATATACTAAAACGTATAGTTTCCTGAAACTTTTTTACAAGATTGAATTTTATTATTAGTGATTACTGCTTATATATTATTTAGCAAATCAAACCCAGCTGAAATGGTTTAATTTTGTTGAATGTTTTATTTTGTCATAATTTTAATAAATTAACCGCCTTATGGCGGTTTGTGTTTATTGATGTTTTACAATAAAACAGCAGTGAATTTGTTTATTGCGTTTAAAATCAAGCGATAGCGTTTTATTGGTAATTTCTTGATAGGTTAGCCCTAGGTTTTGCATACCGATACTATCCATTTTAAAACCACGCTTATTGTTGGAGAAAATGATAGTACCATTAGGTCTTAACAGACGTTTTAAATCCGTCATCAATTTTAGATGATCACGCTGAACATCAAAGGTATCGTTCATCCTTTTTGAGTTTGAAAATGTCGGCGGATCGATAAAAATTAAATCGAATTGTTCATCAGCTTGAGATAAATAGAGCAAACAATCCGCCTGAATTAATCGATGTTTTTTACCTGTTAAACCATTTTGTTTTAAATTACGATCTGCCCATTCCAAATAGGTGCGAGACATATCGACCGTGGTGGTTGATTTTGCTCCGCCAAGTCCAGCATAAACCGTTGCACTACCTGTATAGGCAAATAGGTTTAGAAAGTCTTTTCCTGCACTCATTTCACCAATCATTTTTCGTGCTAAGCGATGATCTAAAAACAATCCTGTATCTAAATAATCGGTCACATTAACCCAAAATGCGGTTTTGCGCTGATTAATCGGGTATTCATGGACTAAAAAATAGTCCTGTTTTTGTCCTAGCTTTTGGTATTGCTGTTTGCCTTTTTGCTTTTCTCTTGTTTTTAATACTAACTGATCGGCGGTAAGCTCAAGCACTGACATGGTGGCGTTAATAATATCAAAAAGTCGTTGGCGAGTTTTTTGTGGATCGATGTTTTTCGGCGCTGCGTATTCTTGCATCACTATTTTATCTTTATAACGATCGATAGCGACATTGTATTCAGGCAAATCTGCATCATAAAGCCGATAACATTCCAGTTGTTCTTGAGCAGCCCATTTTTCTAACTTTTGTTTATTTTTGCGTAATCGGTTAGCAAAATCAGCCGCAGGCATAGTAGAATTTGTGATTGCTTCTTCAGTATTACGCTTAGCAATGACATAATTTTTTTGTATACAGTCGAGAGGGCCATTTTTTGCTTTGAATTGTCTTTCTGCTCTCATTTGTAAGCAATCTAACAATTGTGGCGCACCGCTAAATAATGATAAGCGCCATCCACCAAAATTTTGTTTGATTTGTCGACCAAGTGCCGTATGCAAAGCTATAAGCGCAGGTTCGCTTTCTAAGCGTTCTCCATAAGGTGGATTACTGATGATCATGCCTACCGTTTCAGTTGGCAATGGATTGGTCAGTTGTGTCACATCTTGCATCGAAAAAGTAATTAAATCCCCCACACCTGCTTGAAGAGCATTTTGTTTAGCTCGTTCAAGTACCGTCGCATTATTATCATAACCGATAAATGCAGTGTTTGTTTTAGATACGTTATGTTTTGCGGTGAAAAGCAATTCGTTCCACAATGTCGGGTTAAAGCCTTTCCAAGCAAAAAATCCCCACTGTTTACGATGTAAACCAGGTGGGATTTGTGATGCGATCATTGCCGCTTCAATTAGTAATGTACCTGAACCACACATCGGATCGAGCAATGGCTCATTTGTTTTCCAACCAGAACGCATAATAATAGCTGCTGCTAGGCTTTCTTTTAGTGGAGCTTTCCCTGTTTGCTCTCGATAACCACGCTCATGTAAACTATTACCACTTAGATCTAAAGATAGTGTGACACGGTTTTTATTTAAATAAGCATGAAGCCGAATATCTGGATCTTGCTTAGCCACATTGGGGCGTATGTTGGTATGACGTAAAAAGTGATCGACAATAGCATCTTTGATCTTTAGCGCACCATATTGACTATTACGGATAAACTCGTTTATACCAACAAAATTAATCACGAAAGAGTTATCAACAGCAAAAATATCTGGCCATTTAATATTAAACACACAAGAGTACAGATCCAAATCGCTATAGATGTCGAACTCGGCAATAGGTAGTAAAATGCGAGATGCCAAACGCGACCATAATAATGATTGATATAGCGTTTTGTCATCGGCATCAAAATAAACACCACCTTGCGCAATTTTACAATTAATTGCACCAATTTGTTCTAACTCTTTTTTTAATAACTCTTCAAGCCCACGAGACGTGCTGGCAAATAGCGTTTTCATGCATAACTCACTTAACAATAAAATTGTTGGCATTATACCGACTAATTGCAATAGTGGGAAATAAAGGCTGATATTAGTTAGATGAATATTGGGTTAGTTTATTAATAGTCAGAAAAGTTTGTTGTACTGTTTTAGGGGATAGTTACAGTTGGAGCCCCTCAACCTTGTTCGTGTGTGGTGCCAGAACACCCAATCAATATCTCTATCAAAAGAAAAATTATCAGGTTGAGGGACATAATCACTCATACGAGAATATAAATTCTCGCTTATTTAAGCTATTTTGTAAATAGTCAGTTTTTTTCCATTGAACAATAAAATCATTATTTAAAATATAATCTTTTGTTTCATCTTTATAATTTGCCTTATTTATTTTTTTTACTTTATTGATCACATCAGACCGAATATTTTTTTCCACATATGGACAAGATGCAAAATCAAAAAATAAAATAAAATAATGTGATGAGTTGAAAAGATCTTTATTATTTGTTAAATAATCTTTAGCCAAAATAATTAACTTCGATTTTATTTCATCATAGACATTGTTATTTTTGATGTATAATAAAAAAGTAACCCATATAAAATAAAAATCATCTTCTGATGTAGTACCTATTAATCGTAGATAATATTGATCTAATCTATTTACATCTAGTTGATAATGGACAGGTAATAATGTTAATAAAACTAATAGATTAAGTATCTCAAGACCGTATAATTCACCTTTTGTGATAAGGAAAATATCAATAGCTTGCTTTATAAGGTCAAATATTTTTTTATAAATAACCTCTTTTATTGCTTCTTCTTTCCAAGTTGATATTGTTGTTAATAAAAATTCAACTTGTTTTGCAATTTTATCCGTTGTTCTTACCCTAATATCCATTGCATAAAAAAAGAATAAAACATCTAAATCAACTAAAATCCAATTTAAGTGATGTTCTTCTTTTTTATCTAATCCATTTATTTCATTTATAAGATCTGTAAATTGGTTTTCAATTGATTTAATAAGGTAATTAGAAATTGAGCTATACAAAACATTATTTTGAAAAATGACCATTTTAATTTTAGAAATAATTTGATTTGCTTTTCTGTCTGGATAATTTATTTTATGTATTTCTCCATTTTTTTCAGTTTTATAATTAAATAATTTATGAATAGTGTTTTTAATATTATTTTTAGTAATAGATATTTTTGTTGTAAATGGTCTAACAATATACTCTGTTTTAGCTTCATTCAGATGTAGCTTATATTTTACAAGTGCATCTGAAATTGCTAAATGAACTGCCTCTCCTACATTTAATGATCTGTAAAAAATGAAATAATCATCAACGTACCTTCTTATTTCATAATCAATGCCATCTTCATATTTTGATTTTAATATTTTTACAATATCTATATCTATTTGTTGTAAAATTATTTCGGCAAATATTCTACAAACCTCTGGTCCAACGACTATACCATTAGTTTCTTTGTAGTTTGTATTTTGCATTAATGTATCAAAATGATGTTCAAATGAACCATTACTTCTATTCTTTGCTAGCCTTTTGTTTTTTGTCGCCCAACCAATGCTGTGTGTATATATATTAGGAAAACACTTAGATATATCAACTTGCATCATATGATTGAAACGTTTTTCTAATTTATGATATTCATAAGACTCGAAAAAACGATATAGAAAGGGATATTTAAGATACTTAAAATATGAACTAGCAGTTTTGGGGTCATCTTCATACATTTCAATACTATCAATTTTTTTTTGAGCCCCCATTTTGTTAACTTTTCCATAAAAGCTAGTGGCAATTTTAAATGGGTATCTAAGAGATTTATCAGACTTACTACAATAATATTCTATAATAGTTGCATATTTTTCATAAAAATCACACACATGTAATTGAGATAGTGGGTGAATAATAGATAAAACACGAGGGCTTTTATTTTCCCCTCTAAAAACTTTATAGTTAAAAGGAATTAAGTTTTCACTAATTTTATTTTTTAAAGTTGAAACTGTCATATAATTACTTAAATTATTTTTAAGACAGTTATACATATTATAATTGTTGTACCATAAAGGAAGTTCATAAGGTAATACATCAGTTAGAAGTGTGCGATATTTATCTGATAAATCAATTTTTATGATGTTAGGCATTTTTCCATATCCTTACTATTTGTTGTACTTTTTTTCTTGTAAAAGTAGACTTTTTTTTATTTTTTACAAAACCATAGAAAGATTTTTTCTTCAATTCATTTTGTTGTGCAACGGTCAATCCAAACCTTTTTGAATTAATCATTTTTATATAAAAGCCATCAATTTTTTTTAATAATTCAAAATCATCGGTTACATGACAATAACTATATGCAATCCCTCCTAAAAGAGTACCATTTTCGTGTTTTTTTATAATTCGGATCGAGGATAAATAATTAATTCTTTGCTTTAATAGATTGAAATTTTTATTTGTTTTGTAATCATTAAAGGACAAGGCAATTTTACTTTTTATTCTAGATAATTTTGAGTTAGAAATACAAAGATTAACTGTATTTTTTTTTTTTTCTTTATATTTTGTCGAAAAGTTATATCCCAAGTAGTCAAAACAACAATTTCTTGATGGCGCAATTGCATATTTATCAGATTTTTTATTAATGTTTAACCCTATCTGATATAATTCATTTATAATGTAGCCTTCTATTGTTGATTCTTTACCACACTCAACTATTATAAAATAATCATCAACATACCTTCTGAAATATATAACACCATCTTGGTGTTTTAACCCTTTATCAATTTTTTCTAAAAAAAGTTCAGTCAAAGTAGGAGAAATAGATAATCCTCTAGGTAAGCCCGAAATTTTTTGTTTTTCACATATATCATGAATTGAATTTAAAAGTTGAAGACAATTAGGTGCTAAAAGCATATCAGATTCTAATCTACTTAAAATTTTTGAAAAATTAATGGATTCATAACATTTTTCAATATCAAGTCGAATTATTTTAAAATCTTCATTGTCGGTTAATAAGCTTTTTATTTGTAGGATTAATTTTTGCCTATCAGATTGTTTTACCTTATATATTCGTCTTAAATATTTATCCAATAGTTTGATAGATAATGTATCTTCGATAGAGGAAGCTTGAAATGTTTTTTTATTTTTATGTATATGTTCTTTAAATGGTGCAATAGAATATTTGTTAGAATTAATCTTTCTTTCTAATTCTATTAAACACTTTTCGTGTTCTGAATTATTATTCCAAAGAGACCATTTCCATACATCTCGCTTACTGATAATTTTTGATATAGCTTCAATATTAAAAGATTGTTTTAACATTATATTCCTCGCCAAAAAAGTGGACAAAAGTCACCTCTATGATATAAACAAAAATCATAGAAGACAAATATCATGGTCAAAAAATTTAGTATCGAATTCAAACAACAATCAGTGGATTATGCGTTATCTAATGCACACCTTTCTATCAGCGAACTTGCCAACCATCTAGGTGTGGGTAAATCAACCCTAGGTAAATAGATTAGGCAACTTTCCCCAAATAAAACCAGCCGTCGAGAGTTAACAACTGAGCAACAGCGGATTATGGCATTAGAAAAAGAGATTAAAGAACTGAAAATGGCCAATGATATACTAAAAAAGGCGCATGTGTACTTCATCAACAATCCAAGTCGGTGAAGTACGCTTATATGAAAAATCATTTAACCTGCTATCCCGTTACTAGGATATGCTCATTACTTGGTGTCAGTTCATCAGGTTATTATGCTTGATTAAAATATTAAAACAAATAATTATCACATTTAATCCAACCAAACTTACTCCACGGTAACCGATTTTGCCAAATTACGAGGCTGATCGACATCGGTTCCTTTGATCAAAGCAACATGATACGCAAGTAACTGGGTTGGTACGGTGTAGTAAATCGGTGCGGTTAGCTCTTCAATATGGGGAAGATTGATAATATGCATGGTATCATCACTAACAAAGCCTGCATCTTCTTGAGCAAAAACATAGAGTTGACCACCACGCGCTCGAACTTCTTCTATATTAGATTTTAATTTTTCTAGCATTTCATTGGTTGGCGCCATAACAATCACTGGCATATCTGCATCAATTAATGCAAGTGGACCATGTTTGAGTTCACCAGCAGCATAGGCTTCAGCGTGAATATAAGATATTTCTTTGAGCTTTAGCGAAGCTTCCATAGCGATTGGATACTCATCACCTCGACCTAAGAATAGCGCATGATGTTTATCCACAAAATGACTAGCTAGTTTTTTTATTTGAGGTTCTGCTGTGAGCACTTGTTCAATGCGGTTTGGTAGGACTTGTAGTGCATGCACAATAGCCTGCTCAGTACTTTCAGCCATATTATTTATGCGTCCTAATTTAGCAACTAGTAGCAATAAAACCGTTAATTGTGTGGTAAAGGCTTTAGTTGACGCAACACCGATTTCAACCCCCGCCTTGGTTAATAGAACTAAATCTGCTTCGCGCACGAGTGTTGAGGCAGCCACATTACAGATAGCAAGGGTGCTTAGGTAATTATTTTCTTTGGCTAATCGCAATGCAGCGAGTGTGTCAGCCGTTTCACCAGATTGTGAAAGGGTGATAAATAAGCTATTTTTGCGACGAGCTGGATTTCGATAACGGAATTCTGATGCAATCTCGACATCACAAGGAATTCCTGCTAAAGCTTCAAACCAATAACGTGCAACCATACCTGCATTATAAGCAGTACCACAGGCAACAATTTGAACATGCTCAACCTGTTTAAGGATGGCTTTGGCTTCATCACCAAGTTCGGACAAATCAACTTTACCATGTACCATGCGACCTTCAAGCGTATTTTTTATTGCATTAGGTTGTTCGTAGATCTCTTTTTGCATGTAATGGCTGTAGCCTGCTTTACTACCCGCATCATACTTTGCATCAGATTCTAAACATGGTCTTGCTACTTTTTGATGATTTTTGTCTAAGATTGTTACTTTTCGGTGAGTGATAAGTGCGATATCACCTTCTTCCAAATAGATGAATTGGCGAGTGACGGGTAATAGTGCTAATTGATCGGATGCGATAAAGTTCTCTCCTACGCCACAACCTATAACTAAAGGACTGCCTGAACGTGCCGCAACCAGTATATCTGGATTGCGAGTGTCTATAATGACTGTACCGTAAGCCCCTCGTAGTTGTGGAATAGCTTTTTGTACAGCGTCAAATAAGGAACAATCTTCTGTTGATATAATGTTATGAATTAAGTGGGCAATAACTTCAGTATCCGTTTCTGAACGAAATTGATAACCTTTGGCGATCAGCTTTTCACGTAGTGGTTCAAAATTTTCGATAATTCCATTATGCACAACGGCAATAAAACCAGATACATGTGGATGAGCATTGTGTTCAGCTGGTTCACCATGAGTTGCCCAGCGAGTATGAGCAATTCCTGTAGATCCTTCTAGTGGATGCTGTTCAATGGCATCTTTAAGTGCTTGTACTTTGCCAACACGACGAACGCGTTGTAATTCACCTTGTGGTGAAATAATTGCCAGTCCTGCTGAGTCATAACCACGATATTCTAATCGTTTTAAACCTTCTAATAATATTTCAGCAACATCACGTTTGGCGATAGCACCTACAATTCCACACATATCTTATTCCTCGTTAGTTAGCTTTGTTGGTCGTTTCCAACCAGCAAGTTGTTTTTGTTTTACTCGGCTTACGACCAATTCGTTCTCATTCACATTATTGGTAACCGTTGTCCCTGCTGCAATAGTTGCCCCTTTACCCACTTTTACAGGTGCAATTAATTGCGTATCAGAACCGACAAACACATCATCTTCAATAATAGTTTTAAATTTATTTGCACCGTCATAATTACAGGTGATGGTGCCTGCACCTATGTTGACGTTACTACCAATTTCGCTATCGCCAAGATAGCTTAAGTGTCCGGCTTTGCTTGCTTGGCCTAGATGTGCTTTTTTTAATTCAACAAAGTTGCCAACATGGGCTTGTTCATCAAGCTGTGAACCAGGTCGTAGACGGGCGAAAGGTCCGATAGTGCACTGTTTAGCGATAGTTGAATCTTCAATAATGCTATACGGACTGATTGTTGAATTGTCATCAATTGAGCAATTTCTTAAGACACAGCCTGCACCAATAAATACGTTATTGCCTAGTTTGACATTTCCTTCAATAATTACATTACAATCAATCGTAACATCTTTACCATGCGATAGTGTGCCTCGTAAGTCAAAGCGATTTGGATCAAGCAGTGTTACACCAGCTAGTAATAAATTTTGAGCTTGCAGATGTTGATATTGTCTTTCTAACATTGCCAATTGTAGGCGATTATTAACACCTTCAACTTCAAATTGTTGAACTGGGTGCGAGGTTAAGATTTTATAACCATCTTGGTAAGCAAAAGCAATAATATCGGTTAAGTAGAACTCTTTTTGCGCATTATTATTGGTTAAACGTAGTAACCAACTTTTCAATAATTTTCCGTTAACTAGCATTATGCCAGTGTTAATTTCATTGATTTTTTGTTGTTCTGGTGTAGCATCTTTTTGTTCAATAATAGCAACAACTTTGCCATTTTTGCGTTCTATTCGACCATAACCTGTTGGATCTTCAAGAATAACAGTTAATAAAGCGATGCCTTGCTGGGGTTTACTGGCAATTAAAGTTTGTAGTGTTTGAACCGATATAAGGGGCGTGTCGCCATATAAAATTAAGATATCTTCGTCATCTTGAATGTAAGGGATAGCTTGTTGCACAGCATGACCAGTACCTAGTTGTTCAGCTTGATATACCAGTTGCACATGTTGCTCTTTAAGCGCATCTTTAAGCTGTTGTTTGCCATGTCCATAAACAATATTGATGCGATTTGTATTAAGTTGTTGAACTGTATCAATCACATGTTGTAACATCGGCTTGGCGCCAATTTTATGTAAAACTTTAGGTAGGTTGGAATGCATCCGTGTGCCTTTTCCTGCCGCCAAAATAATTGCACTTAGCTTTGGTGGTGAAATTGCCATAATTGGTTCCGATTTGATTGAATTAGTGTAACACTATAATCAAAATTTTTAATGAAATCATCCCCAATCTTTTAATTTTTATCATAAAAAAAGTAAAATTGATATTTACCCAAGAGTTTAACAAAAGAGGCAGCAAGTTATGAATTCCGCTATAAAAGTTTTATTACTCTATACCACACATGAAAAACAGACATTTAAGATTATGCAACGTATAAAAACACGACTTAATGGTCGATGTGATTGTGATGTTATTGAACTGTTACCTGATACTAAAATCGATTTGACGCAATACCAAGCAGCCTTATTGGGAAGTTCGATTCGTTATGGATTTTATAGCAAAGTGATGAAAGTATTTATCGATAAGAATTATCAGCAGTTAAATAGTATGAAGTCTGGATTTTTTGGGGTAAATATGGTTGCGAGGAAACCCAATAAAAATACACCAGAAACAAATTTATATACCAAAAAGTTTTTAGCTAAAATAGCATGGAAACCAGCTTTTATTGCTGTTTTTGCTGGCGCGCTTTATTATCCTCAATATAATTGGTTTGATCGCAATATGATCCGCTTTATTATGTGGTTAGGGAAAGGTGACACTGATGTAACAAAACCGGTTATTGAATATACAGATTGGGCAAAGGTAGATGAATTTGCTGAACAGTTTTATACTTAAACGTATAGTTACCGGAAACTTTTTTACAAATAACTTGATATTTTTCTAAAGATATCAAGTGTTCAACTTCTTTTAAAGAAACTTTGTGATATAGATCAACATTTCGGCTAAAAAGGTGTACAATACTGCGCCTATAGAATCTGTCTCCTAATTGGAATTTTAATTGTGATTGAAAATTTAAGAAATATTGCCATTATTGCTCACGTTGACCATGGTAAAACAACATTGGTTGATAAGTTATTAAAACAGTCAGGTACGCTAGATAATCTACGGGGTGACGATAACGAACGCATCATGGACTCTAATGCTCTCGAAAAAGAGCGTGGTATTACCATTTTAGCTAAAAATACCGCTATTGATTGGAATGGTTACCGAATTAATATCGTTGATACCCCAGGACATGCTGATTTTGGTGGTGAAGTTGAACGTGTTATGTCTATGGTTGATTCTGTATTATTGCTCGTTGATGCAATGGATGGACCAATGCCTCAAACACGTTTTGTAACGCAAAAAGCATTTGCTTATGGTTTAAAACCGATTGTGGTTATCAATAAAGTTGACCGCCCAGGTGCTCGCCCTGATTGGGTAGTTGACCAAGTATTTGATCTATTCGTTAATTTAGGGGCAACTGATGAACAGCTAGATTTCCCTATTGTTTATGCTTCTGCATTAATGGGTATTGCGGGCTTAGATCATGAAAATATGGCTGAAGATATGACGCCACTATTTGAAGCGATTGTTAAACATGTTGAACCACCAAAAGTGGATTTAGATGGTCCATTCCAAATGCAAATTTCTCAACTTGATTATAATAATTATGTTGGCGTTATTGGTATTGGTCGTATTAAACGTGGTCGTGTTAAACCAAATCAACAAGTGACTATAGTTGATAGTGAAGGTAACAAACGTACAGGTAAAGTAGGGCAAGTGCTAGGTCATTTAGGGCTGCAACGTTATGAAGCTGAAGTTGCCGAAGCTGGTGATATTATTGCATTAACTGGTCTTGGTGAACTCGGTATCTCTGACACGATTTGTGATAACAGTTGCGTTGAAGCTCTGCCGGCATTAACTGTTGATGAACCAACAGTAACTATGTTCTTTAATGTTAATAGCTCACCATTTGCTGGTAAAGAAGGTAAATATGTAACATCTCGACAAATTCTTGAGCGTTTAAATAAAGAGCTTGTACATAATGTTGCGTTGCGCGTTGAAGAAACTCCAGATCCAGATGCTTTTAGAGTATCGGGTCGTGGTGAATTGCATTTATCAGTACTAATTGAAAATATGCGCCGTGAAGGTTATGAGTTAGGTGTTTCTCGCCCTAAGGTTATTTTTAGAGAAATTGACGGTAAAAAACAAGAACCATTTGAACAAGTTACGCTTGATATTGAAGAACAGCATCAAGGTTCAGTAATGGAAGCCCTTGGTTTACGTAAAGGTGATCTAACAAACATGTTACCAGATGGTAAAGGTCGCGTACGTTTAGATTATGTAATTCCAAGCCGTGGACTTATCGGTTTCAGAACTGAATTTATGACTATGACTTCAGGTACAGGTTTACTTTATTCTACATTTAGTCATTATGATGATATTCGCCCAGGCGAAATTGGTCAGCGTAATAATGGCGTAATGATTTCTAACGGTACAGGTAAAGCATTGGCTTATGCGTTATATGGTTTACAAGATCGTGGTAAGTTATTCCTAGGTCATGGTGCTGAAGTATATGAAGGGCAAATCATTGGTATACATACTCGTTCAAACGATTTAACTGTTAACTGTTTAACGGGTAAAAAATTGACTAATATGCGAGCATCAGGTACCGACGAAGCAACAACACTTTCACCACCAATTAAAATGTCATTGGAACAAGCGTTAGAGTTTATCGACGATGATGAATTAGTGGAAGTAACACCGTTATCTATTCGTCTTCGTAAACGTCATTTGACGGAAAATGACCGAAAACGTGCATTTAGAAGTGGTAACAAAGACTAATTAATATTAGTTCTATCGTAATATGAAAACCTCGCTATTTAGCGAGGTTTTTTTTGGCTTTTACTCTAGCAATGGCATCGGCGATAGACTGTTTTCGGTCGATCGATGTGCTAGTTTTGTTTGCCATCGGTGTGACACGAGGAAACAAAATTGTTGGTGGCACTAATTGATTATGGTTTATTCGCTGTTGCTTTTTCTCAGTTAGCGCTAACTCTTCTGATTCACTTAATACAGTGCCTAAAGTGCTTAATGTAATACAGTCTGTTGGACAGGTATTAATACAATTACTGCACGAGGTACATAACTGTGGCAAAATTGTGTGCAACACTTGCTTACTGCCGACAATGGCATCAGTTGGGCAAACACGAATGCATTTGCCACAGCCAATACAGTTTTCTTCATCAATAAATGCTTTATATTGTTCTTGGGTTTGCATAATTACTTCTTGCATTAACTTAAACCTACAATATTACCATCTTTGTCAATATCGATTTGTCTATAAGCAGGATTAGTACCTAGCCCTGGCATGGTCATCACATTACCTGCATAAACACGAATAAAACCAGCACCGGCAGATATAGCTAAATGACTGATATAGACATCAAAATCGGTAGGAACATTTTTTAAGTTTGCATCAGCACTAATTGACATTGGCGTTTTAGCAATACAAAGTGGCAAATGATCCAGTTCTAATTCTTCGATCTCTTTGATGTTTTCCAGTGCAGTGTCTGATAAATTAGCCGTGTTAGCACCATATTTTTTTACCATAGTTTGAATCTTATCTGCGAGTGGCATATTATCAGGATAAGGCAATTTGACTTCACTCGGTATATCACATGCCTTAATAACATGTTTTGCTAATTTTTCAGCGCCTTTACCACCTTGAGTGAAGACTTCACTAACTTCACAGGCAAATGCACCATGTTCAATCGCATATTTTTGTAAAAACGCTAATTCTTCTTCACTGTCATGTGGAAAGCGATTAATAGCGACAATTACTTGTAATCCATAGCTTTTGGCATTGTTGATATGCCATGCTAAATTGGCAGCACCAATTTTAAGTAATTCAACGTTTGACTCAGAAATTTCTTTTGGAATTGCTTGCCCTGGTTTAATATTATATTTACCACTGTTAGATTTTAAACTACGAACTGTTGCAACAAGCACTACACATGAAGCTTTAATGCCAGCTTGGCGATATTTGATATTAAAGAATTTTTCCATACCCATATCCGAACCAAAGCCCGCTTCAGTCACGACATAATCAGCAAGTTGTAAAGCAATGCGATCGGCAATGACAGATGAATTACCATGAGCGATATTAGCAAAAGGCCCAGCATGAATAAGTACTGGTGTATTTTCAACGGTTTGCATCAGGTTTGGATTAATCGCATTTTTAAGTAACACAGTCATGGCGCCAGCAACTTCAAGTTGTTCTGCGGTAATGGCTTCGCCTTGCGTATTATAAGCAAGAATAATACGACCAATACGAGCACGCATATCATGTAAATCTGAAGCTAAGGCTAAAATTGCCATGAGTTCTGACGCTGCGGTAATTTCAAATCCATCTTGGCGTGTAACACCATTAACGCCACCACCAACACCGACAGTTATTTTACGAAGCGCACGATCGTTATGATCTATCACTCGCTTCCACACAATGCGATTTACATCAATGTTTAAACGCGGTAAACCTGTTTGTGCAGTAAATTCATCACCTAAACGTTCTTCATGATAAAGCCTTGAATCTAAAGCAGCAGAAGCTAAATCATGTGCGGCAGTAATGGCATGAATGTCACCTGTTAAGTGTAGATTTAATGTTTCCATTGGCAAAACCTCGGCTTTACCACCGCCAGCAGCACCACCTTTAACACCAAATACAGGACCTAAACTTGGTTGACGGATACAAGCGATTGCTGACTTACCAATATAATTTAAGCCCTCACTTAGCCCGATAGTATTAACTGTTTTACCCTCACCAAGTGGCGTCGGTGTGATAGCAGTAACTAATACCAATTTACCGTTAGGTTTGTTTGGTTTGGTTTTAAGAATGGATAGATCAACTTTTGCCACATGCTTGCCGTAAGGCAGGACAAATTCTTCTGGAATGTTGCATTGTTTAGCTATTTCGGTAATTGGATGTAATGGCATATTAATTCTCATCTAACAGTAATTTGGGTTATCAGTATAAATAATTTGATTTGCCGAATAAAGCGACAATTTTATCTTTATCGTTTTTCGGCACAATTCACAATTATCTTGTTATAATTACTAAATCTATTCAATCAACATATATTTCATTAAAGGATAATAATTAAATGAATTGGTTTTCTGAGTATTCACTTTTTTTAGCTGAAACAGCAACAGTTGTTATAGCAATTTTAGCTGTACTTGTTTTTATATTAAGCCAACGCCGTAAATCAGCAACGGTGGCAGGGCGGTTATCGGTTAAAGATATTAGCCAAGAATATGAACAAGTTAAAGACGACATGTTAATGTCAAGCATGGACGAGTTAGAAGCTAAGCTGTTTATGAAAGATCTTAAAAAACAGAAAAAAAATGAGAGAAAGCAAGCGAAATTAGCAGCTAAACAAAAAAAGAAACAAGCTAAAAATCAAGAAAAATCTGCCGAACAAACTTCGTCAGATTCAGATAATGTAGCGAAACCAGTAGAAAGTAATACAAACCAACAAGTTAAACCTAAATTATTTGTATTATCTTTCAATGGCAGCATGAACGCACACGAAGTTGAAGAATTACGCCAAGAGATCACTGCTGTATTAGCTGTTATTAAGCCTGAAGATAAAGTTGTCATTAAGCTTGAAAGCCCAGGTGGCGTGGTTCACGGTTATGGTCTTGCTGCATCGCAATTATTACGGTTTAGACAGCGTGATATACCTTTCACTGTAGTGGTTGATAAAGTTGCGGCAAGTGGGGGATATATGATGGCTTGTACCGCTAACAAAATTGTGGCAGCACCATTTGCAATTGTGGGTTCAATTGGTGTGGTTGCGCAGATCCCTAATTTTAACCGCTTACTCAAAAAACATGATGTAGATATTGAATTACAAACGGCAGGTGCGTATAAGCGTACATTGACGATGTTTGGTGAAAATACCGAAGAAGGACGTCAAAAATTCAAACAAGAATTAGAAGAAACTCATCTTTTATTTAAAGACTTTGTTAAAGAGTATCGCCCAAATGTCGATATCGAACAAGTTGCAACAGGCGAACACTGGTTTGCAACACAAGCTAAAAATAAAGGCTTAGTTGACGAAATCAGTACGAGTGATGACTTTATTTTATCTCACTTACAAACACATAAAATTATCTCAGTCTGTTATCAACGTAGGCAAAAGCTATCGGAAAGAATTTCGAAGAACGTGATAAAAAGTGTAGAAAGATTGTTTTTCAGACAAGAAAACGGGCTGTAATAGCCCTTTTTTATTTAGCAAATACTTATATCCTCTTAGACCTAAAATTCAAAAAATTGAAAAATCATAAATTAAGCTTACTTTTGACGTAAAAGTCTATCACAACTGATTAATTTTTAGCTATAGCATTAATTGTTAAAAATGAATGTATGTTACTCTAAATAAGTTTAATATATAAACGCTCCATAAAATTTATGGATAAACTCTTTCCCTTAATCACATTTCTTTATGTTTCTCCTTGAGGACAATTAATATGTTTCAATGGCTTTCAAATTGGGTTTTAGATGGACTTAAACACTCCCCAGAAATTCTATTATTTTTATCGTTAAGTTTAGGATATTTAATTGGTGGCATTCGAATGGGTAAATTCCAACTCGGTGGTGTTGCTGGTTCGTTACTTGTTGCTGTTGCTTTAAGTGTTTTTGGCGTTACTATTGATGCTGGGGTTAAGTCGATTCTCTTTGCACTATTTATTTATGCTGTGGGTTATGAAAGTGGTCCTCAGTTTTTCCGTTCATTAGGTGTGAAAACATTACGCGAAATATTCTTAGCATTATTTATTGCTGTCGCAAGCTTTGTGACTGTTGTAATTTTAGCTAAAATATTCAATTTAGACAAAGGCCTTGCTGCTGGTTTAGCTGCAGGAGGATTGACCCAATCAGCCATTATGGGCACAGCCTCTGATGCATTAAGTCAGCTTGGATTAAGTGCTGAAGAATTAAGTAAAATGCAAGCTAATGTCACTATTGGTTATGCAGTCACTTATATATTTGGTTCACTAGGTGCCATTATAGTGTGTGTCAATATTCTACCAAAAATAATGGGTAGAGATATTGGCGATGATGCAATTAAAGCACAAGCAGAACAGCTTCATGGTTCGCTCTTATTGGGCAATGATCAAAATTTAGCTTTATCTGATATTAGTGGTCGTTTGTATCGTATTACCAATAAAATCAACCAAACTGTTTCCCATATTGAACAAACTGTAAATGGTATCAGTATTGAACGTATTAAACGTGGCAATAAAATAATAGAAGCAACCCCTGAAACAGTATTAAAGTCAAAAGATATCATTCTGGTTGTGGGTCATCGTGACGCTATGATTAAAGCACAAGATCTACTTGGTAGCGAAGTAAATTCAGTATCAGGTATGGATGTAGTGATGAACAAACTAGATGTTGAAATGCGTAATAGCCGTTATGTGGATCAAAATCTTACTCAAGTACTTCAATCTGACGAAGTTATGAAATTAAAACATGGAATATACCTTTTGGCTATTCATCGTGATGGACAATCCCTTCCACTTAATAACGATATTAATTTAAAACTTGGTGATGTTATTACTATTTATGGTGCTGATGGTGATCTTCGTCGTGTTGTGGATAAAATTGGTGCTCCAATCACTAAAAGTGAAAAAACTGACTGGATATTTCATGGTTTAGGGCTTGTTGTAGGTCTTATTATTGGTTTAATCGTTATACGTGTTAGCGATATTCCTATTACATTAGGAGCTGGTGGTGGTGCGCTTTTATCAGGATTATTATTTGGCTGGTATCGCTCTGTTCATCAAACTATCGGTAACATACCAACTGGTGCTGTGCAACTTTTAAAAGATTTTGGCTTGGCAGGTTTTGTGGCGGTTGTTGGTTTAAGTTCTGGTCTTCAAGCGATTAATACTATTAAAGAACAAGGTTTATCCCTATTTTTAATTGGTGTTGTTGTTACTTTATTGCCAATGTTACTTGCCATTTATTTTGGTAAATATGTACTAGGCTATAAAAATGTAGCGGTGTTTGCTGGTGCTTTAGCGGGTTCGCGTAGTGCTAATCCTGCTTTTGGTGAAGTGCTAAATAAAGCCGGTAACTCAACACCAACCAACTCTTTTGCCATTACTTATGCTTTAGCTAATGTTTTCCTAACTTTATTAGGACCATTAGTTGTTGCTTTTGTTTAATTGATCCATCAAATTAAGGATACAAATGTATGAAAAACAAAACAGAATACAGTCAATATGCTAATTTAAGTCCTTTTGAATTAAAAGATAACTTAATTAAACTGGCACAAAGTCATACCGATCGCGTAATGTTAAATGCAGGTAGAGGCAATCCCAACTTTCTTGCTACTTGGCCTCGCCAAGCTTTTTTCCAATTAGGTGTATTTGCAACCCAAGAATCCGAAATGTCATTTTCATATTTAAATGAAGGTATTGGTGGCATGCTAATTAAAGCAGGACTAACAGGACGCTTTGAACATTTTATTTGCCAAAATTACAACACTCCTGGTGTTGCCTTTTTAGGTAAGGCATTTTCTTATATTCGTGATCAACTAGGGCTTGACGAAAACGCCTTTTTACAAGAAATGGTAGAAGGTATTTTAGGATGTAATTATCCAGTACCAGATAGAATGCTACATTTTAGTGAAGATGTGGTTAAAGCATATGTTTTACAACAAATGGGTGCTCAATATCTGGATCGTAATGATATAGATTTATTTGCTGTTGAAGGTGGCACAGCTGCCATGGCTTATATTTTTAACTCAATGAAAGAAAATGGATTAATCCAAAAAGGTGACAAAATTGCCATTGGCGCACCTATATTCACGCCTTATCTCGAAATTCCTGAACTTAATGATTACCAATTAGTTGAGGTATTAATCAATTCTGATCCTAACTCAAATTGGCAGTATCCTGAGTCAGAATTGCGTAAATTAGAAGATCCAGCAATTAAAGCTTTTTTTGTTGTTAATCCTTCAAATCCACCATCAGTTAAAATTGATGATAAAAGTTTAAAAATCATTGCTGAGATTGTTAAAAAACGCCCTGAATTGATCATTTTGACTGATGACGTTTATGGAACATTTGCCGATGATTTCCAATCTTTATTTGCAATTTGCCCTCAAAATACTATTTTAGTTTATTCATTCTCTAAATATTTTGGTGCTACAGGTTGGCGTTTAGGTGTTATTGCAACAGCACATGATAATGTAATAGATAAAGCCATTAAAGCGTTACCAAGCAAAACCAAACAGATCTTAAATAAACGATATAGCTCAATTGTTACTGCCCCTGAAAATCTAAAATTTATAGACCGCTTAGTAGCCGATAGTCGTGCGGTTGCATTAAACCATACTGCTGGACTATCAACACCACAGCAAGTACAAATGGTATTATTTGCATTATGTGAAATGATGGATAGTGATCAAAGCTATAAAACAGCATTAAAATCGCTAATTCGACGCCGCGCAGCATCACTTTATCAACATTTAGGTCTTAAACATCAAACCGATGAAAACAGTGTAGATTATTACACTCTAGTGGATCTTGAACATATTTGCCGAGAATTATATGACGATAAATTTGCTAAATGGATCCTAAAAAATAAAAATCCATCTGAAATGTTATTCAGAATTGCTGATGAAGCAGGTGTTGTACTACTACCAGGTAAGGGATTTGCTGTAGAACATCCTTCTGCTCGAGCATCGTTAGCAAACTTAAATGAATATCAATATGCCGCAATTGGATTATCAATGCGTAAATTAGCAGAAGAATATTATGCTGAATATAAAGCGAAGAATTAATAGTTAAATATTTAAATCAATAAACTTAATTAATACCCTAGCTAGTCTAGGGTTTTATTCAACCAAAATGTTGTAAATTTTCTACTACCGATGTATCCAAAAGTAACAGTATTACGACAATCTATCTTTTGGGAAAAATATAAAATAAATATACTACCTGAGTTATGTAAAACGAAAAATAGACCTATCTTTATAACGTTTAAAGGTTAATATAACCATTTATACGTGTCGTCAAAATATGCCGACAAATAAGCGTGCATAACATGTCAAACAAGCATTTTGGAGGTGGAAGTGTTAGGTATTTTGTCAAGAATAAAAATATAGCTGATTTGTCAAAATCGAAATAAAGTCAAATATTATCATTCAACTACTTTGATCGTTTTTGATAAGTTAACACTAAACTTCTATCTTTAATTTATATATAATGTTGGCTCAATACTTAGATTGTAGATATCAATTTCGGAGCCTTTCATGCAGCAGTTTCGTCCTATCCGTCGTGCTTTACTTAGTGTGTCCGACAAAACCGGTATTTTAGAATTTGCAAAAGCCTTATCAGAACGTAATGTGGAACTCCTTTCGACTGGGGGAACAGCAAAATTATTAATGGAAAACCAAATACCTGTTATTGAAGTATCCAATTACACTGGTTTCCCTGAAATGATGGACGGGCGAGTTAAAACCTTACATCCTAAAATCCATGGGGCAATTTTAGGGCGACGGGGTATTGATGATGCTATTATGCAACAACACCAAATTGCACCGATTGATATGGTGGTTGTTAATCTTTACCCCTTTGCGCAAACTGTCGCTAAACCAGATTGTACGTTAGATGATGCGGTTGAAAACATTGACATTGGTGGTCCGACAATGGTTCGATCTGCTGCCAAAAATCATAAAGATGTTGCCATTGTAGTTGATTGTGGTGATTATGAAAATATCATCAATATGATGGATAGTAACCAAAACTCGCTTTCATTTAAATACCGTTTTAACCTTGCAATTAAAGCCTTTGAACACACGGCTAAATATGATGGTATGATTGCCAACTATTTTGGGCAATTAGTGCCACCTTACATGGGTGAAACCAATCAACCATCGGGCGAATTTCCTCGAACTTTAAATCTACAATTCATTAAAAAACAGAATATGCGTTACGGTGAAAACGCACATCAGCAAGCGGCTTTTTATGTTGAGCAAGATGTCAAAGAAGCCTCGATTGCAACAGCAAACCAGTTGCAAGGTAAAGCCCTTTCTTATAACAATATTGCTGATACTGACGCTGCGCTTGAATGTGTAAAATCATTTGATGAGCCAGCGTGTGTGATTGTAAAACATGCTAATCCTTGTGGTGTAGCGGTTAGTGATAATAATATTTTACATGCTTATGAAAAAGCCTTTAAAACTGATCCAACTTCAGCTTTTGGTGGCATTATAGCCTTTAATCGACAACTTGATGCAGATACCGCAAAAGCCATTGTTGATAAACAATTTGTAGAAGTAATTATTGCCCCATCAGTTAGCCAAGAAGCTTTAACCATTACTCAAGCTAAAAAAAATGTGCGTGTACTTGAATGTGGTGAGTGGTCAACACCAGCATCAGTAAGTTTAGATTTTAAACGTGTCAATGGCGGTTTATTAGTGCAAGATCGCGATCTAGGTATGATATCGCCAAATGAATTAACTGTAGTAACCAAACGTAAACCAACTGCTCAAGAGCTTTCAGATGCGCTATTTTGTTGGAAAGTGGCAAAATTTGTTAAGTCAAATGCCATTGTCTATGCAAAAGATAATATGACAATTGGTATTGGAGCAGGGCAGATGAGTCGTGTTTACTCTGCTAAGATAGCGGGAATTAAAGCTAAAGATGAAACTTTAAACGTTGCTGGATCAGTTGTTGCATCAGATGCGTTTTTCCCATTTAGAGATGGAGTCGATGCCGCTGCAGCCGTAGGTGTGACTTGTGTGATTCAACCCGGTGGTTCGATTCGAGATGATGAAGTGATCCAAGCCGCAAATGAGCACAATATCGCAATGATCTTTACTAAAATGCGTCATTTTAGGCATTAATTGTGTGATCACTTTGTTAGTTTTTTAAAAATTAGTTATCTATATATATCTTTATATTATGAAAGGCATCTTAAAAGGATCTTTTATGAAAGTATTAGTAATTGGTAATGGTGGGCGTGAACATGCGCTTGCTTGGAAAGCAGCACAATCTCCATTGGTTTCTAAAGTTTTTGTTGCACCTGGCAATGCTGGTACTGCGCTGGAACCAAGTTTAGAAAATATTAATATCAAAGCCACCGATGTGAGTGGACTGCTTAACTTTGCCCAGCAACAGCAAGTGGATTTGACCATTGTTGGTCCTGAAGCACCACTGGTTATTGGCATTGTTGATAGCTTCCAAAAAGCAAGATTGAAAATCTTCGGTCCAACAAAATCGGCCGCTCAACTGGAAGGGTCAAAAGCTTTTACTAAAGATTTTTTAGCACGTCATAAAATTCCAACAGCTGAATATCAAAACTTTACTGAAGTTGAACCAGCAATTGCTTATATCCGTGAAAAGGGCGCACCGATCGTGATTAAAGCCGATGGACTTGCGGCTGGTAAAGGCGTTATTGTTGCCATGACACTAAAAGAGGCCGAAGACGCCGTTCGTGATATGTTAGCTGGAAATGCCTTTGGTGATGCAGGTCACCGAGTAGTGATTGAAGAGTTTCTCGAGGGTGAAGAAGCTAGCTTTATTGTCATGGTGGATGGTAAACATGTAGAGCCAATGGCAACTAGCCAAGATCATAAACGTGTTGGCGACGGCGATACAGGTTTAAACACGGGTGGCATGGGCGCGTATTCGCCAGCTCCTGTTGTAACTGATGCGGTTTTTGCAAAGGTAATAGATGAGATCATCTATCCAACGGTCAATGGTATGGCGCAAGAAGGCAACGTCTATGTCGGCTTTTTATATGCTGGCTTAATGATTGACAAAAACGGCAATCCAAAAGTTATTGAATTCAACTGCCGATTTGGCGATCCCGAAACACAGCCGATAATGATGCGAATGCAATCAGATTTGGTCAAACTTTGCTTAGCGGCGGTAGAAGGCAAATTAGATACGGTCAAATCAAAATGGGATCCAAGATCCGCACTAGGTGTAGTGCTAGCTGCAGGCGGTTACCCAGGTGAATATCATACCCAAGATGTAATTCTTGGACTACCGGCAGAATCAACCGAAGATTGCAAAATTTTCCATGCGGGTACTAGTTTAGAAAAAGGGCGAGTCTACACCAACGGTGGACGGGTATTATGTGTAACCGCACTTGGCAACACAGTACTTGAAGCTCAACAACGTGCTTATCAGCAAGCCAAAGACATCTATTGGCATGGTTGTTTTTATCGCCATGATATTGGCTACCGTGCAATTGAGCGGGAACAAAACGTTCATAAAATTTAATTTTTAAAGTTAATTAATTATGGCATTTAATGACGCTGTAATAGGTGTGAACGAAAGATTAACCCAATAGCTATCAATTTTTATTAAATTTTTTAAAATCAGAGAACTATATTTAATGGTTAAGCTGTAGGGATTACTAGTGTTGTTTACAGTAATTTTAGAAAATGCTGTAAATATACCTAAAAAAACTAAAGTTTTATGAATTTTAAAAGATTATTTTAACCATGAAGTATAAACAACTCATTTTTTCTACAAGTAAGAAATCATTAACTTTGGACGTAGGTAGTGAGCTATTATCTTTTTATCAATTACATGAAAAATTAAAAGGTAGATTTGGATGGCTGTTGAAATATGGGTTAGCTATTACTTTTTTTCCATTGTTGGGGGGGGGATTCGGTACTATTTTTCGGGATATATTGCAATGGACTATGCTAATGATAAGACTTTAAATCGTAAACGACGTTTAGCTCTTTTTTATTTTTATATTGTATGTATTTTTTATTAGTCCCACGTAGATACAAAAAAAGAAAAAAATGGAAATGATTAATTGAAGTTAAATAAGGATAAAATTAATTTTATCCTTATTTATGCAAAGAACTTATAAATCATGACTTTCAAAACATTAACAACTTTTTGATGCTTGTTTATAAATTGAATCTTCATTTTAAGTTATACCACTCTATGTTATGCTAGCGCTAATATTAGTCACAGGATATTCCTTTTATGATAAAAGATCCATTTTTTGACCGCGAAGCCGAGAAGTATGATTCCCCAATTGCCAGTCGAGAGCTTATTTTAGATTACCTTAAACAAGAAGCAAAGCCTGCCAGTTTAGAAAAAATTGCTCAAGCTGTTGATATTAAAAATGAAGAGCAAAAAGTGGCATTGCATCGTCGTTTGCGCGCAATGGAGCGTGATGGACAAGTAGTTTTTACACGCCGTAAATGTTATGCCTTGCCTGAAAAATTTGATATGGTTAAAGGCAGTGTGATTGCGCATCGTGATGGATTTGGTTTTTTACGCGTTGAAGGAAGTACTGAAGATTATTTCATATCACCAGAGCAAATGAAAAAAGTTTTACAAGGCGATATAATCTTAGCTCAGCCAATGGGAACTAAATATCGCGGAAAAATGGAAGCTCGTGTTGTGCGAATTTTAGAGCCACGCAATAATCAAATTGTTGGGCGGTATTTTATTGAGCAAGGTGTTGGTTTTGTTGTCCCTGATGATAGCCGTTTAAACTTTGATATTTTAATTGCGGGTAAACCTAGCCGCACGGTTCGTATGGGAACGGTGGTGGTGGTTGAGTTACAACAACGCCCTGAACGCCGTCAAAAAGCTGTTGGCATTATAAAAGAAGTGCTCGGTGAAATAATGGGGACTAATTTGGCGATTGATATTGCTCTGCGGAATCACGAAATTCCTTATGAATTGCCAAAGGCTGTTGAAAAAGAGGTAAGCAAATTCACCGAACAAGTTCCAGAAAGTGCTAAAAAAGGGCGAAGAGATTTGCGACAATTACCTTTGGTAACAATTGATGGTGAAGATGCCCGTGATTTTGATGATGCGGTTTATTGCCAAAAAAATCGTGGTGGTGGCTATCGGTTATGGGTGGCTATTGCAGATGTGAGTTATTATGTTAGACCAGGTAAGGCGTTAGATAAAGAAGCTTGTTTACGAGGTACATCGGTTTACTTTCCTTCACGAGTTGTACCAATGCTTCCAGAAGCATTATCTAATGGGCTTTGTTCGTTAAATCCGCAAGTTGATCGCTTATGTTTAGTTTGCGAAATGACCGTCTCTAATAGAGGGCGTTTAACGGGGTTTGAGTTTTATGAAGCGGTAATGAACTCGCATGCTCGGTTAACGTATACTAAAGTGGCTAAGATTTTAGATGGTGATGAAGAACTTCGTGAATATTATCATGAATTAGTCCCTCATCTTGAAAATCTTTATGGACTTTATAACGTGCTTGATAAAGCACGGGTTATTCGTGGTGCGATAGGATTTGAATCAGAAGAGCCGAAATTTGTTTTTAATGCCGATAAACGTATTGAAAGTATTGAACTGGCACAGCGAAATGTGGCACATAAAATTATTGAAGAGTGTATGATTTTAGCCAATGTTTCAGCGGCAAAATTAGTGATTGGTGCCCAAGTGCCATCATTATTCCGTGTGCATGACAGACCTGATGAAGATCGAATGAGTAACTTGCGCAGTATATTAAGTGAACTTGGTTTATCACTTGGTGGTGGTGCAAGTCCTAAACCTAAAGATATTGCCGAATTAATGAAAGTGGTTGAAACACGCCCTGATCATGATATGTTGCAAACCGTGATTTTACGCTCTATGAAACAAGCTATTTATGACCCAGAAAATCGAGGACATTTTGGTCTGGCACTTGAGGAGTATGCACATTTTACTTCGCCAATTCGCCGTTATCCTGATTTGCTTTTGCATCGTGCTATCAAATGGATTTTAGCTGATGAAAAACATAAAACCAGTAAAACAGGGGGGGATCGTTATGATACAAATGAAATGCTTTACTTTGGTGAACACTGTTCAATGACCGAACGACGAGCTGATGAGGCCGTACGTGATGTGGTGGATTGGCTTAAGTGTGATTACATGCAAGATCATGTAGGTGAAGTATTTAACGGCTCTATTTCAAGCGTGGTTAATTTTGGTTTCTTTGTGCGGTTGGACGATCTATTTATCGATGGTTTAGTGCATGTGTCATCGCTTGAAAATGATTACTATTTTTTTGATGCCTCGCACAATCGCCTAGTTGGTGAAAATACACGTTTTACTTATCGTTTAGGCGATAAAGTGCAAGTGAAAGTCGATAATGTTAATCCAGAAGAACGTAAAATTGATTTTTCATTGGTTGGCAGTAATAATAAGCCAAAACGTCAGGGTAAAACGGCAAAAGATAAGTCCAAACAAGTAAAAAACGATCAAATTGCCGATTTACCAATAAAACGAAAAGGCAAAAAATCAACCAGTAAAAAAAGTAGTGCGAGACCAAGTACTAAATCAAGTACACAAAAAAAGGTAAAATCAAGCGCTAAATCAAACATGAAAGCAAGTGCTAAAGTTGAAGTGAAAACCAAAAGTAAAAAACGTAGTAAATCTAAATCAACGAATAAAACTAAATAGTTAATAAAATAAAAGAGTAACAAATAAATGAGTGAAACAGTTTATGGCCTACACGCCATTGAAGCATTATTAGCACGTTCCCCAGAAAGAATTATTGAAGTATTTATTATTAAAGGGCGTGAAGATAAACGCCTTCTTGCTGTTGTGCGTCAATTAGAGCAACTTGGTTTGCCAGTTAAAGTTGCTAATCGCCAATGGTTAGATGAAAAATCTAAAAATGGTGTACATCAAGGTATTTTAGCCATGGTTACGCCGAATCGAGGTTATCAAGAAAATGATATACCTTTGCTCATGGAACAACAGCCAAATCCAGTTATTTTAATTTTAGATGGTGTAACTGATCCGCATAATTTAGGTGCCTGTATAAGAACTGCTGATGCTGCTGGTGTCGATTTTATTATTGTACCAAAGGATCGTTCTGCACCGCTCAATTCAACGGCACAAAAAGTTGCTTGTGGCGCAGCTGAAAGCGTGCCCGTAGTTAGGGTGACCAATTTAGCCCGTACAATGCGAATGCTGCAAGATGAGTACCAAGTTTGGATTGTGGGCACCGCTGGAGAAGCGGATAGAGCGCTTTATCAAACAAACTTTTATAAAACATCAACACAGACCGCACTTGCATTGGTAATGGGTGCTGAAGGTGAAGGTATGCGTCGTTTAACCAAAGAACACTGTGATGAATTGGTGAGCATTCCAATGGCAGGTATTGTGTCATCACTAAATGTATCAGTTGCAACTGGTGTTTGTTTATTTGAAATTGTTCGGCAAAAATCAGCTATCAGAACCTAATTTAGATGGTTATAACCGTATTGGCTACCTAACTATTTAAGTTTCATACGAAATCAATAGATTAGTTGAACTTCAATACGGTTAATTAAAACAATCGTAAAAATATATTAGCAAACATCTTTTTTATTAGCATGAATTTTTCATTTGTCTTTAAAAAATTAAGTAAACAAGTGAGTATAATTTTGTCAAAAAGTTTCAGGTAACCCTACGTTTCAGTAAAAAATATTGTTTTTTTTATTATATAAATAGACTTTATTCAATTTTTGCCATTTTTATTGGCAAAAATACCAACTATGTAAGCAAATCTATCTCACTTATACTTAATTTATGAAGTATAAGTGAGTAAGTTTATGCGAACAAGAACCATTGAAGTATTTAAAAAATTTATTTCAATCGACTATCCAGTTACTGTCGAAATGTTGTCAGAAGAATTTCAGATTAGTGTGCGAACTATTCGTAATGAAATTCAGGAAATTAATCAGTTTTTAACACAAAAACAGTTACCTTTAATTTCAACAGTACGTAACAAAGGTTTTGTCATAAATGCGTCTCAAGATCAAAAGTTATTAATCTATAAAGCATTATTGGGTGTACCTGTTTCTTCTGTTTTAAGTAAAGATGAACGTCAGTTTGATTTGTTATTGTCCATTGCTTTTTCTGCTTCTCCTACTATTTTAAGCCATAAAGAAAATGTTTATTTTGTATCGAAAAGTGTTTTAGATGATGATATTCGTAAAATCAAGGCTCGATTAAAGAAATATGACATTGAGTTAATTAGCCAACCGAAGCAAGGTATGCAGTTCATTGGTGTAGAGCGTTCTATTCGTTTAATGATGTATGAAGCTATTAATCAGTATGCGGGTAATTTGGAACTAAATAAACCTTTACATGAATTAAGTTTAATACAACAGCAATTGTTTAATTATATTCCTCAATCACTTTTTCATAAATTATTGCAATTAGCTCATCAAACTATTAATCGAATTCATGATGAAATTTATGTTCAACAACTTGTGATTTTTACTGCTATTTGGGTTGTTAGAAACCAACATCATCATCATCTCACCATGATAAGAACTGATTTTAATAATAATGATTTGGGCGAAATAGCTAAGTTTATTCATTTAACTTGTCAACAGATTGCTTTGCAGGTTAGCAGGCAAGAGCAACAATACATCATTTATATGTTAGAAGCGTTCAATACCAAGGATATTAATAATTATGTCGAATGGTTAAATGCCCAGTTATTAGCTATAAAACTAGTTAATTATGTGGAAGATAAAACACAAATTCCATTTTCGACCAAACAAGAGCAATTATACGAGAACCTATGCAAACACTTAGCTGGGCTTATCGCTAGAGTAAATAACAATATCCACATTATCAATCCATTGCTCGATAGCGTTAAACAAAACTACAGCGAAATTCACGCCGTTATTACCACTTTTATGCACGATTTTGAAACAACGCTGAGTCATAAAATTTCAGATGATGAGATCGCATTTTTAACTATCCATTTTTCGACTTTTGCTAGCGCAATTAATCAAGATCGTAGTTACTATTTTAAAGCTGTAGTGTTATGTGATCATGGTATTGCGACTTCTAATTTACTTGCTCAGACGCTCAAGGAATTTTTCAGTATCGATATCTTGGCAATTTTGGATCGTAATGATTTGGTTTTGTTGGATCAACTTGATTTTGATTTAATATTTTCTACATTTCCATTACAGCACTCAGGTCATCCTGTATTGGTATTAGAGCCTATTTTGAAAGAAAAAAATCATCCTATTATTACGGATTTTTTATATAAACATCGAGCTAACCAACGCATTGTAAATCATTTAACTGATGCAACCGATCTGTTTTATTCACTTGTCGATTTAATTAAAAAAAGTGGCGGTATTGTGTCTGCTCCTATCTATAACCAACTAGAAAAGTGTTTAGCGTTCAATAATCTTAAGATCAATAAAAGGAAAATTCAGCCTATGTTGAAAGATATTCTTACTGATGATGACATCATATTGCAGCAAGATAGTTCAGATTGGCGACAAGCGATCAAAATTGCTGCTGAGCCGTTATTAAAAAAACAATTTATTTTACCTTCCTATATTGAAGCCATGATTAGCTCCGTTGAACAATATGGTCCATATATAGTAATAGGCAAGAATTTAGCTTTGGCTCACGCTCGACCTGAAGACGGCGTAAATCAATTAGGGGTTAGTGTGGTAACCATGCGTCATGCTGTTGATTTTGGTAATTGTGAAATGGGTCCGGTAAAAATTATATTTTGTTTGGCAGCTATCGATTCGTTTTCTCATCTCAATATTATGCGCAGTTTGATTGAGTTGATTAATGATGAAAAAAAACTTGAACGCTTAACAATGTGCCATTCGATACAGCAATTTAAGACAATTTTATTTAATGATCCCGAGTCGGATTGACCATTAAACCTGTAGGAGGATAGAACATGAGTAATTTAACCATTTTATTTGTTTGTGGCGCAGGGTTAGGCAGTAGTTTTGCAGCACAAATGGCGACCGAAGATGTACTAAAAGCCAAAGGTATTGAGGCTAAGTTAGATCATACCGATATTTCATCTGCCGCGGCAATGAACTCCGATATTATCATTACGGCTGAAAATTTCCGGCCTCAGTTTGCTAAATTCAATATTAGCGAACAAACCTCAATTGTCTATCTCAAAAATATTGTATCGAAAGCTGAAATTGATGAAAAGTTAAGCCCAGTATTGCAACAAAAAGGACTGCTTTAAATTCACAAATAGGAGAATACCATGGATGTGATTAACTTTATTATCGATAATATTTTAACTCAAGCTTCGATAACGATCAGCTTAATTGCTATGTTTGGGTTGATTTTGCAACGTAAATCAGTAGGACAAATTATTTCAGGAAGCCTTAAAACATTATTGGGCTTTCAAGTGCTTAATGCAGGGTCAAGTATCATTGTGGGCAGTTTGACTTATTTTGGTCATATTTTTACTGCTGGTTTTAATATGCAAGGGATTATTCCATCTATTGAAGCAATCAATGGGCAAGCAATGAATCAATTAGGATTAGGCCGTGATATTGCCCTTACTTTTTTGATGATTTTTATTTTTAATATTTTAATTGCTCGTTTTACGCGTTGGAAATATATCTTTTTAACTGGTCAGGCAATTCTTTGGATGGCAACCATGACCACCGTATTTGGCAGTTTTGCAGGACTTTCAGGGATTATGTTAATTGTTGTTGGCGGTCTTATTGGTGCACTTTTTGCGGTATTTATGCCCGCTATTGCACAGCCGATTATTCGTAAAGTAACGGGCTCTAATGATATAGCACTTGGGCATTTTTGTACAATTGGTTATTTGTTTGAAGCAGGGGTTGCCTATGTGGTCGGCGAACGAGGTGAAAACAAACATTCAATTGAAGATATGAAATTGCCTAAATCATTTGAATTTTTGCAAGATACTTATTTATCGGTCATGGTGGTAATGATACCACTTTATATTATTACCGTTCTTTTTGCTGGTGAAGAGTATGCTTCAACATTGTCTGGTGACCAAAATTATGTGATGTATGCCTTTACGCAAGTGATTATTTTTGTAGTAGGCATCTATGTGTTATTAGCTGGCGTTAGGTTATTGCTCGGCGAAATTGTGCCCGCATTTAGAGGCATTGCGATGAAGGTTGTTCCTAATGCCATACCAGCGCTTGATTGCCCTGTGTTCTTCCCTTATAGCCCTAATGCGGTAATTTTAGGGTTTATTACCACGTCAATTGGTACGGTGATTGCGATGTTAACCTTGCCAGTTTTTGGATTAGCCATGATTTTACCTGGTATGCTAACTAACTTTTTTGCAGGTGGTACTGCAGGCATATTTGGCAATGCAGTAGGAGGTCGTCGTGGAGCACTTATTGGTGGCATTGCGCATGGATTCTTTATTACTTTGTTACCGGCGTTGCTTGTGACTATTTTTAAACAAATGGGCTTTATTAATGCAACAGCAACCGATGTTGATACGGTGACTGTAGCGTTACTTTATGCATGGATTTTAAGTCCAGTATTAAAGCACTTTTAATTTAGGAGCGTAATATGTTCAACTTTTTTAAAAAAAAGCAGCCTAAAGTACTATCAACCCAAAAGTCAGAAGTAAAAAACAGTCTGTCATCAGAGCAAATCGAACAAAATATTAACCAGCTATTACAACAAATTGACCAAACTGATGATGCGGTAATTTTAGCCGCATTATGTGAAAAAGCTGGACTGTTATATTGTCAATTAGATCGTACCGATTTTGCAATTGAATATTTAGAAAAGAGTTTACAACATAAAAAATCAATTGGAGAGGGTTATAAAGCATTGATGAATTTGTACAACCATAAACGTGCCGATGCCGCACAAAATGGTTCAATAGACGATATTGATTTTTGGATGAATAAAATGGACTTAATGCGCAATATCGCCAAACAAGTTACAGTTCAACGAGATTAAAGGAAATTATTATGTATACCACACTAAAAGATGTCACATTATTAGCTCAAAAACTCAATTTTACCGTGGGCGCGTTCAACACGCATAATTTAGAAATGTTGCCCGATATGCTACGAGCAGCGAAAGAAGTTGGTGCACCAATTATTATACAAACTAGTGTCGATACTGCACGTTATATTGGTTTTAAAGTACTAGTTAATGCGGTAAAAGCCATCGCTGATGAAGAAATTGTTGATGCTGTGTTACATTTAGATCATGCTAAAAGTTTTGATGATATTAAAGAAGCGATCGATAGTGGCTTTACCTCGGTGATGTTTGATGGTTCATCCTTACCATTTAAAGAAAATATTTTAAAAACGCGTGCGGTAGTTGAGTATGCATATGCGCGCGGTGTGTCGGTCGAAGGCGAGTTGGGTACAATAGGTGGAACTGAAGAGGGTATTGATGTTGATCCTAATGATCGAATCTATACAAAACCAAATGATGCTTTAGAGTTTGTCAAAGCAACAGGTATTGATGCTTTGGCAGTGGCAATTGGTACTAATCATGGGCAGTTTAAATCAAAAACAGAGGTGAATATTCCACTTTTAAAAGAAATTAATGCCATTGTTGATATTCCTCTTGTGATTCATGGTGGTACTGGCGTCAAAGAAGAAGATTACCCTGAGTTGATTAATAATGGTATTCGTAAATTTAATGTAGGCACTGAATTATTAGTAAATTGGACCCAAGTTGCCAAAGATAAGTTTGCTGATACCGAAGTGAATAAATCGTTACGGCACAATGTTATTCCGGCTAATCAAGCTGTTAAGGAAATTGTCAAACATAAAATGAGTTTGTTTCTTAACGTTAATAGTCGTATTAACTAAGGTATGTAAACATGCAGAAATATTTAATTTTACTGGCAGGCTGTCCATGTACGGGAAAAACCTATCTAGTTAATCAATTGCAACAGCAATTTAAAGATAGCTTTGTTATAACTCCCGATAAAGCTAAAATTTTATATGCTGAGTCAATCGGTTTTAACTGTAAGGCTGAAAAAGAAGCGTTAGAACACAAAGTTTGGCAGTTTTATTATGGTGTTTTACAACTGTATATGGATGCAGGTAAAAGAGTGATTATTTCTGAATACCCATTTAGTGATAAACAAAAAAAGCAACTGAGTGGATTTGCTGAGCAATATCACTATCAAGTGATAACCATTCGCTTAATTGCTGATTTTGATGTGATATGGCAACGTCGTTATCAGCGTGATCGTTCACCTGAGCGCCATTTATGCCATATTATGCAACATTATCATTATGGCGATAGGTTAGAAAATCGAAATCTTGCTGATGATTTAATTACTAAGGAGCAATTTTATCAAGTCTGCCAAATGAGAAAGTATGATCAATTTGTTTTAGGTAAATTGATCGAAGTTGATGTAACGGACTTTACTAAAGTGGATTACTCAGAATTATTAAATGAGTTGAAGCAAATGGTTAAGTTATAAATAGTGCTATTATCAAAATGAAAATGCCGACTAAATTTGCCGGCATTGTTATTTTAAGTACTAGCTTTTTATTAGGTCAATATCAATGCCTAATCCTTTGGCAATTCCAGTTCCATAGTCAGGATGCACTTTATAGAAGTGTTTGAGCTGTCTGATTTGAATGTCTCGATTCACGTTTTTCATTGAGCCAACGATATTATCAATAAGCAGTTGTTTTTGATCAGGCTGCATTAAATTAAATAATGCGCGAGGTTGTGAGTAATAGTCGTCATCAACACGATGATCATGCCTGTCCATTGTGCCAGCCGGTACATGCATTGGTGGTTCGGCATATTGTGGTTGTTGTTTTGGTGCGCTATTGACGCTATTAGGCTCATAATTAGGCGCATTATCTGGGCTATAAAAGCGCATTGCGCCATCACGTTGATAATTATGAACAGGGCATTTTGGGGCATTGATTGGTAGTTGTTGATAATTGGTTCCTATACGATAACGATGTGCATCGGCATAAGCAAAGATTCGACCTTGAAGCATTTTATCTGGTGATAAACCTGTTCCAGGAATTACATTACTTGGTTCAAATGCTGCTTGTTCAACTTCAGCAAAATAATTTTCTGGATTACGATTCAGTTCCATTACGCCGACTTCAATTAGTGGATATTGTTTTTGTGACCAAACTTTAGTGACATCAAATGGGTTTTCAGGATGGTTGTTAGCTTGTTCTTCTGTCATTACTTGTATGTAAAGTCGCCATTTTGGATAATCTCCTCTCTCAATGGCTTTGAACAAATCTTCTTGTGCTGAATCTGGATTAGTTCCATCCATTTCTGCTGCTTTTTTAGGATGAATATTTTTTATTCCTTGCTCAGTTCTGAAATGCCATTTAACCCAAGTGCGAACGCCATCTTTATTGATTAAGCTATAAGTATGGCTACCATAGCCGTGCATATGGCGGTAACCATCAGGGATTCCGCGATCAGAAAATAAAATAGTGACTTGATGAAGTGATTCTGGTGATAAAGACCAAAAATCCCACATCATTTGTGGATCTTTTAAGTTGGTTTTGGGATCACGTTTTTGAGTGTGAATAAAGTCAGGAAACTTTAATGCATCACGTATAAAAAATACAGGTGTATTATTGCCTACTATATCCCAGTTGCCTTCGTCAGTGTAAAATTTTACCGAAAATCCACGCGGGTCGCGGGCGGTGTCTGATGAGCCACGTTCTCCACCAACTGTTGAAAACCTTGCAAAAAGAGGGGTTTGTTTACCTATCTTAGCAAATATACTGGCGTGAGTATATTGAGTGATATCATTTGTTACCGTAAAGGTACCGTGTGCGCCAGAGCCTTTGGCGTGTACACGTCTTTCAGGAATATTTTCACGGTTAAAATGGGCTAGTTTTTCAATGAGTTGATAATCATCAAGCAATACTGGACCTCGGGTACCAGCAGTTCGAGAGTTTTGATTATCGGCTATTGGAGCACCGTTATTGGTGGTTAGAACTTTTTTTTCTGACATTGCAACACTCCTTTCTAGTATATTAAAAGCGCTTTTTTAAATTAAAATAATCAATTAATTTTTGAATTTAAAATTACTAAAACATATATATGGGACGGTAGTGCATAGTAAAAAGCTGGATATTGGGGGTTTTCAATACGTTAAAATATATTTAAACTCACAACATCTAATTTATATCTATAAATTTGTGTATTTCTAAATTTAAGGTTCTCAATGGAATAATACACTAAATCATTTATTTTTTGATAATTATGAAAATTTTGACAATTTTCTAAATTGTTATCAATAAATTCAAGCGTAAATAATTTCGGGCAATCGAATATCCCAAGGTTTGTTCTCAATATGTTGGACTTTTTGGCAAGCAAAAGCAAGCCCAATTGGTAAAATTTGTTGGTTTTGATAATTTGCTAGTAATCGGTCATAAAATCCTCCACCCATGCCCATACGATAACCTCGTTGATCAAAAGCAACTAGCGGTGTAAAAACAATGTCGAGTTGATGGTAAAGAAGTACATTTAATACATTTAACTTTGGTTCTAATATACCAAATTTATTTTTTATAAGTTGAGTTTGGCTAGTATATTTTAAGAAGAGTAAATGTTTAGATGAAAAAGGGTGAATAATAGGTAAATAGACAGATTTATTTTGTTGCCATAAATAGTTAATTATAGGTTGGGTTTCGACTTCGCCATCAAATGATAAAAATATGGCAATATTTTTTGCTTTGTTAATCGCTTGGTGACAGGCAATTTTTTGATATATAGCGCGTTGTGCAATGTCTCGTTCACTGGAAGATAATTGTCGCCGTTTTTGACGAATGATTTGCCTTATATTCATCAGTTTTCACTGTTGTTTAAAAGTAAAAAAGACGCTCCAAGATGTCGTTAGGGTTGTAACCCTTGAACCCAAGGTTCAAGGTGAACATTGTGTTTTAATTTTTAGGTTTCCTTACAAGTAAGGCATACACACCAATTAAAAGTCACTCCGTTCTAAAGTTTAGAATATCGGCTCAGGGGACTAACCCATATGGCGATCATCTCAGAGTCGTATGCTATAATACAAAATTTGACAGATCATACAATACCATTTGTATTAAATTTACAATTTAAATAGCTAATTGCTAGGATTGAGAGCAGAATCAAGCAATTGTTGTAACATTTTTAGTCGATCGCCAAATTCATTACTTTTTTCCTTTTCTTTTGTTAGTTCATAAGAAATATTTAGAGCCGCGGTCATGATAAGTTGATCACTGCCAATTTGTGGAGACTTTTCTCGTAAATTTGTTAAGCGTGCATCTAAATCTTTTGCGGCACTATTAAGTGCGTCAACTTCATCAACAGGACAATTAAATTTTAATGTTCGTCCAAAAATCTGAATAGTGACAGCTTGAGTTTCCATATTTAACCTATTGATTCATAAAATTATTAATTTTATCGATAATGTGCTTTTTATCTAATCCCATCTCTTGTCTTATTTCGTTTTGAGAGCCTTGAGAAATAAACTTGTCAGGAAGTCCAATGTTTAAAATATCACATTTTATTTTCTTCGATAATAAATATTCACAGACAGCGCTACCAGCTCCGCCTTTGATACTGTTTTCTTCGATGGTGACAAGTATATTATGAGTTTGGCTAATGTGCAAAAGGACTTTTTTATCTAATGGTTTTACAAAGCGCATATCGATAACTGTAGCATTGATTTGTTCCGCAGCTTGTAAAGCTTCAGTAAGTAAAGATCCAAAATTTAATAAAGCAATATTTTCACCTTGTCGGTATAATTTAGATTGTCCTAGTGGAATTGTGGTTAATGGTGTTAATAGTGCCCCAGTTCCTTCACCACGAGGGTAACGCACCGCCGCAGGACCATTATGTAAATAGCCAGTGTAAAGCATTTGTCGGCATTCATTTTCGTTACTCGGTGTCATAATGACCATATTGGGTATGCAGCGTAGATAACTTAAGTCAAATGCACCTTGGTGAGTTTCACCGTCGGCGCCGACAATTCCTGCACGATCGATAGCAAACAATACGGGTAATTTTTGAATAGCAATATCATGAATCACTTGATCATAAGCGCGTTGCAAAAAAGTTGAGTAGATAGCTACAACAGGTTTTAATTCACTAATTGCAAACCCAGCAGCGAGGGTTACCGCATGTTGTTCGGCTATTGCAACATCAAAAAATTGGTCAGGATAATTATTTGCAAATTTTGTCATACCTGAACCTTCTCCCATTGCTGGGGTTATTGCCATTAAACGTTTATCATTTTGCGCTATTTCGCATAACCAATCGCCAAATATTTGTGAATATGTTGGGGCAACTTTTGGGGCGATAGGTAATATGCCATCATCTGGATTAAATTTTGGTACTCCATGCCATAAAGTTGGATCTTTTTCAGCTGGTGCATAGCCTTTGCCTTTTTGTGTTATTACATGAAGCAGTTGTGGACCTTTTAATTGACGAACTTTTTGTAAAGTTGTGACCAACCCATCAATATCATGGCCATCAACAGGACCTATATAATTGAAACCAAGTTCTTCAAATAAGATAGCCGGTGTGACTAATCCTTTTAAGTGTTCTTCAGTTTTTTTAACAAATTCTTTTAATGATGGAATATTAGCTAATATACGTTTGCTATTTTCCCTAAAAGATGTATAGGCTTTACTTGATAAGATTTGAGTTAGATGTTGGTTAAGTGCACCGGTATTTGCAGAAATTGACATGTCATTATCGTTGACAATCACTAGCATATCAGGTTTGATATGCCCTGCATGATTCATAGCTTCAAATGCCATACCAGCAGTTAATGCTCCATCGCCAATAATGGCAGCTACTTTCTTACCTGATTGTTTCTTTTGTTCGCTAATTGCAATGCCAAGTGCTGCACTAATTGAAGTTGAAGAATGACCTGTAGTTAGTACATCATATTCACTCTCATTACGATGAGGAAATGGATGAAGTCCCCCTTTTTGACGAATAGTGAGCATTTGGTCTCGTCGACCAGTCAAAATTTTGTGAGGGTAAGCTTGATGACCAACATCCCAAATAATTTTATCAAAAGGTGTGTGATAAACATAATGTAAGGCCGTAGTTAATTCAACCACACCTAGTCCCGATGCTAAATGACCACTTGATTGACTTACGCATTCGAGTAAGTATTGCCTCAGCTCGTGACAAATAGACGATAACTGTGACTGAGGAAAACATCTTAGATCCTCAGGCGAGTTTATTTGTTTTAACAAAGGGTAATTATCTAAATTCATTATGTAATGTTTTACTTTAGCTAGTTATTAACTATTGCGATTAATAATATAACAGGCAAGTTTCTGTAATGGCTGATTATTATAGGGTATCTGTTTTAGACTATCGATAGCTTGCTGATAGAGTTGCTGGGTTAGTTTTACTGCATTATCTAGCCCAATTAATACAGGATATGTACTTTTTTTATGAGTAAGGTCTGAACCTTGGGGTTTCCCCATAATAGATTGCTCGCCAATTATATCTAAAATATCGTCTTGAATTTGAAATGCTAGCCCAATTGCCTCAGCATAGCGATCGAGCATTAGCTGATAAGGTTTAGCTATTTCACCGCATGCAAAGGCACCCAAACGGATTGCAGTCTTGATCAATGCCCCTGTTTTATAAAAATGTATTTTTTGCAAATGTTCAAGACTAATTGATTGATGTGTGGCCTGTAAATCAAGCGATTGCCCAAGGCACATGCCATTAACACCACTGGCATGGGCAAGTTCAGTTATCATATTAATTTTAGTTTCATCATCGATTAATTTACTTTTTGCTAGCATTGAAAAGGCTAAACTTTGTAAGGCGTCACCAGCAAGTATTGCTTGAGCTTCACCAAATTGGATATGGCAGGTTGGTTTGCCCCGGCGTAAGTCATCATTATCCATTGCAGGTAAGTCATCATGAATTAATGAATAAGTATGAATTGACTCAATAGCGGCAGCGGCTTCATCTAATTTAGAAAGAGGGCAATCAAACATTTGTCCGGTTAAATAGACTAGAATAGGTCGAATTCGTTTTCCACCAGCCAGCAAACTGTAACTCATTGCTTGTTGAAGTTGAGATGGTTCAATTTGTGAAATATAGGTGGTTAAAAACGAATCAATTCGTTCTTGTAATGGCTTTAAACTATTCATTATCATCATTTGAAAATTCTGACAGTTCGGCGTCACTATTTTCAGATAATAAAATCTGAATGCGTTGCTCAGCTTGCTGTAACTGTTTTTGTCCTGCTTTTGCTAATTTAATCCCTTTTTCAAACTCATTTAGCGCTTCATCTAATGGTAGATCGCCGTTTTCTAATTGAGTTACAATGGTTTCGAGCTGTTTAAGTGTATCTTCGAAACTTACTTCTTTGTTTTGCTTTTTTGCCATATTTAATTCCCCTTTGCGTGCGATGAGTATACACTTATTTCCAATAATCGTGAATCTGGGTTTTGTTTATTTACTCTCATCTTCGTTATTCAATTCATTCATTGATAATAAGGTAATATCTGGATTAATCGGTTTTTTAACTTCGATACCCATTTCACGAAATCGTTCAATTTGTCCAATTACATTGCCACGACCTTTACATAACTTGTTCATGGAATTTTGATAGGTTTGTTGAGCTTTGTCTAAACAACTGCCCAAATTTTCCATATCTTCAACAAAGCCACGCATTTTGTCATATAATTTGCTTGCTCTATCGGCAATAAGTTCAGCATTACGATTTTGATATTCAAATCGCCATAAATTATGGATAGTTCGTAATGCAACTAATAAAGTAGTTGGGCTTACTATCATAATATTACTTTTCAGAGCATCGTTAATTAATGTTGGGTCATTATCTATTGCACTTAAAAATGCTGGCTCGACAGGAATAAACATCAAAATATAATCTAATGAATTAATGCCAATAAGTTTATGATAATCTTTCTGACTAAGTTGTTTTAAATGGTTACGCACAGCCGTTAAATGTTCGGCCATTGCTTTTGCTTTAACGTTTTCGTCATCACTATTAAAATGGCGTTCGTAGGCAACCAAGGTTACTTTTGAATCAATAACTACATCACCCCCTTGCGGTAAGTGAACAATGACATCAGGTTGTAATCGTTGATTGTTCTCGTTGGTTAGATTAACTTGTGTTTCGTACTCATAACCTGAACGTAATCCTGAATTGTCCAGAATTTGACTTAGAATAAATTCCCCCCAATTCCCTTGGGTTTTGTTATTACCTTTTAACGCATTAGTTAGATTGGTTGCTTCTTTACTCATTTGTTCATTAAGTAGTTGCAAGTTACGGATTTCATGCGTCAGTGTGTGGCGTTCTTTTGCCTCTTGTCCAAAACTGTCTTGTACTTGTTTTTTAAAACCTTCTAGTTGCTCTTTTAGTGGTGAAAGTAAAAAATCAAGGCTTTGCTTATTTTGTTGTTCAATCTTTTTGCCACTCTGTTCGAAAATACGATTGGCTAGGTTTTCAAACTGAGTCGTAAGCCGTTGTTCGCTTTGTTCTAGTATGGTTTGTCGTTCATGTGTTGCACTTAACGTTTCTTCTAAACGCGTTTTGAGTTCGCTAATTTTAATATTCTGCGCTAGATTTTGTTGTCGATACTGCTCTAATTCATGCTCAAGTTGTTTTACTTGAATTATTAAAGTTTGGTTTTCTTCCTTTTTTTTAATTAGTTGTAGATCGAATAGTTGCTGTAAATTATTAATTGTTAATTGAGATTTTATAGCAAACACAAATAACATTAAGGCAACAATCCCAATAATAGTGGCAATCCATTCGGTTAATCCTAAAGCATTGAACATAATTAAGCCCTTTCAAAAGTAAATGACATCACATCATTCAAGCTATTACAGTTTAGAGCAAGCATAATTAAACGGTCTAATCCGACAGCAACTCCAGCACAGTCTGGTAGCCCAGCTTCCATAGCGGCCAGTAATTCAATGTCAATATTCTGAGCTGGTAGGTTTTGATTAGTACGATCTAAATTATTTTGTTCAAAACGCATTCGTTGTTCTTGTGCATTAGTCAACTCTTTAAAGCCATTAGCAAGTTCAACACCTTTGTAATAGAATTCAAATCGGCTAGCTACACGATGATCTTCTGGGCTAATAGCGGCTAATGCAGCTTGTGATGCTGGAAAGTTAAATACAGCAATAGGTTTGTCTTGACCAATATGTGGTTCAACGCCGAAAGTGAATAAGCATTGTAACAATCCATCTTTATCATAATTATCTGTATTAAGTCCGATATCAAGCTGATTTGCTGCATTAGCTAAGGTTGCGTGATCGGCTTCCAAAGGGTCAATATTAAGATGCCGTTGAAATGCTTTTTGATAAGAAATACGTTCAGCTGGTTCACAATCTAATATAGTTTGTAATAGATCATCGACTTCATTAATCATTTGCATCATATCAAATTGGATGCGATACCATTCTAACATGGTAAACTCAGGGTTATGATAACGGCTGACTTCTTCATGATTACGAAAACATTTACACATTTGATAAATTGGACCACTACCAGCGGCTAGTAAACGTTTCATATGATATTCAGGGCTGGTAATTAATGACATGTTTCGTCCTTGTTGATCGTTGATTTCACCAGGCTTTAAAAACTTAGTGTGAAAAGAGCTTAAATGCACGTCTGTTACAGCATATTGGCTTAAGGTTGGTGTTTCGACCTCTAAAATACAGCGATCAGTAAAAAATTGACGAATTTGAGAAACAATTTTTGCGCGCTTAAGTAAAGTATTTATAGGTGCAGAAGGTTGCCAAGTCATAAAAATATCCATGGATTTTGATTAGTTACTAAAAAGAAGCGAAATAGGGCAAAAGCCCTATTTCTTATTGCTGGCGTTCATTTTGCCATATTGAGAACAAATTGTCGTATTTTTCTTGTTGCTGCCAAATATGACGATGTAATGCGGAAAGAATAATTGGGTCTTCTAAAATAGCTAATTGCTTTTCTTTACTCATTTTCTCTAAGTCTATATGTTGATACTGTTCAATAAGCTCATTGCGTTTTTGTTGGTTCTTATTATTAAATCTATGTCTTGAAGTCGACAAAGCGCAGGTTAATGCATTATAAATAGGATCGATCAATGCCATAATAAAACCATGTCCAACAAATGAAGCTTCGGTTTTAATTAAATATTCACCGGTAAGAGTAACTGCTCTTGCTGGGCGTGTTTCTTCAGGGGTTAAAAATAGTCCTAATTTTTTTGCCTTCATACCGATACTTGCAAGTCCAGATACTCTAATTACTAAAGGCGAAATAGTTAAAGGTACCAATATGGCTATATACCAATAAGTAAATTGTGGATTTAACCAGATAATTACTCCTAACCAGATAATACCTAATAATGACAGTGGCCAACAAAAATAAAATGATTCCCCCCATGTTAGAGCGTCGTCACTTCGGGATGGTGACTTCCATTGAATTTTACTGCCCATCCATGCTTTAAGTACAAATTTACTATGAAAGATCATGCGTATTGGCGCTAAAATCATTGACCAAATCATTTCAATCAGTATTGATAAAGTTAATTTAAATATACCACCAACATCTTTTGCCCCAGTTCTAGCTATAATAATACCGTAGCTGAAGAATTTAGGTGCAAACAGTAAAACCATTGTGGTTGATAATAACTCAATGGCCAATTGTTCATCCCACCTTGGCCAAGTGGGATAAAATTGGTTAGGTTGAAAAAAATATTGAGGCTCAGAAATATTAAATACTAATAATAATAGCGTTGAAAATATTAAAAATATTAACCATAATAAAGATGAAATATAAGCCATGCCACTAGTAGCAAACATTAAACGATGGGTTAATTTAATACGACTTTTGAAGATTAATTTTAAATTAATTAAGTTGCCCATACACCAGCGATTATCACGTTTTAAATCTTCAATCATATTACCGGGTAGCTCTTCATAACTTCCGCTCATATTATAAGCAATCCAAACGCCATAACCAGCACGCCGCATAAGCGTCGCCTCAACTAAATCATGCGATAATATATGAATTGGCCCTTTACGTTTTTGCAGTGGCGATAATATGCAATGCTCAATAAAAGGTTTTAAGCGAATCATTGCATTATGTCCCCAATATTGCGCTTCGCTTAATTGCCAAAAGTGTGTACCAGCACAAAATATATCACTATAAATCTGGTTGGCAAATTGTTGAATACGACCATAAAGCGTGGTCATTCTTACTGATTTTGGTGGTGATTGTAAAATACCGGCTTTAGGGGTCATTTCCATCATGGCGATCATTTTTAAAATGCAATCACCTGTCATGATACTATCGGCATCAAGGATCATCATGTATTCATATTGATGTCCCCAACGACGGCAAAAATCATCAATATTGCCGCTTTTACGTTTTACACGGCGTTTTCGGTGACGATAAAAAAGGTTGCAACCATTGTTTTGTTTTGCTGCATTAAATTCAGCCCAAGCTTTAAGTTCGTTAACATACAGATCGGGATCGTTAGTATCACTTAAGATATAAAAATCACAACAAGCTGCGTGACCTGTTTCGACTAAGGACTGATAAGTTGCTTTTAACCCAGCAAATACCCGAGCAACATCTTCATTACAAATTGGCATAACAAGAGCTGTTCGATGTTTTGTATTGATATGCGACGCTGGTTCATTGGGTATAGGGATTGTGTAACGGTCTTTACCCATGATCGTTAAAATTAACCCCATAATGCTGGTCCAAAATCCAATAGAAATCCAACAAAATAAAATAGCAAACAAGACAATAATCGCCCCTTGTATGATATAAGGTATTATGCTGTAGATGGCTAATTCAGGATTGATATCCCAATTAGTCATAAAATTGATTTTTTGCCAACTTTGGTATGGTAATAAAGAAGATAGATAAGTGGTTCCATAGTATGTTTGTACTACAATGAGCGCAAACATAATAAAGCGTCGAATTATAGCTAGAATATTAAAGTTATGTTTTGACTTGGCAATATAGCGCTGGTTCCAGATTTGAGGTTGAATTGAAACGCGTTCAACTTCAGGATAACTTGGTTGTTGTTTTCGGTCATCAATAAAAGAACTAGTATCGCCAATCTGATTTAAGCGATATTTTAAGAACTCAACATCATCAGGTGGTGTTGTATTATTTTCATATTTTTGACGCCAAGCTTCAGCATCAGGTAGATTTGTAAAGTAATCTTTTTTCATATTTTTATCTTATAATAATAATGACTATTACATTACTATTGTGCTGGGTATTGCCCGCTCCAAGTTTCAGAAATCACTTCATTGGTTGCTTGTGAAGCAAGTTGTACTCGAATATCAGTTGCTCTTTTACTCTCTTCAACATTGAATCGAACAATTACACGCCATCCTTTAATTATTGGATTGTATTGTGACTCACTACTTACGATAGAACCGTTGGTAATACTTGAAATTACTTTGACAGGTTCGTTTTCTGATAATGTAGGGCCGGCAAAGTCAATCACGTATGCATTAGATCCATCAAGTTTACGAATTAAATTAGCTTGTTTTATATCGCCTAATGACAATCGGGTACTAATAGCTCTTGCAATATTATTAGGATAACGCTGTAGTTCATGTAATGAATAATGTAATCGATATTTGATATCAAGTACATCGCCAGCTTTATATTGTTTTTCTGGTACCCAAAAAGTAACAATATTATCGTTAGTTTCATCAGCTGTTGGGATTTCAACTAATTCGACTCGTCCTTTTTGCCAATCACCTAAAATTTCAGTCCAAACGCTTGGGCGTTTTTCATAATGATCATCGAGATCTTGATAATCATCAAAACCTTTAGCACGCTGAATTAAACCAAAAGCTTTTGGGTTTTCTAGACTATATGATGAAAACGATAGACGTTTAGGATTATTTAATGGACGCCAGATCCATTCGTTATTATTAGCTAAAATTGACAGACCATTAGAGTCATGCATTGCTGGTCGGTAATTTAATAATGGTGATGGCTGATTAGGTCCAAATAAAAACATACTGGTTAATGGAGCAATGCCTAGTTTTTTCACCGAATCGCGGAAAAAGACTTTAGCTTGTACAGTAACAGTTGTATCAATACTTGGAACTAATGTAATTTTATAAGCACCAGTTACGCTTGGTGAGTCGAGTAAAGCATAGATAACTAAGTGTTTCTGATTTGATTTTGGTCTTTCAATCCAATATTCTTTAAAACGTGGAAACTCCTCACCAGACATTTCTCCAGTGTTAATGGCAAGCCCTCTTGCTGACAGGCCATAGCGCTGATCTTTACCCACCGCACGAAAATAACTGCCACCAAGAGCTGAAAATATTTCATCGTCAGTTTTTGTTGGGTTATTAATTGGATAATGGACTTTAAAACCAGCAAAACCCAAATTCTTAGTGTCTAGTTTATCAAGATTGATCTGGCTCAAATCAAAATAGCTGGGATCATATTGGATTGGATTAATTTGATTATCAACAATTTCATTGATTTTTATTGGAATATCAAAGTACATTCCTTCGTGATAAAACTCAAGTTTGAAACGACTTTTTCGATCACTCCAGTAGGCCTTTTGATGATTAAATAAAATTTTTTGATAATCAGCAAATTGCAAAGAAGCTAATTCATTAGGAATATTTTTAGATGGTTGAACATAAGCCTTTTTAGATAGTTTTTCGGCTTTTACAACTACATCGTCAAACGAAAAAGCCCATGCAGAAATACTAATACAACTAGCTGAAGCTAAGCAGAGTAGCTTGCAAATTAATATTTTATTAAATTTACGAATTGAAAATAAATTGTACATAAAAGACTCGCGTTAGTATTATCTAAAAATATTAAAATAATTGATAATATTGTGTTTTGGATCATCCAAGCATTTTTCAATGTAATCTATTTTCATTTCTTGTAGGATACTTGGATTCTCGCTTATCAGAAAGTGTGAATAGTCATCTTTAGCAATTTTTGTTTGTAAAGATGATATCTCTTGCTGAGATATTTTAAATTTTGGACGAAAATATTGGGTTATTTTTATATTATCTTTTGTATAGATTGCAGTAATGAAATCGGCTGAATATTGGCAATAATTTTTTATATTGTTTTTAGTTGGTTTAATTTTTCTTAATTCAATATCATGTTCGGCTTGGTTTTCCTCAACCACTCTTTTGAGTTGCATATGATACTGTAATTTATAATTTTCGTTCAGATAAAAACTTAACACACAAGAAGATTGGTTATTATCACCTCTACATTTTAGAATGCCGTGTTTAGTGATGTAGTTATCGAAGTTCTTATCACCAATAAACTGAAGTAATTGATTTTTAGCATTAACAACATAAGGATTGTTAATCTCAGTTTGTTGCTTTAATTGAGATAGTTGCTCTGTTTCGGAAATTGGTTCATTATTTTTTAAAGGTAAATTTTTTTTTGCACAACTTGTGACAAGAATAGAAACAAAGGTGCATATAAGGATATTACTTATTTTCATTTATCAAATTCCATGAGCATATTCTTTAGGTTAATTTTAAAGAGGTTAATTTTAAAGCTAGCAACTTTGCCACTAATTTATTTAGTTACGTGAATAGTAACAACAGCCACTTATAACAATTTCTGCTGTAGCGCGAAATTATATACTCTTATTGATTTAAAAACACTAGCAGATTGAATTAAATTTATAAAAAGCAAACACTAAATATAATCAATTTTATTTAATGTTTGCATATTTTTTTATTATCAACTGTAAATACAGATTCATGAGCAATTGAAGGGGTAAATTTACCTTTTGCTTTTAAAAAAGCGATCAGTTGCTCTGCATTCATATTGGTTTTTGAACAAGTATGAAATATGGCATTTTCCCCAAACTTTTCTTTGATAGCATCAAGCAAAGAAGATTTAGTGTAATTGTTTCCATTCATCATATGCAATACTTCATGTCCATGAATTGACATTATAACCTCCCTGAATTATTGTTCATATAAATGATTAATTCATCATTTACAGTCTCGAAAGATAGCAGATATTCTTAATAAGAAAAAGATGTTTAATATTAAAAATATCATAAAGTTTTGATTATCCCCTGATATATATCAGGGGGAGATAACAGTAAAAAGGCTGTAAATTCAAGCAAGAATAATCTTTCTTTTATTCTTTAATCATTGGTTAATTTTGTAATAATTGATTGATTTTCGTTTTTAATCTGGTGAATAACGACAGAGATAGTATCAGCAAGTTTATAGCAAACTTCATCTTTAATTTTGATGATACCTTCATCGGGTAAAGGAGTAATTTCGTCCTTGACTGGATGAAACATTGACAATGGTACAAATGCAAAAGCGCCTATATCGCATAAACGAACTCGAGCCCCGCCACGATTGATATCGATAATTTCAGCGGAGAAACTTTTACCTATTTTATCAGATAAGTATTGAGCATAAAGATTTTCTGCCATATCACGTTCTGCATAGCGTAATGTTTTGCGTCTTTCATTCATGTTTTTTAATTGATCTTTATCGGGTGCGATTAATTCTTGTGATCGGATAAATGCTTTGATTAATCGATGGTTGACCATATCACCATATTTACGTATTGGTGAAGTCCATGTTGCATAGGCATCAAATCCCAAGCCAAAATGTGGTTTAGGTTCAGTTGAAAAATCAGCAGGGCTTTGGAACTTGCGAAGTTTTGTGGACAAAAATGGAGTGTTGTCGATTATACGACGCAACTTTACGTAACCATCGAAAGATAATAATGATTCTTTATCAAACTCAGTGATTCCGTTGTCATTTAAAAAAGTCACTACTTGTTCAATATATTTATTATCAAAACCTGAATGAATATTAAAAATTCCAAAACCAATTTTATTTTTTAATTGCAATGTTAAAGCTTGGTTAGCTAAAACCATGACTTCTTCTACTATTTGATTTGCAATCCGACGAGACTCTTTAATTATTGATTTAACTTGGCGATTTTCATCAAGTTCAAAACGATAATCTCCATTATCTTTAAAAACTAATGCATGATTTTGCCGCCATGTCATACGAATTTTTGCTAAGTCAGCTAAATGTTTAAGTTGCTGTTTAATAATTGGATTGTTAGTTTTTAAATCTTCATTATTTTCTAAAAAATTAGAAACATTGTTATAAGTTAATTTAGCTTTTGATTCAATCCAAGCTGGTATAAAAGTGATCTCATGGCTATTAATATTGCCCGTTTCGTCAATACTCATTTTACATATCATTGCTGGACGTTTTTGGTGTGCTTTTAATGAACATAAATCATTGGCAAGCTCTTTGGGTAGCATAGGGATATTAAAATCAGGCAAATAAGTGGTAAAATTTCTGATTTTGGCAATACGATCAAGTTCGCTATCTTGTAATACATAAGCGCTCGGATCGGCAATGGCAACCATCAATTGATAATCGCCTTGTTCACTTTTTGATATCGCAATAGCATCATCCATATCTTCTGTATCTTCGCTATCGATGGTGAAAAAGTTAACATCGGTTAAATCTTGACGGTTATCAAGTTCAGTACCGTTAATTGATAATGAACCGAACTGTGGGGCGTGAGTTTCTAAATCGTAGCGCGCTAACGTTTTTAGCCAAAGTTGATAAGGTGAATTGCTTTCAGCAACAAAACGAACAATTTCGGCAAGAAATTGATTCCGTTCTTCTTGCAAAGGGTGAGAAACAAGCGTTGCCACAACCCAATCGCCTTCTTTTAGTTTTTCGCTAACTTGCTTGTTTATTTTGCAACGAATGGCTAGATTAGTTGACATATTTTCAGGATAAATAACCATTGCACGATCTTGAAAGCCTATTTTGCCAATAAATTTTTGCAATGCACTTTCAATTAATAATTCAGGCTCAAAAGACTCTTTATCGTTATTACTTATTACTGTCCCTGATACCTTATCACCATTGCAAACTCTTTTCATTTTAGCAATAGGGATGAAATAACTTTTTTTATTATCAACATCTAAAAAACCAAATCCTTTTTCATGAGCTCTAATAGTGCCTTCAACGCGTGGTGTTTGTTCATGGAGTTCTTGTTTTAATTGTGCGAGTAGAGGGTTATTTTGAAACATATGGCCTAACACTAGTTAAAAAGTTGGTGTTAAATTCTATCATATTTATGCAAATTGTGGTTATTGAATTAATCGGTGATGGTATTGAAAATAGACGTATAATAATGCCATTTAAAATAATTGGTCGAATTAAAGTATGAAATTAAACTATAAATTACAGGGTGATGGACAGCCGATAGTGTTTTTACATGGGGTATTTGGGAGTTTAGATAATTTAAATATGTTAGCGAAGGATTTTGTGCAGTATTATCAAACCGTGCAAGTTGATCTGCGTAATCATGGGCATTCCCCTTGGTCTGATAAGATAACTTATCAAACTATGGCTGAAGATGTGGCGGAACTTTGTTATAATTTACAATTAAAAGATATAATATTAGTTGGCCACTCAATGGGTGGGAAAGTTGCTTTGCAATTATCGCAAATGCTTTCAGATTCTATCCAAAAGATTGTTGCTATCGATATTGCGCCTATAAAATATCACCGTTCGGGCAATGCCTCTATTTTAAGAGTGTTAATGTATTGCCTTAGTAACCAAATTACCGATAAAAAGCAGATCATCAATTTAATGGAACAAGTAGGTATTAACATGCCAACCATTCTCTTTTTACTAAAATCGTTTAAGAATGATAAATGGTTATTTAATATTGAAGCAATTAATTCACAATATGGTCATATTTGCGATTGGCAAAATATTTCACCTTGGTTAAAACCCACGTTATTTATTCGGGGAGATAACTCTTCTTATATTAAAAATGAAGCTTATCCAGCGATTTTCGAACAATTTCCTAATGCAAAAATTGAAGTAGTTGAAGGTGCTGGGCATAATGTTCACGTTGAAAAAACGCCACAAGTTTTGCAACTTCTACATAACTGGATAGAGGAATGAATGGTATTTAACTTGTAAATATTTAGAGTGAATTACAAAATAACCGTTGCTGCTCGGCAATTTGTTTGTTAGGTGTATTAACCGTTATAACAACCATTTTACACTGGGCATTATAAGTTTTACTGGTAAGCTTATAGTGCCAACCAGAAGGAATAATTTGACTTGTAGTATAAGGATAACTATCAAGTAGCTGAAAAGCAATTTTGTTGGCACGTAAGTAGTTTGTAAAGTAATGATGCTTATCAAACAAAGCTTGTTGATAGTTAATAAATCCTAACATAATAATTGAAAATAACAGCGTTGCTATCATAACTTCAATCAAACTAAAACCAGCTACTTTTTTCTCTTTTTTATTCACAATAAATTGCCTTTTTTTCAGGACAATAATCGAGCCAATGACCTTTTTCAACAATCAATCGATTGTTATCAAAATGTGTAAGTGTATATAAATAGAAGTCTTTGGCTTCTCCCCTTACTAATACGTAATTATCAATTTTTAATAAAGATTTTTTTATGCATGCTTTTAAATGATAATTGGGATCAGTCATACAATACCAATTGGTTTTAGGGGGTTGCCAATTTTGGGTTATTGCCCACGTTAAAGATGAACTAGCTTGATTAAATTTTTGATAGTATTGACTTTCCATTAAGATAGCTTTTTGCCATGAGACAATAAGTAAATTAAAACTAATTAATAACGACAAGCCCATGACCATCAAAATAATCACCATTAAAACAGTGCTAAATCCAGAGGAGGTATAAATTTGTTTAAAATTGGTTTTCATTTTTGATGATTTCTGTTGTGTGATAGTTGATCTTCTTATTTTTTCTTAATTCGGCTGTAACAGATAGACTAATGGCATTAGGTAGTTGTTTTATTGTAAAATCGGTCACTTTGATTTCGTTTGAATCGTATAATTTTTCCCATTTGCCACCAAAACAATCTATTGATCCTGTTCTATAGGCTATGTTGTTTTCTTTATAACGATATGTAAAAACATCAGACTCTGTAGGATTGAACTTATTCCAAACCCAAGAGTTTCGGATTTCACTATCGTAACGAAGGACAATACATTTTCTCTGAACGTCGATTTTAATAGCTTTAGCTGTCATTTTATTTGGGTCATTAGCAATAAAACCTGCTCTTTTTATGTCTTTTTTCATACCAGCCAATCCAAGTTCAATAGCCTGTTGTAAACGTGTTTTTTGATAATTTTGTATGATTCTTGTTTGCAATTGAATGTAAAATGAGGCCATACTCATAAAAATTAAACTTGATAATATCATGCTAATAAGTAATTCAAGTAAGGAATATCCAGACGTTTTTAACATGGTGGTAGACCTGTTATATAGCTGTTTTCCGCACAGAATCGAATACGTCCAAGCAAAGAAATAAAAATCCTACTGGTACCTGTTTTATTTTTTAACTGAAAAGACATTGTTTGTGCTAAGTTGCGTCGACCTAAAATAAAAGCACTTTTATTGTTTGATAATTGACTAATTTCAACAGAATTATCAGGTTTGATAAAATAAAGTACTCCGTCACTACACGAGGTGGTTTTCTCATCATTAGTAATTGCAATGCACCAAGGTGATGTAAATTGATGAATAATATAGTTTTTGTTTTCACTTGATGCTTTTATTTGAACTTCATACAAAAAATAAGCTAGTTGTTTGGTTGTATAAGCTAATTCATTACGTAGCTGTTGCTCTTTCCAATGCTCAATTCCTATAGTAGTTAAAATAGCACTAATACAGATGGTTATTAACAATTCTAATAATGAAAATCCCCAATTTAGCATAATATTGTCTTTTTTAAAGATCGCGATAAGACTAGTATATTTTTGAATAAAATAACCAGTTATTTACTGCTCTTAATTTGTGACATGTTATCCAAATAAATTGTACTTTTTTATTTCGGATAAAATTCCGATAGAAATTAGTGCATATTTTTTAGGTAGATTGTTTATTTTCGTTATATCTTTTTTATTTGGTGTTTTTTTTGTTTTTACTGATAACACGAATCATCATAAAAAAGGGTAGAGAAGTATTGATTTAGATGATCTGATTAAACCACTTAAAAAGCGAGGAAGATTATATTATACTGTCCATCTAATTATTATTTGCTAACGGACTATAAATTAAAGGAAACTTGAGATGCAACAATTACAAACTATTATTGAATCAGCATTTGAGCGTCGTGCTGAAATTACGCCGACAAATGTTGATACAGATACACGTGATGCGATTAACCGTTGTATTGCTTTATTAGATAGCGGTAAAATGCGCGTCGCAGAAAAAATCAATGGTGATTGGGTAACTCATCAATGGTTAAAAAAGGCCGTTTTGCTCTCTTTCCGTATTAACGAAAACCAACTGATTGATGGCGGTCCGACTAACTATTATGACAAAGTGCCATTAAAATTTGCTGAATATGATCAAGCAAGATTCCAGCAAGAAGGTTTCCGTGTTGTTCCATCTGCTATTGCTCGCAAAGGTGCCTATGTTGCTCGAAATACAGTATTAATGCCATCTTATGTCAATATCGGTGCTTACGTTGATGAAGGAACGATGGTTGATACATGGGTGACGGTTGGTTCTTGTGCGCAAATTGGTAAAAATGTTCATTTATCGGGTGGTGTTGGTATTGGTGGTGTTTTAGAACCGTTACAAGCTAACCCAACCATTATTGAAGATAACTGTTTTATTGGTGCACGTAGCGAAATTGTTGAAGGCGTTATTGTTGAAGAAGGTAGCGTAATTTCAATGGGTGTATTTATTGGTCAAAGTACTAAAATATATGACCGTGCAACTGGTGAAATTCACTATGGACGTGTACCGGCTGGTTCAGTAGTTGTTTCTGGCAACTTACCGACAAAAGATGGTAAATATAGTCTTTATTGTGCAGTTATTGTGAAAAAAGTTGATGCTAAAACTTTAGGTAAAGTAGGTATTAATGAATTGCTTCGTACTATCGATTAATTCACACTTATATTTTAAAGTCGCCTAAATTATTGTTAGGCGACGTATTCCATTTATTATTAACTAGATAATTTTATTTTTATAACCCTTAGAAGAGGATAATTTATGCCTTCCTTTGATATCGTTTCAGAAATTCAAATGCCCGAAGTTAAAAATGGTGTTGAAAATGCCACTCGTGAGTTAACTACTCGTTGGGATTTTAAAAATGTTGAAGCATCGTTTGAATTAAATGAAAAAAATGAAACGATTAAAGCAACAAGCCAATCAGATTTCCAAGTACAACAATTACTCGATATCCTGCGTGATAAGCTTGCTAAACGTGGTATTGATGGTGGTGCACTTGAAATCCCTGAAGAAATGGAACACAGCGGTAAGCTTTATAGCATCACGGTTAAACTTAAGCAGGGTATTGATAAAGAGTTAGCTAAAAAAATTGTAAAAGCGATCAAAGACAGCAAAATTAAAGTGCAAGCTCAAGTTCAAGGTGAACAAGTTCGTGTTACAGGTAAATCACGTGATGATTTACAAGCCACTATGGCGCTAGTTAAAAAAGGTGAATTTGGTCAACCGTTTCAATTTACCAATTTTAGAGACTAATATACTATTAATTTGATATTGCTAACTAATATCAGCGATTTTACTCCTTAAACTTTGTAAAAAACTTTCAGAAAAGATAGCGTTTGAATAAGGGATACAATAACTATCAATTTGTTTAGAATTGAATGTAAATAGCTAAAGAACAAAATTTTTCAAGAACCAGTTATGCTATTTACTTGGTTATCCTCTTAATTATAACAATATTTATTATAATGAAAAAATAGCTATATTTTTATTTTTTCTGGGTATTCGTTTGCACGAGAATCTTTTAGTGAAATAGAGGAAATAAAGAAAGTTTTTATTGATAATTTATTATCAAAAATGACTCTTCGAGAAAAAGCAGTACAATTGTGCTTAATTAATGTTAATGGCGATCTAACGTTAAATAAAATGCTTGAGCAAATCGAAGCAGGTGAAATTGGTGGTATTTTTGACACTATTATCGATCCTCCTCTTTCTCAAATGCAGGAACGTGCTTTAAAATCTCCTAATAAAATTCCTCTATTTTGGTTTTTTGATAATATCACTTTTAAACCTCACACTAAGGGGCAAGTAAAGTTTGTGATTAAATATGATATGCTAAAATTCTGGATCTTTTAGATTGCTTGATTAATCGTTTTCTAATTTTCTCCGACTGTTGTCGGCTGTTTTGATTATGTGGCCAAAATTATGTTTGAATTGGATCTTGTTCTACAGCTTCTTCAACAAATGTGTGTTTATTTAGTTATTGCTTATTTACTGAGTAAAACACCGATCGTTATTCCTCTAATGAAAGTGACAATTCATTTACCTCACAAATTGGTATGTTATTTTATATTTTCGTTATTTTGTATTATGGGAAGCTATTTTGGTCTACATATTGAAGACACTATTGCCAATACACGGGCAATTGGGGTTATTTTAGGTGGTTTACTAGGTGGGCCACTAGTTGGTTTTTTAGTGGGAATTACAGGAGGACTTCATCGTTATACCTTAGGCGGAATTACCGCTGAAAGCTGTATGCTATCAACCATTTTAATTGGATTGCTTAGTGGATTATTTCATTATTTTCTGATGAAAAAGGGCAGAGTAGATCTTATCTATAATCCTCTTTTAGTGGGTGTATTAGGTTTGTTAGTTGAATCGCTCGAAATGATCTTGGTGCTATTAATATCACGACCTTTTGATGTGGTGTTGCATGCAGTTAGGAGTATTGCTGCGCCAATGATTGTAGCAAATAGTATTGGTGCAGCGATGTTTATGCGGATTTTACTTGATAGGCGGGCAATATTTGAGCGCTATACTTCAGCCTTTTCGGCTAAGGCATTAAAAATCGCTGTTAGTACTGAAGGTTTGCTTCGGGATGGTTTTAATCAACAAAATAGTACTAAAGTGGCTGAAATCATTTATCAAGAACTTGATATTGGCGCTGTTTCAATTACCGATCGAGAAAAAATACTCACTTTTATTGGTATTGGTGATGATCACCATTTACCAGGAACTCTAATAACCTCAAATAATACCTTAGAAGCAATCGAAAAAAATGAAGTTCAATATCTTGATGGAGTTCATCAACCTTACCAATGCTCAATAAATAAAAATTGCCGTTTAGGTTCAACGCTGGTCATTCCGCTTAGAGGAGAAAACAATACTGTCGTGGGGACGATTAAGCTTTATGAGGCAAAAAATACGTTATTCAGCACAATAAATCGAACTCTTGGCGAAGGTATTGCTAGCTTATTATCTGCACAAATTCTGGCTGGACAAAATGAGCATTATAAGCAGTTGTTATCTAAAACCGAAATTAAATTACTACATGCACAAGTCAATCCTCACTTCTTATTTAATGCCTTAAATACATTATTGGCTGTTATTCGTCGTGATAAAACACAGGCTTCACAGTTAGTGCAAAACCTTTCTATTTTTTTCCGAAAAAATTTAAAACGGACCGAAGAAATTGTTACACTAAAAGATGAAATAGAACACGTTAATGCTTATTTGCAAATCGAGAAAATGCGGTTTACGGATCAGTTGACTATCAACATCGACATTCCCACTGAATTAGAATATGCAAAATTACCAGCTTTTACATTACAACCTATTGTTGAAAATGCTATTAAACACGGAATATCTCAATTAATAGGTAACGGCAATGTAACAATTAGTGCTTATAAACTGGAGCAATCGTTAGTTTTAGAAGTGATTGACAATGCTGGCAATTACTGTGAACATAAAAAAGATACTAAAGGTTTGGGGCTTAATTTAGTTGATAAACGAATTAAAATCCGTTATGGCGAGGATTATGGTATCAAGATAGAGTGTGAAGCTGATGAGTACACCAAAGTGATGATAATATTACCGTTATCAGAGGATATAACTACTTAATGTTAAACGTAATTATTGTTGATGATGAATTACCTGCACGCGAAAATTTGCGCTGCTTGCTTGAAAGTGATCCTGAAATTTGTATTGTTGCTGAATGTAATAATGCAATGGAAGCGATTCGAGAGATTCATCGACATCAACCAGATGTAGTGTTTTTAGATATTCAAATGCCCAAAATAAATGGTATTGAAATGCTATCAATGCTAGATCATGAAACTATGCCAAGGATTGTATTTTTAACTGCTTATGGAGAGTTTGCGGTTAAAGCATTTGAAGAACAAGCATTTGATTATTTACTTAAGCCAGTTGAACCAGAAAGGCTAAACAAAACTCTATATCGTCTGCATAATCATTGTTTTTCTGGAAATATCAACCAATTAAAAGGTATTAATCAGAAACTGAATTATATTCCATGCATAGGGCATAACCGAATTTATTTATTAAATCTTGATGATGTATTTTATATTGCCTCTAAAATAACTGGAATTTTGGTATTTAATGAAACAAATCAAGAATATCTGACTGAACTAACACTAAAAACCCTTGAGAGTAAAACATGTTTAGTGCGGTGTCATAGGCAATATCTGATTAATTTAAAAAAACTTAAAGAAATTCGTTTTAATCAAACTGGCGGTGTTGAAGTTATTTTAATTAATGATATTTCGGTGCCGGTTAGCCGTCGCTATTTAAAACCTCTTAAAGAGCTATTAGGTTTGTAGCTAACTAAAATACTCTTTTTACAAAGCCATTTTATTTACCGTTAACCTATCAATTATAACCATTCACTCTCTCAATTTAACCTGTAAACGAAATACTATTATCATTCTTAAAAGTAAAAAATTACTATACGCTTGAGCATAAAAAGACCTTTAGTTGATGCTTATAATCTTAAAATTGTTAGAAGAATCGTATAGCGATAACAATAAAATGTCAGTTTTGCATTATCCTAAATTATAATTTTTTAACAATTTGTTATGGTTTTAAGTATCGATTAATTAATCTTACAAAACACAAAGAGAATCATTATGAATAATAAAATCTTTAAACATATTCCATGGTTCATCCTTGCTATAGTTGGTGCAATTTGTTTAGCAGTTATTGCATTACGGCGTGGTGAACACATTAGTGCACTTTGGATTGTTGCGGCAGCAGTTTCGATTTATCTAGTCGCTTATCGGTATTATAGTCTGTATATTGCCAAAAGAGTCATGCAGTTAGATCCAACTCGCGCCACGCCAGCGGTCATTAATAATGATGGTTTAAATTATGTCCCAACAAATAAATATGTATTATTTGGACACCATTTTGCCGCGATTGCTGGCGCAGGTCCATTAGTTGGTCCAGTACTTGCGGCACAAGTCGGTTATTTACCCGGCACACTTTGGTTACTTGCAGGCGTTGTTTTTGCAGGTGCGGTACAAGACTTTATGGTGTTGTTTTTATCTTCTCGTCGTAATGGCTCATCGCTAGGTGAAATGATTAAAGAAGAAATGGGAGTAATACCAGGAACTATTGCGCTATTTGGTTGTTTCTTGATCATGTTAATCATCTTAGCAGTATTAGCGTTAATTGTAGTCAAGGCCTTGGCAGAAAGCCCATGGGGAGTCTTTACAGTCTGTTCAACCGTTCCGATAGCTCTATTTATGGGAATCTATATGCGATTTATTAGACCAGGCCGAGTAGCAGAAGTATCAATTATTGGTATTGTGTTGCTTGTTTTATCTATCTGGTTTGGTGGTGTTATAGCGCATGATGCGTATTGGGGACCGGCTTTAACCTTTAAAGCAACAACTATTACTTATGTATTAGTTGGCTATGCACTAGTTTCGGCAATGTTACCTGTATGGCTAATTTTAGCGCCACGCGATTATTTAGCCACATTCTTAAAAATTGGAGTGATTGTTGGTTTGGCTATTGGAATTGTTATTTTAAATCCAGATCTAAAAATGCCAGCAATTACACAATATGTTGATGGAACAGGGCCTGTTTGGAAAGGAACATTATTCCCATTCTTATTTATCACCATTGCTTGTGGTGCGGTTTCTGGTTTCCATGCATTGATTTCGTCAGGTACTACACCTAAATTACTTGCCAATGAAAACGACGCTCGTTTTATTGGTTATGGTGCAATGCTAATGGAGTCATTTGTTGCAATGATGGCTTTAGTGGCTGCATCAATTATTGAGCCGGGTCTTTATTTTGCAATGAATACACCGCCAGCAGCTTTAGGTGTTACTATGCCAGATTTGCATAGACTTGGAACCGAAGATGCACCCATGATTATGGCTCAATTGCAAGACGTGACAACTCATGCCGCCGCCGCAGTGAGTTCTTGGGGATTTGTCATTTCACCTGAGGAAATTATACAAACAGCAAAAGATATTGGTGAGCCATCAGTTTTAAATCGTGCCGGTGGTGCACCGACATTAGCTGTAGGTATTGCGCATGTATTCCATCAAATTTTACCTGGTGCAAATATGGGCTTTTGGTACCATTTTGGTATTTTGTTTGAAGCACTATTTATTTTAACAGCACTTGATGCAGGTACCCGATCTGGTCGCTTTATGTTGCAAGATTTATTGGGTAATTTTGTTCCATTCTTGAAAAAAACAGATTCCCTCATTGCAGGTTTTATTGGTACTTTAGGTTGTGTTGGCTTATGGGGCTATTTACTCTATCAAGGTGTTGTTGATCCATTAGGCGGTGTTAAGAGCTTATGGCCATTATTTGGCATCTCTAACCAAATGCTTGCTGCGGTTGCATTAGTTTTAGCGACAGTTGTATTAATCAAAATGAAACGTGCGCAATATGTTTGGGTAACTATAATACCAGCTATCTGGTTATTAATTTGTACAACATGGGCATTAGCATTGAAATTATTTAGTACTAATCCGCAATTAGAAGGTTTCTTCTATTTAGCGAATGAATACAATCGTCGCATTGCAGAAGGTAGTGATTTAACTGCACAACAAATTGATAATATGCACCACATTGTTATTAATAACTATACCAATGCTGGTTTAAGTATTTTATTCTTATTAGTTGTTTACGGTATTATCTTTTTTGGTATTAAGACGGCACTAAAAGTACGTAATAATAAACAAAGAACAGATAAAGAAACGGCTTACGTATCAATCCCTGAGGGTGGTGTAAAGACAACAATGTCACATTAAGCTATAGCATTTTAGTACCCTGAATTATAATCTGAAATTAATCAGCTATTTTATGCCCATCAATCTTAAACTGATTGTTGGGCATTTTTTAAGAAGTTATTGCTATAATTGTTGTATAAATACAATATGTGCTCATAAATTTTTCCTCCTAAATTGAAACTTAATATTTATTCATTATTATTTGAAATATAATTACTCGAAATTAGTAATAATCGATTTGAGTGATTTGTTACATAGGATAATGCTGTGCAAAATGATATTACTTTTTATCAACGTTTTAAGTCTGATATTTTAGCTGGTTTAAAAGTCATTACCATTCGAGATAAGAGTGAATCACATTTTAAAGTTGGTGATAAGCTTCGTGTTGGAATTTTTGAAACTGATGAGTATTTTTGTACAATTAAAATAGTTAACATTACACAAATTACATTTGATCAACTTACCGAAAACCATGCCCAACAAGAGAATATGACTTTGAGTGATTTGAAAAAAGTAATTTCTGACATATACCCCAATGAAAATCATTTTTTTGTAATTCATTTTTCGCTCTTATAATAAAAAAGACGCATTGTTAATGCGCCCTATTTATTTTTATAACTAGCAAAAAAACTATTGATTTATAGGTAGCACATCTAAAATTAGACCATCCACAGCAATAATTTCAACACGCTGCCCAACATTAAGATCTTCAACGCATCTTGCCGACCATGTTCCATCTTTGATTTTTACTCGACCTGAGCCATTAACAATAGCATCTGTGACAACTGTTTTAATACCAATTAAATCTTGTTGTGGCTGATTGATTTCGCCTTTACTTGATTTATCTTTACCTTGCTTTTTGAGCCAAAGCCACCAAAGATAAGCAGATACAAGCGTTAGAATTGCAAATAAAATCCATAAAATTGGCCAAGAAAGAGGTAAAATCCAAGCAATTAAACCAACAATAATGGCAGCTATCCCACTCCAAAGCCCGTATCCGCCAGTACCAAGTAATTCTATAATCAGCAAAATACCGCCTAAAGCAATAAATACCCAATGGGGTGAACTATAGAAAACCATAAAAAAATCAGTCATTATTGATTACCTTTATAATACATTCAGTAAAAATCTTAAACATAGCGTTTATAGATTTTGTTAAAAAGTTTCAGGAAACACTATGTTTAAGTATAAAAATTGATTTTTTATTTCGTGTTTTTAATCAACTCAGCAATACCGCCAATACTACCCATTAAACTTGACGCATCAAGTGGCATCATAATCACTTTACTATTATCCGATGAACCAATTTGTTGTAATGCTTCAGTATATTTTTGGGCAACAAAGTAGTTAATAGCATTAATATTACCTGCAGCAATAGCATCGGATACCATTTGAGTTGCTCTTGCTTCTGCCTCGGCAGCACGTTCACGCGCTTCGGCTTGTAAAAAGGCAGATTGTCTTTCACCTTCCGCTTTTAAAATTTCAGATTGTTTTTCACCTTCAGAGCGTAAAATCGCTGCTTGACGAACACCTTCTGCTTCAAGAATTTCGGCACGTTTATTACGTTCTGCTTTCATTTGCGCATTCATCGCAGCAATCAATTCTGCTGGTGGGCGAACATCTCGAATTTCGATACGGGTAATTTTGATTCCCCATGGACTTGTTGCCTCATCGACAATACTTAGTAACTTAGAGTTAATATGATCACGTTGTGATAACATTTCATCCAATTCCATGCTACCTAAAACAGTACGAATATTAGTCATCATTAAATTAATGACAGCACGCTCTAATTGATTTACTTGATATGCAGCCCTTGCTGCTTCTTGTACTTGGATAAAGCAAACAGCATCAATTTGCACATTAGCATTATCTTTTGAAATGACTTCTTGTGATGGAATATCGAGTACTTGCTCCATCATATTAATTTTACGACCAACACCATCCATAAACGGAATAATGATATTTAAACCGGGTTCAAGGGTATGGGTATATTTACCAAAACGTTCGATAGTATATTGATAACCTTGGGGAACAATTGTAATTGCCTTTAAGACAGTAATTAACGCAAGCAAAACAATAACACCAATGACGATATAAAATACTGGCATAGTTCAAAAATCCTTATAATTTTTTATAATAAAAATGAGTCAACCATTTTATAGATTATTAAATTTTTTGCCTAGTTATAAATGCGAAGTTTGTTTTTAAAAATAAATAATCTCTTGACAGTGTGCTAGTAAACTAGTTTAATAGTACAAAATTTATTTTTAATCGATAAAAATTATGAAAGCACAATATTTATATCTTATTACTCGTCAATTCACCAGCTTTGGTTGGTGGTGCGTTACCTTTTGCGGGTGATGTAATGATGTATTGTCTTTTTTACACAACCCGCTTTATGCGGGTTTTTTAGTTTTTTGGATGTTAAACGAATCAGCTAAATAAAAATTTAAATGTAGAGAGCCAACAATGAATAAGCCGACATTAACACAAATAACCCAAACCATCGGTTATTATCAAGATCCAACTCAAGTGTTTTATCAATTGTGCGATAGTAAACCGGCAACGTTGTTACTAGAATCAGCCGAAATTGATAATAAGCAAGGAATTAAAAGTGTCATGATTGTCGATAGTGCATTACGTATTTCGGCAATAAATAATGAAGTGACTTTTAAGGCATTGACCACAAATGGTGAAAAGCTATTACCTTTATTACAACAGGCTTTTACAGACAAGTTAGATAATGTACAAGTGGATGAACAAACACTTAAATTGGTATTTCCCACTATTGATAGTATGCAAGATGAAGATTCAAGATTAAAGTCGCTATCAGTTTTTGATGCATTACGCACATTATTGACTATTGTGAATATCCCTGAACAATGTGGTCAAGATGCGATTTTTGTTGGTGGGCTATTTTGTTACGACCTTGTCGCTGGATTTGAAAACTTACCTAATTTACCTACAGAGCAGCGTTGTCAAGATTTCTGTTTTTATTTAGCTGAAACAATATTAGAAATAAATCATAAAGATCATAAATCCATTTTAAAAACGACGGTTTTCACTTCTGATTTAAAAGAAACTAAGCGCTTAACACAACGGTTAGCTAATTTACAAGCAACATTAAATAGCCCAATGAAAGCCATTCATACTCAGTCCCTTGCTAATATCGATGTGACATGTAATAAAAGTGATGATGATTTCAATACAGTTATCAAAAAAATGCAAGATGCAATTGAGCAGGGGGAAATTTTTCAAGCAGTACCTTCACGGCGTTTTAAATTACCTTGCCCTGAGCCATTATCGGCTTATCAGGTATTAAAAAACAATAATCCAAGCCCTTACATGTTTTATATGCAAGATAGTGATTTTGTGTTATTTGGAGCCTCACCTGAAAGTGCACTTAAGTATACTAAAGCAACTAATCAAGTTGAAATCTACCCAATTGCCGGTACTCGTCCACGTGGATTAACCACAAATGGTGAAATTGATTTTGATTTAGATAGTAGGTTAGAACTTGAAATGCGCACCGATAAAAAAGAACTAGCCGAACACTTAATGTTAGTTGATTTAGCACGCAACGATTTAGCGCGTATCTGTAAACCCGGTACCCGTTATACCAAAGATTTGTTAAAAGTGGATCGTTACTCTTTTGTGATGCATTTAGTTTCGCGTGTGGTTGGTCAGTTACGCAGTGATTTAGATGCGCTTCATGCTTATCAAGCCACTATGAATATGGGAACATTAACAGGAGCACCCAAAGTTCGTGCGATGCAATTAATTGCTGAATCAGAAAAAGTTAAACGTGGTAGCTATGGTGGTGCTGTTGGCTATTTTACCGCGAATGGCGATCTTGATACCTGTATTGTGATTCGAAGTGCCTATGTCGAAGATGGCATAGCGACAGTACAAGCTGGCAGTGGTGTGGTGCTAGATTCAAAGCCACAATCAGAATCTGATGAATCACGTAATAAAGCACGTGCAGTTATTCGAGCTATCATGGCAGCGCATAATGTAGAAGGTGTATTCTAATGGCTAATATCTTATTTATTGATAATATTGATTCTTTTACTTATAACTTGGTCGATCAATTACGTAATAGTAAGCATTGTGTGACGATTTATCGAAATACTATCCCTGCAAATGTAATTATTGAAAAATTGTCACAAATGCAAAACCCTATTTTAATGTTATCACCAGGTCCAGGAGCGCCAAGTGACGCTGGATGCATGCCAGAACTGTTAAAACGTTTAAAAGGTAAATTGCCTATTATTGGTATCTGCCTTGGTTATCAAGCTATTGTGGAATCCTATGGTGGAGCGATTGTGCCAGCTGGCGATATTTTGCATGGTAAGGCATCTTTAATTGAGCATGATGAGCAAGCGATGTTTAAAGGATTACCAAATCCGCTACCGGTGGCTCGTTATCACTCTTTAAAAGGTGAAAATATTCCAAAAACACTAACCATCAATGCGCTTTGCAATAATATTGTAATGGCAGTTCGTAATGATGAGGATCGGGTTTGTGGTTTTCAATTTCATCCAGAATCTATATTAACCATTCAAGGTGTAGAATTATTAGAACAAACTATTAAATGGGCACTAAATCCTCCACAAAAACAAGAGAAGCCAAAACAGGAAGCTATTGTTGATAAGCAAGAGTATAATATTCAACCTATTGTTAATAAATTATATTTAGGGCAAACCCTTACACAAGAGGAAAGTAAAATACTATTTAATTTAATTATTCAAGGTAAGATTGAACCAACTGTATTGGCTACCGCAATAATTAGTATGAAAGTTCGTGGTGAAAAACCGGATGAAATAGCAGGGGCAGCTTTAGCATTGCTTGAGAATGCCGATCATTTTGATTCTCCAGATTATGATTTTACTGATATTGTTGGTACTGGGGGTGATGGCACCAATAGCATTAACATCTCAACAGCTAGTGCTTTTGTGGCTGCAGCATTAGGTTATAAAGTGGCTAAACATGGTAATCGTGGTGTATCAAGTAAATCAGGCTCTTCCGATGTGCTTTCTGCCTTAGGCATTAAATTAAATATGTCAGCACAAACATCTCGTCAGGCATTAGATGAACTTGGTGTGTGCTTCTTATTTGCCCAGCAATATCATTCAGGTTTTCGCCATGCAGCACCAATACGCCAACAATTAAAAACTCGGACCATTTTTAATGTGTTAGGACCATTGATTAATCCATCTCGTCCTAAACGTATTTTATTAGGCGTGTATCATCCAGATTTGATCCAACCGATTGCTGAAACATTAAAAATGCTTAATTATAAACATGCTTATGTGGTGCATGGCGCAGGTATGGACGAGGTTGCTATTCATGGCGAAACTGACGTTGCTGAAGTTAAAGATGGTAAAATTCGATATTTTACGCTTAAACCTGATGATTTTGGCTTGCCAACATTTACCTTAAAAGATATTGAAGGGGGTACACCTGAGCAGAATCGTGATATGTTAATTGCCATTTTACAAGGTCACGGAAAACCAGCACACCAATCAGCAATTGCCGCTAATGTTGCGATGTTAATGAGCTTATTTGGCGAGTCAAATTTAAAACAAAATGCACAACGGGCAATTGAAATGATGCAAAGTGGTAAACCTTATGCATTATTACAACAACTAGCAGCAAGATAATAAGTGGAGAATAACATGGGAATTGCAGCATTAGTAAAAAATGTTGAAATGGCAACAGTATTGAAAAAAATCATTGAAGATAAACAAACATGGTTAACTGAGCAGTTAGCAGTAAAGCCAATTAATACCTTTAAATCAGCGATATTCCCTAGTGATCGCAATTTTTATCAAGCGTTAAATCAACCTAAAACGGTTTTTATTTTAGAGTGTAAAAAAGCGTCGCCATCAAAAGGATTGATTCGGGATGATTTTGATCCAACCGCTATTGCTAAAGTTTATAAAGATTATGCTTCAGTAGTTTCAGTATTGACTGATGAAAAATATTTTCAAGGTAGCTTTGAATTTTTACCCATAGTTCGTAATGAAATCACACAACCCGTGCTTTGTAAGGACTTTATTATTGATGAATATCAGATCTATTTAGCGCGTTATTATCAAGCTGACGCAGTACTATTAATGCTATCTGTATTGACGGATGATGAATATCGTCATCTAAGTAACATTGCTCATAAGCTAAATATGGGTATTTTGACAGAAGCTAGTACTGAAAACGAAGTTGAAAGAGCCATCCAATTGGGTGCGAAAGTAATCGGTATTAATAATCGTAACTTAAGGGATTTGACGGTTGATCTAAATCGGGTAAAAGCCTTATCCAAATCAATTCCTAACGATCGCATTATTATTAGTGAATCGGGTATTTATACTCACAATCAGGTTAAAGAACTGAGTCGTTTTGCAGATGGATTCTTAATTGGTAGTGCGTTAATGTCTGAACCAAACTTAACTTTGGCAATTCGCAAGGTGATGTTAGGCGAAAATAAAGTATGTGGTTTAACACGTCCCGAAGATGCTGTTAGTGCTTATCAAGCTGGTGCAGTTTATGGTGGTTTGATTTTTGTTACAAATTCAGCACGTTATATACAGCCAATTAAGGCTCGAAAAGTTATTGTTGCAGCACCGCTTAATTGGGTTGGTGTATTTCGAAATGAAGAGATCGAAACAGTAGTTCAAATAGCAAAACAGTTATCCTTGTATGCTGTCCAACTGCATGGTAATGAAGATGAAAACTATATCGAAATGTTGCGACAAGAATTACCCAGAACTTGCCAAATTTGGAAAGCATTAAGTATTGGTAGCACCGTTCCTGAACATAATAATCTCTTAATCTCACGTTATCTGTTTGATAACGGGGATGGTGGTACAGGTGAATGTTTTGATTGGACAATGCTCACTAATCATAATTTAAATAATGTCATTCTAGCAGGGGGTATTAACTCAAAAAATATAAGGTCAGCTTTAGCAACTGGGGTGATAGGCGTTGATCTAAACTCTGGTGTTGAAATATCCCCAGGAATTAAAGATAAACAAAAAATCCAAGCTGTATTTGAACAAATTTAATTTTTATTTAAAAAAAAGGAATAGTTATGTCTAAGTTAAATCCTTACTTTGGCGAATTTGGTGGGCAATATGTTCCTCAAATATTAATGCCAGTGCTTGAACAACTTGAAGATGCTTTTATCTCTGCAGTCAACGATCCAAACTTTCAGAAAGAGTTTAACGACTTATTAGTTAACTATGCTGGTAGACCAACAGCATTAACTTTATGTAAAAATCTAACGGCAGGCACCAAAACCAAGCTTTACTTAAAACGAGAAGATTTAGTGCATGGTGGTGCACACAAAACTAACCAAGTTTTAGGACAAGCATTGCTTGCTAAAAGAATGGGCAAAACTGAAATTATAGCCGAAACAGGTGCAGGGCAACATGGTGTTGCTTCGGCTTTAGCCTGCGCACTACTTGGCTTAAAATGCCGAATTTATATGGGTGCAAAAGATGTTAAACGCCAAGCACCTAACGTATTTAGAATGCGGTTGATGGGCGCAACAGTCATCCCAGTTGAAACTGGTTCAGCGACTTTAAAAGATGCGTGTAACGAGGCATTACGTGATTGGTCTGGCAGTTATGAAAAAGCGCATTATATGTTAGGTACGGCAGCAGGTCCGCATCCTTTTCCAACAATTGTACGTGAGTTTCAACAGATGATCAGCCGTGAAGCTAAACAACAAATCCTTGAAAAAGAAGGACGTTTGCCTGATGCAGTAATTGCATGTGTTGGTGGTGGTTCAAACGCAATTGGTATGTTTGCTAATTTTATTGATGATAAATCCGTCAAATTAATTGGTGTAGAGCCAGGAGGTCATGGGATTGAAAGTGGCGAACATGGCGCTTCGTTAAAGCATGGTAAGCTTGGCATCTATTTCGGTATGAAATCACCGATGATGCAAACGGAAGAAGGACAAATTGAAGAATCTTATTCAATATCGGCAGGGTTAGATTTTCCATCAGTTGGTCCACAGCATGCGTATTTAGATAGTATTGGTCGTGCTGATTATGTTTCAATTACTGATGATGAAGCGCTTGATGCATTTAAAGCGTTATCACGGCATGAAGGTATTATTCCTGCGTTAGAATCATCACACGCATTAGCTTATGCTATGAAAATGATAAAAGAAAATCCAACTAAAGAACAGCTACTAATAGTTAACCTGTCAGGGCGTGGCGATAAAGATATCTTTACCGTTTATGATATTTTAAAAGCAAAAGGAGAAATAGAATGAGCCGTTATCAAAAACTGTTTGCAACATTAACAGCCGAAAAACGAGGTGCTTTTGTTCCTTTTGTTCCAGTTGGTGATCCAACGCCAGAACTGTCATTTAAAATCATTCAAACTTTAATTGAATCTGGCGCTGATGCACTAGAGCTAGGGATCCCATTTTCAGATCCTATGGCCGATGGTCCAACTATTCAAAATGCCAATATTCGGGCATTTAAAGCAGGAATAACAGTTGAAAAGTGTTTTGAAATTTTAACCAATGTCAGAGCGCAATACATCAATATTCCAATAGGATTACTTATTTATGCTAATTTAGTTTTCAAAAATGGTATCGACGACTTTTATGCCAAGTGTGCCAAAGCGGGAGTTGATTCAGTATTGATTGCTGATTTGCCAGCTCAATATGCACAAGAATTTACAGTGGCCGCCGAAAAATACAATATAGCACCGATTTTTATTTGTCCACCAAATGCTGATGATAAAGTCATTCAAAGTATTGCTAAGCAAGGCAAAGGTTATACCTATTTGGTATCACGAGCAGGTGTTACTGGTGCTGAAAATCGAGCTAACAAACCGCTTACCCATCTGATCAAAAAATTAGTTGAGTTTGGCGCTCCACCTGCGTTACAAGGGTTTGGTATTTCAGAACCAACTCAAGTTAGCGAAGCGATTAAATCCGGTGCAGTTGGGGCAATTAGCGGATCGGCAACAGTAAAAATTATTGAGAAAAACCTCGACAATCCCGAACAAATGCTTAGCCAATTAGCCAAATTTGTTCAATCAATGAAACAGGCAACTAGCAAGTAATTTATATTACTTTATAGTACTAAATAGTGGGCACAATAATAGGCTTGAAAATGGAATTATTGTGCCAATATAAGTTAAACAATCATGCTTAAGTTAAGTGGTATATATATATTAAAATTGACGTGTAGCATATTTTTAATAATTTTAAGGTTACTGATAAAATCAGTGTGATTTGCAGTTGCATTTTATTTAAAATGCCGTATAATTCTCATTCATCTATCGCGGGGTGGAGCAGCTTGGTAGCTCGTCGGGCTCATAACCCGAAGGTCGTTGGTTCAAATCCAGCCCCCGCAACCACTTAAATTTTCATTCATAAACCAATCTATCCTGTTATTGTCTGAAAGTTCGAATAAAGTGGCTTCATTATAGTTAGTTTTTGAATGTAAGCCTCGCATGTCGAGGTTTTTTTTCGTGTAGTGATTTAAGCGTAAGTTTAAAAAGAATGTTGGGCTTTATGCCCTTTTTTATTTTCTGCTGTGGAGGTTTGTTTGGCTAATATAGAACAACAATTAACCGATATTATCCAAGAGCCAGTTAATGCACTTGGTTTTGAATTAGTCGGAGTTGAATATATTCGTGGTCGTTATCCTATACTACGAGTCTATATTGATAGTGAAAATGGTATTACGGTTGATGATTGTGCTGATGCAAGCCGTCAAATCAGTGCGGTGCTTGATGTAGAAGACCCGATCAAAGATGCTTACAATCTTGAAGTTTCATCACCAGGAATGGACAGACCTTTGTTTACGCTTGAGCATTATCAGCGGTTTATTGGTGAAGAAGTTACAGTCAGTCTACGTATACCTGTTGCTAATCGCCGTAAATGGAAAGGACAAATTAAGTCTATCGATAGCCAAATGATTACATTAACTGTAGATGATAAAGATGAAGTATTTGCTTTTAGTAATATTCAAAAAGCGAATATTGTACCTAATTTTAACCTTAAATAGAGTACGGATGTAAAGGATGAATAAAGAAATTTTAGCTGTTGTTGAAGCTGTATCAAACGAAAAAGCACTTACGCGTGATAAAATTTTCGAAGCTTTAGAAACCGCATTAGCAACGGCCACAAAAAAGAAGCATAATGTTGATATTGACGTTGTTGTTAAAATAGATCACAAAACAGGTGATTACGACACTTTCCGCCGTTGGCTTGTTGTTGATGAAGTTACGCAACCAACTAAAGAAATGACATTAGACGCTGCACAATACGAAGACCCATCTGTTAAACTTGGCGATTACGTTGAAGAGCAAATTGAATCCGTTGCTTTTGACCGTATAACCACACAAACAGCAAAACAAGTTATCGTACAAAAGGTACGCGAAGCTGAGCGTGCAATGATCATTGACATGTTTAGAAATCGTATTGGTGATATTGTGACTGGAATTGTCAAAAAAACCAATCGCGATAGCGTGATTCTTGATTTAGGTAACAATGCAGACGCAATGATGTCACGCCATGATATGTTACCGCGTGAAAACTTCCGTATAGGCGATCGTGTCCGTGGTATTTTATATCTTGTAGAACAAAATAATAAACCTGCACAACTATGCATTAGCCGTTCAAACCCTGAAATGATGGAAGAGTTATTCCGTATTGAAGTCCCTGAAATTGGTGAAGAGATGATTGACATCAAAGGCGTGGCTCGTGATCCTGGCTCACGTGCTAAAATCGCAGTTAGTAGTAATGATCGTCGTATTGACCCTGTTGGTGCTTGTGTTGGTATGCGTGGTGCGCGCGTACAAGCAGTATCTAATGAATTTGGTGGAGAACGTATTGACATTGTTTTATGGGACGATAATCCTGCACAATACGTAATTAATGCTATGGCGCCGGCAGATGTTGTTTCAATTGTTGTTGATGAAGACAAACACACCATGGATGTAGCCGTCAATGCTGAAACTTTACCACAAGCCATTGGTCGAAATGGTCAGAATATCCGTTTAGCTTCACAGCTTACTGGCTGGACACTAAATGTGATGAGTAACGAAGATTTACAAGAAAAACATCATGCAGAATCTTTTGCTGCAATCAATAATTTGATGAAACATCTTGATATTGATGAAGGGCTTGCACAGCTATTAGTTGAAGAAGGCTTTACCTCACTTGAGGAACTTGCCTATGTGCCAGTTGACGAATTGCTTGAAATTGAAGAACTTGATGAAGATCTTGTTGAAGCTTTAAGAACGCGAGCAAAAGATGCATTAACAACACTTGCACTAGCAAATAGTGGCGAAAAACAACCAGCTCAAGATTTGCTAAATCTACCCGGTATGACACAAGAGTTAGCTTATCAATTAGTACAACATGACATCATTACTTTGGAAGATTTAGCAGAACAAGGTACTGATGATTTAGCTGAAATTGAAGGTATAACAAACGAACAAGCAGGCGATTTTATTATGGCTGCTCGTAATATTTGTTGGTTTGCAGATGAATAATTGAGGAAAAGTAATACATGACCAAAGTATCAATAGAAACACTGGCTCAAGAAATCAATACACCAGTGCAAACACTTTTGCAACAGTTTGCTGATGCAGGTATGAAGAAATCTGCAACAGACACTGTCACACAAAAGGAGAAAGAAGCTTTGCTTGCTCATTTAAAACCTCAGCAAGGTCCAACAAAGTTAACATTGCAACGTAAGACGCACTCAACCTTAAATGTGTCGAGCGGTGGTGGCAAAAGCAAAGAAATAAAAGTAGAAGTTCGTAAAAAACGCACTTTTGTTAAACGCGATCCAGCTGAAATTGCGGCGGAGCAAGAAAAAGCACGCTTAGAAGCTGAACAAAAAGCTCGCCAAGAAGCAGAACTAAAAGCGAAACAAGAAGCCGAATTAAAAGCGCGTAAAGAAGCGGAAGAAAAAGAAAAGAAAGCTGAAGAAGAAGCGAAAAAGCGTGCTCAAGAGGAAAAAGCGAAAGCGGCACAAGAGCGAGTAGTTGATCCAAAAGTAAAAAAAGCGCAAGAAGAAAAAGCACGATTAGAAGCTGAAGCGAATGAAATTAAACGTAAAGCGGAAGAAGAAAATCGTCGAAAATTAGAGGAAGATGCCAAGCGTATGGCTGAAGAAGCTCGTAAGCTAGCAGAACAATATAATGAAGTTGATGATAGTGATCATACAGAAGATGAAGATTATCATGTGACAACCTCTAAATACGCTAGAGCAGCAGAAGATGAAACTGACCGTGAAGTTGAAAGCGCTCGTGGACGTGGCCGAAACACTAAACAAACTAAACAGAAAAAAGGCAACAAGCTATCAGAAGGCAAAGCGGAACGTGAAGAAGCTCGAGCTGTGACTCGTGGCGGCCATAATAAAAAGAAAGGTAAAAGCACGTTGCAACAAAGTTTTACTAAACCTGTCCAAGCGGTTAATCGTGATGTTGTTATTGGTGAAACCATTACCGTTGCTGAATTAGCGAATAAAATGGCAGTAAAAGGTTCCGAAGTGATCAAAACTATGATGAAAATGGGGGCAATGGCAACTATTAATCAAGTTATCGATCAAGAAACAGCACAATTAGTGGCTGAAGAAATGGGACATAAAGTAGTACTTCGTCGTGAAAATGAACTTGAAGAATCACTCATGAGCGACCGTGATACAGGCGCTGAAAAAGTTTCGCGCGCACCAGTTGTTACCATTATGGGACACGTTGACCATGGTAAAACCTCTTTACTTGACTATATTCGTAAAGCAAAAGTGGCTTCAGGCGAAGCTGGTGGAATTACACAACATATCGGTGCTTATCATGTTAAAACACCAAGTGGAGAAATAACTTTCTTAGATACTCCAGGTCATGCGGCGTTTACCTCTATGCGTGCGCGGGGTGCTAAAGCAACGGATATTGTAGTACTTGTTGTTGCTGCTGATGATGGTGTAATGCCACAAACTATAGAAGCAATCCAACATGCTAAAGCGGCAAATGTACCAATTGTTGTTGCTGTTAACAAAATTGATAAACCTGAAGCTGATCCAGAGCGTGTAAAAGGCGAACTAGCACAATATGGCGTAATGTCAGAAGATTGGGGGGGGGATACTCAGTTTGTTCATGTGTCTGCTAAAGCAGGTACTGGTATTGATCAACTACTTGAAGCCATCTTACTACAAGCTGAAGTGCTTGAATTAACCGCGTACGAAACAGGTATGGCAAGCGGCGTTGTGATTGAATCATTCCTTGATAAAGGTCGTGGTTCAGTTGCAACAGTACTTGTTCAATCAGGTACGTTGCGTAAAGGTGATATCGTACTTTGTGGATTTGAATACGGTCGTATCCGAGCGATGCGCAATGAACTAGGTAAAGAAGTGACTGAAGCTGGTCCATCAATACCAGTTGAAATTCTTGGCTTGTCTGGAGTGCCATCAGCTGGTGACGAAGCTACTGTTGTACGTGATGAAAAGAAAGCTCGTGAAGTTGCGCTTTATCGACAAGGTAAATTCCGTGATGTAAAACTTGCTCGTCAACAAAAAGCGAAGCTTGAAAACATGTTTACCAACATGACAGAAGGCGATGTTTCTGAACTCAATATTGTTCTAAAAGCAGATGTTCAAGGTTCTGCTGAGGCGATTTCTGATTCATTACTTAAACTATCAACAGATGAAGTTAAAGTTAAAATTATCGGTTCAGGTGTGGGTGGTATCACTGAAACCGATGCATCACTGGCTGCAGCATCAAATGCGATTATTTTAGGCTTTAATGTTCGTGCCGATGCGTCAGCGCGTAAAGTAATTGAATCAGAAAACTTAGATCTTCGTTACTATTCAGTAATTTATGATCTGATTGACGAAGTTAAACAAGCCATGAGCGGTATGCTTGCACCAGAATACAAACAAGAAATTATTGGTCTTGCTCAAGTGCGTGATGTGTTTAAATCACCTAAATTTGGTGCAATTGCAGGTTGTATGGTAACCGAAGGTGTTGTTAAACGTCACAACCCAATTCGTGTATTGCGTGATAACGTTGTTATCTATGAAGGCGAACTTGAATCATTACGCCGCTTTAAAGATGATGTTAACGAAGTACGTAATGGAACCGAATGTGGTATTGGTGTGCGTAACTACAACGATGTTCGTGTTGGCGACACGATTGAAGTTTTTGAAACTATCGAAATCAAACGTACGATCTAATTACAACGTATTTGATGTTATAAGCAAGGTATAGTCCTTGCTTATTCATTTATAAGGAAAATAGATATGGCAAAAGCATTTAATCGTTCATCTCGAGTTGGACATGAATTACAAAAAGAAATTGCAATTATCTTACAACGAGAAATCAAAGACCCTCGCCTTGGTATGGTAACTGTTTCAGGCGTTGATATCTCGCGTGATCTTTCGTATGCCAAAGTTTTTGTGACTTTTTTGAATGACGATGATCCACAAGTTATTGAACAAGGATTAACGGTACTTAATGATGCTAAAGGTTACATTCGAACCTTAATTGGCAAAGCGATGCGTTTGCGAATCATTCCAGAGATAAAATTCTTTTACGATGAGTCGCTCGTTAAAGGTATGCAAATGTCGAGTTTGGTGGCGGATGTTATCAAACAAGATAATGAGCGTCATAAAGATTAATATTAAAAAATAGTCCTGAACTCTGTAAAAAAGTTTCCGGTAACTATGTGTTTCAGTATAAAAAATGATGAATATAAAAAAAACTCGCCGTGATCTTCACGGCGTTTTGTTGCTAGACAAAACGCAAGGCATGACATCAAACGATGCGTTGCAAAAAGTAAAATGGTTATTTAATGCTAAAAAGGCAGGGCATACGGGAGCTCTTGATCCACTAGCGACAGGGATGCTTCCTATCTGTTTTGGTGAAGCAACCAAATTTTCACAATATTTATTGGATTCAGATAAGCGTTATCGTGTGATCGCCAAACTAGGAGAACGAACCGATACATCTGATGCCGATGGTCAAATTATATGTACCAAACCTGTTAAAGTGACTGAATCACAAATCAAGCAAGCTTTAACACATTTTCGCGGTGATATTTTACAAGTGCCAACTATGTTTTCGGCATTAAAATATCAAGGAAAACCGCTTTACCAATATGCTCGCCAAGGTATTGTGGTTGAACGTGAAGCTAGACCAATTACCGTTTACGAAAATCAATTTATCCAATTTGATACAATAAAAAACGAATTAACGTTAGAAATACACTGCTCAAAAGGCACCTACATCCGAACCATTATTGATGATTTAGGGGAATTATTGGGTTGCGGAGCACACGTTATTTATTTAAGGCGTTTACAAGTTACCAATTACCCGATTGAAAACATGGTTACGTTAGAACAGTTACAAAATATCGAACTTAAAGATGATCTACTAATGCCCGTTGACAGCCCATTGCAAGATCGCCCAAAAGTTACCCTTAGCGATACGCAGGGTAAAGATATATTATTAGGAAGAACCATTGAACTTGAAAGCTCCACGAAAGTTGAAACCTTAGTGCGAATTTATCAAGGCAAGCAATTTATTGGCGCTGGTATAATGCATAATAATAAATTATTGCCAAAGCGTTTAATATCAAACAATTAATTATTAACTTTTATTTGAGTGCTAAATTTAATTTTTTAACAGCAATCAAACAGCTAACAAAAGTTAAATTTAGCTTCTCATAATTAAATAATTCTCTAAACCTTTTAAGGTGTCTTCTCCAAGAATCATTTTAGGCGATTTAACAGCATTATAACAGTTAACAAATTACTTAACCTGTTGTTTCTATTTTTGTAGTCTTTTAATATTTATTTTTTTTATGCTACAACACATAGTTAAACTATGTATCACTATTTCTTTAAAAAATATAAAAATTTTGTTTATATAGAATTCAATTTCAATGGTTAAAGGTAACAAGTTTTAATCTAGCTTTTGTATTTATTACTGTTGTTTTTCAATTTACCGTAAGCGATATGAGTAATTTTTTCTGAAAATAATTTAATGATTAATATATTTAACTGTTTTAGTAATAAAAATAAATATTATAAAAATGATATTTATCAAATTTTAACATAGACATTCAACCTGATTTACTTTAATATTCATTATGTAATTTATATGTAAATTTTGTGCAATATATATGTGAATATCGATCTAAAAAGAGTTTTTTTAATGAAAAAATATTTATTAAGTTTTGTATTAGTAATCTCTCCTGTATCTATTTTGTTTGCATTGCCAGCTCAAACCCAAACCCAAACTCTTAGCGATCAGCAGTTAATTCACCAGCAAGAGCGTCAAAAAGCGCTAGAGGATTCATTAAATCCAACCTCTCCTGATATTCATTTATTACCGCCAAGTAAAACCGTTGGCGAGATAAACTTTCCTGTTGAGTCATTATGTTTCAATATTAATCGAGTTGAATTAATTGAGCGTGACAAATTACCTTGGTTTATTCCTTTAAAGAAACTCGCTCAACAAGCAGAGCATCGTTGTTTAGGAGGGGAAGGTATTAATTTATTGATGAGTCAGCTGCAAGACCGATTGGTAAGTTATGGTTTTATTACGACCCGAGTGGTTGCGCCAGAGCAAGATTTAGCGGATGGAACGTTAAAATTATTGCTTGTTGAAGGAAAAGTTAGGCACGTTAACTATAGTGATGATAGTGATAAATATGCGCAGCTTTATAGTGCCATGCCAGTTAGAGAGGGCAAAACACTCAATTCCGCCTGATGATGACGATGATAATAGGCACAAGCAAGATAACCAAAAATACCAAAATCAGAAACAGCAAGAAAGATTTGATGAATTAAGGAATATCTATGATAAAAATAACCCTACCACAGATTTAAAAATTGATGGGCAAACTATTCGGCAGGGTGTTGGCGGAAATCGTTACTCCACTCGAATTTACGAAAGCCAAAATTTGACCGATAAACAGATATATAATTATGCGGAGGAACTAGCAGGACAACCATTAACAAAAGTTAAAGATGGTGTTTACACAACACGATTGCCGGATGGTACTAATATTACATTAAGGAATGTATCTCATTCTGATACAGGAGCGCGTTGGACTATTGATATAAAAAACAACCCAGCTTTAACTAAATTATACAGAGGGTTGAGAACTGGAGCAGAAATTAAATTTAGATAGGAAAAAATATGATAAATGAAAATGATTATAAAAATATTATTGATTGGTCAGAACTAAGAGCTTTTAGTGGATTATGGAATTGTATTGCACCTGATATGTTCCCTTCTCTAAAATCTAATGAAAAAAAATTTCCTTTTCAAGAAAGAAAAGAATTATTTTTTTATTTTGTAAAAAGGTTACTAAAAGAGGGACGTCTTAAATTAGCAAAGAATGGTCGGCTTTTAGAAGGTTCAATAGAAGATCAAATAAAATTGTTTTATGAAGCTTTTCCGAAAACAGAAGATGAAATGTTTGATAAACAAAAATTAATGGATGATTATTGGTTTTTTGATGATTCTTGTCCAGCAGAAGCTGTTTGGGTTAATAATGATGGTTCTTTAGAATGGACTTAACTTGCTAACTTATTTACCTATCCTAAATTGTCGTAGCTCAAACTTAACCCGACAATTCTAACACTATCTTATTTTATGTGTTCGTTATTAAAAAGTGACAGTTAATTCTGTCACTAAATTTTATATAATTGCTTATTTTGGCTTAGCATCGTTTTTTAGCTATTATTGTTTTCATACACCATGCTAATAAATCCCGTTTACTGTATTTCTCATAGTGCCATATCTCTTTCTATTCAAAACATAAAAAACATATTAACTCACTATTTTTACTTGCAAAAAATCGGCCAGTAAAGACATTGATTTTATTGAAGTTTTTCTTAGTGTTTTTTTGTAATGGCAAAGGTGGTTTTGGTATTACTGTCGGCAGCAACAAAAAATCTACGAAGACGCCTACAAAGAATCGATGAACCAAGGCATGTCAGCGATGGGCAGTGACACCCGTCAAGGCATTGACATGGCGGTTAGTATCATCAACGGCTTAATCAGTGGCGACATGGCAGGGGCAGCCGCAGGGGTACTTGCGCCAAAAATTGCGACTATTATCAAACAACAGACCGAAGGAAACACCGTTGCCAACACCGTCAGCCATGCCATACTCGGTGCGGTGGTAGCCGAGCTGCAAGGCAACTCAGCTCTAGTGGGTGGCTTAGGTGCTGCTGCAAGTGAACGTGGTGCTGAGGTTATCATGGGTATTCTTTACCCAGGTAAAACAGTAGCGGAATTATCACAAGAAGAAAGACAACAAATCAGCGCCCTATCACAACTAGCGACAGGCCTAGCAATAGCCGCTGCCGGTGGTGATATCCAAGATGTCAATACAGGCGTTGCTGCGGGGAAAAATGCGGTTGAGAATAATTATTTTGGTCAAGCGATTGTAAATGCTGCTAAATCACATTGTGATGGGAATAAAGATTGTGAAGATAAAATCATCAAGGAAGGAATAGATAGTTATAATGAAACTATAATAGAATATGGTACACCACAGGTTATTGCGATCGGTGCAGTTATTGCTGCACCAATAGTAGAGCCAGCAGTTGTTGCTTGTTCAGCCAATCCAGTATTATGCGCAAACCAAGTTGCAACATGGTTAATTGAAACTGTTGGATTTGAAGGTAACCCAGCGATGGGATTGGGAATGACAGCAGGTGTATACGTTAATTCTTTGAGTAAAGCGGAATTAAACGAACTTGCTGCTATAATGACATTAGAAAAAAATAAGTTAATAAAAAATTCATCCCCTTTAATAGATGAACTAAAGGTTACTCTTAGTGAAGACAGTGCTCATAAACTTGTTTACGATAAAGCTACTAATAGCATAATTAAGCAAGCTAAAGCTGGAAAGGGGATTTCCAATATATCTACTTTGAATCCTAGTGAAATTAGATTCTCACAAAATACGGTTTCTTATAATAAAGTAGAACGAGGGACTGATATGAAATATACTTATGACGATCTTGTTACAAGCATGAAAACTGATGGTTGGAAAGGTGAACCTGTTAATGTAATTAAAATGCCTGACGGAAAATTCACTAGTATGGATAATACTAGAATAGCAGCCGCTAGAGAAGCTGGTATAGATATTAAAGCTAATATTAGAAATTTTGATGATAAGCTTTCACCTTCTGAAGTAAATAGGTTTTCTGATCCTAAAAAAGGATTTATACCTACAACTTGGGGAGAAGCAATAACAGGGAGAATTAATAAACAGTCTGGTGGATTTAGTAAAAATAATCCATATGGTTCAAGTACTCCTCCTCGCATTAGTGGTAAACCTAAGGATTAATAATATGGCTCATTACTTATATTCGAAAGAAGAATTACCCGAAGGATTCAAATATCCGCTATCTTTTTTGGAAATTGTTTCTAAGAAAGATGTTCTAGATTTAGAACCATGGTGGTTTCTATATGAATTTGAAGATTTTGCTAAACACTGGTTATTTGAGATAAAAAAACAATACCCAACTAGAAAATTGATACCATTTGCTAAAGCTTCTAATAATGATGATATTGTTTGTTTTGATGGTTCCGATATATCAGGCAATCCGAAAGTATACTTTGTTCATACTTTTGCTACCCCTGGATGGGAGGATAGAGGTAGTGTTTATAGTTTTGATGAATGGTTAAAACAAGCCAAAGAAGAATCAGCTCAATATAAAGCAGGAAGGGCTAAATTAGATAAGATTTAGTCAAATATTAAAAAAGTGTTAGGCACAGCATCGGTTAACCAAACACCGTTATCAGCCAAATAAAACTTAAAGCCTTGTTGATGCATCTGCAAGGCTTTAAGTTTTAACAAAATAGGTTTACCGTGTCGTTTCCCTACAGTATTAGCTGTCTGTTCATCAATAGATAAATGGACATAATGGCGATCACCTGCAATTAATCCTTGTTTTTTTATTGAATCAATAAAACGCATTGCTGTACCATGATATAAAAATTTGGGCGGTACTTTTTCTACATACTTAATTTTTACTTGTTGAGTTGAATGTCCTTGTGCTGCACGTATTTTTATACCATCATCCGAAATCGTAAAACGTTTTTTGTCACTTGTTTTAACAACTTGTTCAATCAACTCTCTAGTAAGAGGTTCGCCATGTTGATTAGCTTGAGCAATGAGATGAACTATATCAACCCATCCATCAGAATCTAATGTGATACCTATAGCTTTCGGTTGATGCCTTAAAATGTAACTTAAAAATTTACTCGTTTTATTTAATTGTTTGTTCAAATTTTATATCCTTTCTTATTCCTATCAGTCTTTGTAGATCTTACCTATTACACTCAAAATCCGCAAGACAAGCTCACAACTAACTTTCATTGTTCTCTTTTAATCAAAAACTAACTTAAACATCCAATCTTTGCAAGACACGGATGATTACAATTACGAAAAAGTCAGCGCATCGGTGAGTGGTAGCGGAGGCTTTGACATTAAGGTCGGCAACAACACTGACTTAAAAGGTGCGGTGATAGCCTCAGAAGCGAAAGACAAGAGCCAAAATCGCCTTGACACCGGCACAATCAGCTTTAGTGATATCGAAAACAAAGCGGACTACCAAGTCAGTAGTAGCAGTGCAGGGGTAAGCTCTAGCGGCATGCCATCGATGCCAACCAGCCGCAATAAAAACGAAAGCGAACATTCGACGACGCATTCAGCGGTATCGGAAGGGACGATAATTATCCGCAATAGGGATGACCAAAAACAAGATATCAACGAACTAAGCCATGATACTGAGCAAGCGAATAACGAGCTCAAACACATCTTTAACAAACAAAAAGAGCAAGACATCATCGACCAAACGCAGTTAGTAAGTGAAATTGGTGGTGAAACGTTAACGATGCTTAATCATATTGACCGGATAAGAGCTGAATCCAAGGCAAAAGAAGCGGTAGAAAAAGAACAAGAAAAAGCCGCAGACAAAGGCATCGTGTTAACCGACAAGCAGCAACAAAAAATTTACGAAGACGCCTACAAAGAATCGATGAACCAAGGCATGTCAGCGATGGGCAGTGACACCCGTCAAGGCATTGACATGGCGGTTAGTATCATCAACGGCTTAATCAGTGGTGACATGACAGGGGCAGCCGCAGGGGCACTTGCACCAAAAATTGCGACTATTATCAAACAACAGACCGAAGGAAACACCGTTGCCAACACCGTCAGCCATGCCATACTCGGTGCGGTGGTAGCCGAGCTGCAAGGCAACTCAGCTCTAGTGGGTGGCTTAGGTGCTGCAGCTAGTGAACGCGGTGCTGAGGTTATTGCGGGCATACTTTACCCCAACAAAGACATCAAAGACCTAAGCCAAGAAGAAAGGCAACAAATCAGCGCTCTAACCCAACTAGCGACAGGCCTTGCGATAGCCGCTAGCGGTGGTGATATCCAAGATGTGAATACAGGGGTTGCGGCAGGGAAAAATGCGGTTGAGAATAATGGATTAAGTTGGGGTGATGGTGGATTTGGTGGCGATTTTATTGGTCTTTCACCTGAAACAGGGGCAAATTATGAAGGTATCCTCCATACCTCAGCAGCAGGTTATTTAACTCAAGAAGAAACAGAGGAAGCACTAGAAAGGCTCATAACAGGTAAAGATATGCCTAATGGTAGCGATTATGTTGAACTCTGGATGCGAGCCCCAGAGCAAATAGGTGCATTTTTACCAGGACCAATTAGTGCCGCTATGGCGGCACTTGCTATGGCTGATAAGTCTTTAACCGACACTGACAAAGCTGATTTGATTTCAGTATTAAATAAAGCTACAGGTGATTATTTATCTGGTGCAGATACTGAATCTTTATTAGAATTAAATACTGCTTTAAGTCGATTTGGTGCCAAAAGTACAAATAAACAATTCCAACAATTTATAAAAGAAAAAGTTGAGAATAATGTAGCAACATCACAAAAAGGTAATAAATCAAGTAAGTTTGGCGAGCATGTAAAAAATGAAAATCAGATTACTGAAAATTGGAATAATACTAATCAGGCTCATAACATAAATAATTATGAAAAATATAAAGATAAAACAATTTCCCAAATGGAAAAACCCATTGTAAAAGATAAACAATTGCAAGGTTTGTTTGACGATCTATATAGGGAGAATGCAAAAATTGGAAGTGGAAGTACAGCTGATGCAGTTCGTCACGAGTTATCTACAGGGAAAAGCGTTGGAGGGAAAACACATTCTCAAAAAGCTGAAGATTATTCAAGAGCTTTACAAGATTGGATAAAAAGAAATCCTACGGCACCTAGTGGTGATAGAGCAGCCGCTGAAAATGTTTTAAAAGATTTACAAAATGCATTGAAAGGTAAATAAAAATGTTTAACTATACTGATTTTACAAATAAATTTAAGATATTATCTGTTGTTATTGAAAGTGAAATAAATAAAAATTATTCATATTGGGAACCGGAATCCCCTCCTTTAACGGTATTGTTTTCAAATATTGGAAAATGTTTATTTAATGAATTTGATAACCTTGAGGAGATAAATAAAAAATATTTATTCAAATTGATAGAGGAAGGAATAACATCTTCAGATGATAGATTAGCTAATGCTACTGCAACAGGACTTATAGAAGCAATAATCAACAACTCAACATCAAACCCAGAGCAATGGAAAAATTTTGAGGAAGGACTATTAAAAAAGTCTAAAGAGTATGCTTTAGCTGTATTAGCTCAAAATTAACCCGGAAATCCTAGCCTATATTAGTACATTCGTTATTAAAAAGTGACATTTAATACCGTTACTAACTTCTATAATTCATTTTTTAATTGCCAATTTTTGCTTAGTATGCACTTTAGCCATTATTATTTTTATGCACCATTGTATTAAATAATGGCTACCTGTTGTATTGCTCATTGTGCCATATATCTCTCTATTCAAAACATAAAAAAATACAGTAAGTTAATATTTTTTTGCTTACAAAAAATCCGTTAGGAAAGGTATTGATTTTATTTAATTTTTTTTGGTGTTTTTTTATGCTAGCCGTGGCGGTGATATCAACAGAAGCAAAAGACAAGAGTAAAAACAAAATGGAAAAATGTATTTTGGGATAGTATAAGTATTAGTAAAATATTGATTCAACATTGATAATTTTATTATGTTTAGTAGACCTTGTTGTGTCCTTAATAATATCACATAGTAAAGTTGCTGACTTTTGCCCCATTTTAAATAATGGTTTATTAATTCTACATAAATTATCTAATTCATTATATTTAAGTTCTTTAGAAGCGCTAAAATACGAGATAGTGAGCGGTTTAGTTAGTTTGGATTTACTTTCATTGGCTTGATGTAACGCCCCTAAAACCATGCTATCGGGTGATTGATGGTGTAGGTCTTTGTAATAAATTTCATCTAAATAAGATAAGCTAAAATTGTCGGCGCAAATTACTGCTGATGGTGTTTTTCTGTCATTTATTAATTTTTTAATAGCTGATTTAGCATGCTGATAGGTAAAACATCCTTGAATAATATATCGAGGCTCAACAGTAATATTTGCGCGTAACAATGCTTGCTTATAACCTTTTAACAAAAGTGCTGAATCTATTGATTGGTCATTATTAAGTAAAATAGCAACTTGGGTATGAGAATTGTCAGTTAAATATTTTGTCATTTGATATCCGATCGATAAATGATCAAAGTGAACACAGATAAAATCAAGTGAAAAGTGATTAACTAAAACAATGGGTGGTAATGTATTTTTATAAGAAATTAGTGTTTTTAAATACGGGGCATCATTGATAATAATAATTCCGTCAAATGCATTTTGAGCTACATAACGAATAATATGATGAATATCGCTTTTATTGTTATAAGGAAACTGTAAATAAAACAGTTGATACTGCTCTTTTTTTAAAATTTTCTCTAAACCAAGGTTGATTAAACTTTTTGAAAAAAGTTGATTATCAATAATTAATATCTTTTTACTGTTATGTATTGGTTGAAAGGGTTTAAAATTTTTTGATGTATCCATGTTTAATTCCTCAATAGCTCGATAAACGCGTAGTTGAATTTGAGGGGATGTTAAATGTGGTTTTTTTAATACTCTTGAAACCGAAGCAACTGAAATATTAGCTTTTGTAGCAATATCCGATAGAGTGATTTTTGTCATATTAACGAATAAATTTTGATTAAAGTGGCTTATTACTTTACGGATATTAAGCTAATTTGTAAGGGATCAGATTTTGTATTGTCGATCTGTGTTCCAAAATTGAAAAATATCTTTTTCCTCTATCTTTGACAATATAGTGATATAATTACCGTTAAATTTTTTATTTGGGTTTATAAATATGTCTGCATGGAATATTGCTATTGTGGGGGCGACAGGGCAAGTGGGTTCTGCGCTAGTTGAATTATTACAACAACGTAGTTTACAAGACAATAGTCTAAAAATTGAAAATCTCTATTTGGTCGGTAGTGACAATAGTGCTGGTGAAGTTGTTCGTTTTGCTGGTAAAAATTTAACTGTTACTGATAGTGCACAAATGGATTGGAGTCAGTGCCATTTTGCCTTTTTTGTTGCTGGTTCTGAAACAAGTGAAAAATATGCAAAAATTGCGGCAGAATCAGGTTGTTTAGTGATTGATGCAAGTGGCTATTTTGCTCAGCAGGATCATATTCCATTGGTAGTACCTAAAGTTAATAACAGTGTATTAACTGAATACCGTAATGAAAACATTATAGCTGTAGCTAGTGCCACAGTGTGCCAATTATTGCGTTGTGTTGCGTCGTTAACTGATATTGAGTTATTAACCAATTTACATGTCACCAGTTTTATTCCGGCCTCATTGTATGGTAAGCCAGGAGTGGATGAGCTGGCTGGGCAGAGCGCTCGCTTATTAAACGGCATGCCAGTTGATAATCAGTTATTTGACAAGCAATTAGCATTTAACTTGTTACCCGTATCGCACGAACATGATGATTCAATATTAGGTGAAAAGTCACAAGTTAATCAAATTCGTAAAATATTAAGTAATTATGAACTTCCTGTCTCTATTGAGTCAGTGATTGTGCCTGTGTTTTATGGGGTGTCACAAGCTATTAATATATCAAGTAGCTTACCGGTTGAGTTAGATATGGCACGTTTTAGCGAGTTTGGGGTTGAAGTGCAAAGCGATAATCTGCCAACTCCAGTGACCGAAGTTAGTATAGAGTCTGAAGGTCAGCTAACTATTAAATTGGCTAATTTGAGACACAGTTACGGCCATTATGAACAAATTCAATTTTGGTCAGTTGCTGATAATATTCGTTATTTAGGTGCATTAATGTTAATTGAGACACTTGAGATCCTCATTAATGACTATATATAAAATTGCCCTTGGTATTGAATATGATGGTAGTAATTACTTTGGCTGGCAACGACAGCAGTATGTTGATTCTATTCAAGAAAGACTAGAATCCGCACTATCGACAATTGCTAATTCACCAATAAACGTCTTTTGTGCTGGTCGCACAGATGCTGGTGTACACGCAACTGGTCAAGTTATTCATTTTGAAACCCAAGCTATGCGATCAGCTAGTGCTTGGACAATGGGTGTGAATTCTCATTTACCTGATAATATTGCGGTGCGTTGGTCGCAAGTAGTTGATGATAGTTTTCATGCACGGTTTAGTGCGACTGCTCGGCGTTATCGTTATGTGATTTATAATCATCGTTATCGGACAGCAATCTTAGCTAAAGGAGTATCGCATTATTATTTACCTTTGGATGAAACCTTAATGCATCAAGCTGCACAGTATTTATTAGGTGAGAATGATTTTTCTTCCTTTAGAGCTGCGCAGTGCCAATCAAGAACACCTTGGCGTAATATTCATCATATCGAAGTTTGGCGACAAGGTGAATTTATTATTGTTGATATTAAAGCTAACGCGTTTGTTCACCATATGGTACGTAACATTGTGGGCAGTTTACTTGAAGTTGGTGCGGGTAATCGACATCCAGAATGGATTAGCGAACTTTTACAGGCTAAAAACAGAACGAAAGCTGCTGCAACAGCAAAACCTGAAGGATTATATTTAGTTCAGGTGGATTATCCATCAGAATATCAAATACCAACCCAAGCATTAGGCCCATTATTTTTAAAATAAGTTGGATAATAAGCAAACAATAAAAAGTTAATTAAATTAAAAAGATAAATGTAATGAAGACTGATCGAACAAGTACAAATAAAGATTCTAGAAATCAAGAAGTGAAAAAATCAAACTTGCATAATATCAAGCTTCCACCACACTCAATTGAAGCTGAACAAGCAGTACTTGGTAGCTTGATGCTTGATAATCAACGTTGGGATGCTGTATCTGAAATGATCACTGATCGAGATTTTTATTCACGTCATCATCAACTAATTTTTTCTGAAATGCATACATTGGTCAGTAAAGGTACACCAATTGATTTAATTACCCTTTCTGAAAGCCTTGAAAGTAAAGATGTTTTAGCTGATGTTGGTGGTTTTGCTTATTTGGCTGAACTTTCAAAAAACACACCAAGTGCGATTAATGTTGTTGCTTATAGTGATATTATTCGCCAACAAGCGATTTTACGTGAATTAATTAGTGCATCAAATGATATTGCTGATAACTGTTATGCAACAGAAGGGCGAGATAGTACCGAAATTTTAGATTTGGCGGAAAGCAAAATATTTCAAATCGCTGAAAGCCGAACTAAACAAGGTGAAGGTCCAAAAAGTATTACCGAAGTGCTAGAAGCAACGGTAGCTAAAATCGAAGAGTTGTTTCAACGTCCACATGATGGTGTGACAGGGGTTTCAACAGGTTATATCGATTTAGATAAAAAAACGGCTGGTTTGCAACGTTCCGATTTAATTATCATTGCGGCAAGGCCATCAATGGGTAAAACCACTTTTGCTATGAATTTGTGCGAAAATGCCGCGCTAGAACAAGAAAAACCAGTATTAATATTCAGCTTAGAAATGCCTTCAGAACAAATCATGATGCGTATGCTAGCTTCGCTTTCACGTGTTGATCAAACGAAAATTCGAACAGGACAACTGCAAGACGATGATTGGGCAAGAATCTCAAGCACAATGGGACTATTGCTCGAAAAGAAAAACATCTATATCGATGACTCATCAGGTTTAACACCAATGGAATTACGCTCAAGAGCAAGACGTATTTATCGGGAACATAAAGGCTTAAGTATGATAATGGTTGATTACTTACAGCTTATGCGTGTACCGAATATTTCTGAAAATCGTACTTTAGAAATTGCCGAAATATCGCGTTCACTAAAAGCCTTGGCTAAAGAATTACAAGTTCCTGTTGTTGCACTATCTCAGCTTAATCGTAGTTTGGAGCAACGAGCCGATAAAAGACCAGTTAACTCTGATTTACGTGAATCAGGCTCTATCGAACAAGATGCTGATGTGATTATGTTTATCTATCGTGATGAGGTTTATAACGAAGCCTCAGAACATAAAGGTATTGCTGAAATTATTCTAGGAAAACAGCGAAACGGACCAATTGGTAAAGTTCGATTAAAATTCCAAGGTCAGTTTTCACGTTTTGATAATTATGCAGATAATAGTAAATATTTGGATGATGAATAACAATTAAATTAATAATAACAGCGTAAAATGGCTTAAAAATATCATTACGCTGTTTTTTATAGCTGTAAAAAAGTATTTCTAAAAACGGCTTCTTTGCAATAGTTACAAGAATAATTTTAGTGGCGTAATTTTTTGCTAGTAATAAACTGATAAACCTGAGCAAATAAAAATATGGTTGCCTGCAAAATAACAATACAAGCACTGGTTGATGCATCTGCATAATAACTTATCAAGGTGCCCGTCACCGTTGAAATTGTGGAAACCAACACAGCAATTACTAACATCCATTCAAAACGTTTAGTTAACGAAAAAGCAGTTATACCTGGAGCTATCAGCATAGCAATAACTAAAATCATACCCGCTATTTTTAACGAACCTACAATGGTTAAAGCTAACACACTTAATAAACCATAATGTAATAGTTTAACGGGTAGTCCAACAACTTTGGCTTGTACAGGATCAAAGCAGTAAAGCATAAGATCGCGGCGTTTTATAATAACTAAGATTGATACAATTGTAGCAATAAATATGATCTTTTTAAGCTCGTCATAACTAGTGCCAAGTACACTACCAAATAGTATATGATTTAAATGCTGTGAAGTATCTACTTTTGAAAATAATACTAAACCAAAAGCAAACATACCCGAAAATACAATCCCCATTACGGTATCTTCTTTCAATCGGCTGTTTTCTTTGATGTAACCTGTTGCAACCGAGCAAAATAGGCCTGAAGCAAAAGCACCAATTATAATGGGAATACCTGCTAAATAGGCCAGCACAATTCCAGGTAAAACCGCATGCGAAATTGCATCCCCCATTAATGACCAGCCTTTTAAAACTAAAAAGCAAGAAAGCAAGGCACAAACTATACCAGTTGCTAGTGCAGCTAAAATTGCTCGCTGAATAAGAGGAAGGGTCAGAGGATAGTAGATAAATTCCCAAAACTCTGTCATACCTTTCTCCCTTTATTTAAACGGCTTTTACGGATCTGAAGATGATTGGCAATAAGTCCTTGCTTTGGAGCAAATAAAAATGCGGCAATAAAAATTAGTGTTTGTAGCGTTACAATAACGCCACCAGTTTCTCCATTTAAAAAGTAGCTAATCCAAGCACCAACAGCACTAGTTACAGTGCCAATAAAAACCGAGATAATCAATAGCCGAGAAAATCGATTAGTCAGTAAGTAAGCGGTTGCCCCAGGGGTAACAACCATAGCTATTACTAAAATAGCCCCAACAGTTTGTAATGCTGCAACGGTACATGCGCTTAAAATAGTAAAAAATAGGATTTTTAGTTTTAATGGTTTTAATCCAATCGATCTGGCATGAGTTTCATCAAAAAAGACAACTAACAAATCCTTCCAAAAAAAGAAAAGTAGTATAAATGATACCAAAATAATGATTTGCACTTGCCACATATCGCTATCATCAATTCCAAGAATATTACCAAATATAATAGTTTGTGCGTTAACAGATGTTGGATTGAGCGAAATAATTAACAAACCGACGGCAAAAAAGGTTGAAAAAATAAAACCGATAGTGGCGTCTTCTTTTAAGCGTGTAAAGGCACGAACCAACGTAATTGCGAGTGCCGCCAGTAACCCAGTAAAAAATGCTCCAATTGAATAAGGTAGTCCAAGTGCATACGCACCAGCAACGCCAGGTACAACAGAGTGCGATAGCGCATCGCCCATTAGTGACCAACCTTTTAACATTAAAAAAGCCGATAAAAAAGCACAAGCAGCGCCAACAATACTACTTACCCAAATCGCTTTAAGCATAAAATCGTAGGTAAATGGTTCAAGTAAAAGTTCCATTTATTGTTATCCCTTGGGTTTATTATCGTGATGGTCAATCAATAAATCTCGATGGGGGGAATCATGCTTACCTTCGCCATAAAAAATAGCAGCACGCTCATCGTCAGTTAATATGGATACTTTACGAGGATCTTCGTCATCATGCAGTTTCTCGCCTGATAAACTAAGGTAACGTAGTGCACCACCAAAGGTGGTCATTAAATTTTGCGGTGTAAAAGTTGTTTTAGTTGGACCAAAGGCCAGTACGGTTTGATTAATTAATACCACTTGATCACAAAATTCAGGAACACTACCTAAGTTATGGGTTGAAACTAAAATTAAATGGCCTTCTTCACGCAGATCTTTCAATAAATCAATAATGGCATTTTCGGTTTTAACATCAACTCCAGTAAAGGGCTCATCTAGCAACAGCACTTTACCTTGTTGAGCTAATGCTCGAGCTAAAAATACTCGTTTTTTTTGCCCACCAGAAAGTTCGCCAATTTGACGATGCTTAAAATCAAGCATGTTCACACGTTCAAGAGCAATATCAACTTGTTTTTTGTCTTCTTTGCTTGGAATACGTAAAAAAGACATATGCCCGTATCGTCCCATCATTACTACATCCGACACCAGAACAGGAAAATCCCAATCGACTTCTTCGGTTTGTGGCACATAGGCAATGATATTTTGCTTTAAAGCTTGCTTTACTGAGAAATCATTAAAAGTTACACGCCCACGGGTTGGATGAACCATTCCCATAATGCTTTTAAATAACGTTGACTTGCCACTACCATTAATACCAACTAAAGCACAAATAGTACCACCGTTTAAGCTAAAGCTAGCATCATAAATTGCAGTATGGCCATTATTATAAGTCACCGTGATATCATCAACTTTCAAGCAAATTTGAGTCATTATTTTTCAAATCCTTTAGCAATAGTTTCAACGGTCACTTTTAACAAATCAATATAAGTTGGAACAGGACCATTTTTAGTTGAAAGCGAATCGACATACAAAACGCCACCATATTTAATATCGGTTTCTTTGCTCACTTGTTTAGCGGGTTTATCTGAAATAGTACTCTCACTAAAAATGACAGGAATATCATTTGCTCTCACTAAATCAATTAATTGCCTAACTTGTTGAGGTGTGCCTTGTTGTTCAGCATTTATTGGCCATAGGTAAGCTTCTTTCAAATTATAGTCGCGAGCTAGATAACTAAAAGCTCCTTCGCTGGTCACAAGCCAACGTTTTGCCTCAGGGATTTTGGCCAATCGTTCGCGTAATGGTGCATCAAGCGCTTTAATTTTAGCAATATAATCAGCAGCATTTTTATTATAAGTAGCCGTATTTTTAGGATCATATTTGACAAATGCCGCGCGAATATTTTCAATATAAATTAAGGCTAGTGTTGGCGACATCCAAGCATGTGGATTAGGGTTACCTTTATAGCTTCCTTCTCGGATTGGCATCGGCTCAATACCTTCAGTCACAACAACGGATGGGACATCTTTTACATCTTCAAAAAAGCGTTTAAACCAAAGTTCTAAATTAAGGCCATTCCATAACACTAAATCTGCTGAAAGCACTTTGGTAATATCTTGCGGGGTGGGGTCGTATTCATGAATTTCCGCACCGACCTTGGTGATTGACTCTACTATAGCAGCATCACCAGCTACATTTTGCGCAATATCTTGAATAACCGTAAAGGTAGTAACGACTTTAAATTTCTTTTCTGACGCTTGTGCAGATTCGTGCATACCTGTCAAAATAATTAACGAAGTTAAAATAACCTTTAATAATATTTTACGATTTTTCCAAAAATTGAACTTCATTAGCGACTCCTAGCGTTTGACTCATAAACAAATAGCAAAATTCAGTGATTGTTCCTAACAAATCTAACAAATATCTTTCAATTTAATTACTTGTAGTAGTGAAACTGCATTGCCAATTATTTATAGCAATAAAATAAATTTAAATGTTAATGAGAATTATTATCACTTAAAGTGTAAAAGTCAATTTTTTTTAAAGTGTACGGTTTCAATTAACTCATGACTTAACTTATGACATAGCTATGCTAATCATTCATTGTATATAAAACTAAATTAAATAGTAGCTAATTTCGTCTATTTAAATAATAGCTAAAGTAGAAAAGATAATATATTAAATCACACTGATCACGTTTTATACTATAGAAAACATTTGTTGTTTATCTTTATTTTTAATAAAGCGAGGTTTAATATGAAACTGCGAAAAGTGATGATTATCGGCGTGGGTAATGTGGGATCAACAACCGCTTATACACTGGTTAATCGAGGAATTTGCGAAGAAATTGCACTTGTTGATCTTAATAAAGAATTAGCCTATGGGCATGCACAAGATTTACTAGATGCGGCGGCCTATCGGCAAAATATGGTTAAAGTCAGTTTACGCGAATCGACCGATTGCGCCGATATTGATATTGCGATTATCACTGTAACTTCAGGCATAGCTCAAAAAAGCCGTGCAGAAGAGCTTGCAGGAACCTCTAAAATCATTACCAACATAGTGCCTGATATGATGAACAATGGTTTTAAAGGCATATTCTTAATTGCCACCAATCCTTGCGATGCCATTACATATCAAGTCTGGAAATTATCTGGCTTGCCTCGTCATCGAGTGATTGGTACAGGGGTATGGCTTGATACGGTACGTTTGCGTCGATTATTGGGCGAAAAAATGGATATTGGTCCACAAAGCATTGATGCCTTTATTGTAGGTGAACATGGTGATTCACAGTTTCCAGTTTGGTCTCATTCATCGGTTTATGGGATTAATCTCAATAATTTAGAAAAAAATAGAATCGATTTTGAAGAAATTGGCACCCAAGCTCGAGAGATGGGCTTTGAAATTGCTAACCGTAAGCACTGTACTGAATATGGAATAGCTAGCACCATAACCGAAATTTGCCAACATATATTTACTAATAGCCACCGAGCATTAGCGCTTAGTTGTATTTTAGACGGAGAGTATGGCTATAAAAATGTTGCAATTGGTGTTCCTGCAATATTAGATCAACATGGTATTAAAAAAGTGATCAAGCTCGACTTTAACGAAAATGAAAAACAACTCTTTGAAAAAAGTATCAATATTGTAAAAGGATATATCAATCAAATTAGATGATTTGTAGTAAAAACGTTTCATACTTTCTATTAGAAGGTACCAAATAGTTTAGGAGTTGGTTTGTTTTCATATTTTAGTCTTTTGACACCAAAATTCCTTTCCGTCAAAAGGCTAAAATACGAAACCATCACAACCTGACTAAATCTATCCACCTTATAGGCGGATAGTAATTACTAATTTTAACCTTAATTAGTTAAAAACAGTTTAAGCGAAGGATTATGTGTTTCGTTGTGGAAACCATAATCGAGTTCAGTTAGGTGTTGATTAAACTGGTTAAGGGTTGATTCGTCGATTTCAAACGCGGCAAGTACACGACCATAATCGGTACCGTGGCTACGATAGTGGAACATTGATATATTCCAATTAGTCCCTAACGTTTGTAAGAATTTAAGCAACGCTCCTTGCGATTCAGGGAACTCAAAACTGTATACTTGTTCTTGAAGCGGTTTGCAAGGTTTGCCACCAATCATGTAGCGTACATGTAGTTTTGCCATTTCGTCTTCGGTTAGATCCACGACAGGGTATTTTGCAGCAGCAAATTCTTGTATAATTTCATCTTTTTCTTCACTTTTCGAAATTTTTATTCCCACAAAAATACAAGCAGATTTTTCATCATGATAGCGGTAATTAAATTCGGTTACTGCGCGTCCACCTAATAGCTGACAGAAACTTAAAAAACTGCCTTTCTTCTCTGGGATGGTGACTGCTAATAGCGCTTCACGTTTTTCGCCTAATTCACAGCGTTCTGATACATAGCGCAAGCTGTGGAAGTTTAAATTAGCGCCCGACAGTATATGAGCAAGTTTTTCACCACAGATGTTATGCTGATCGACATATTTTTTTAGTCCAGCTAATGCTACTGCGCCAGATGGTTCAGCTATTGCACGTACATCGTCAAATAAGTCTTTCACTGCAGCGCAAATTTCGTCGCTATTCACGGTAATAATATCATCAATATATTGTCGGCAAAGTCTGAATGTTTCATCGCCAATTCGTTTGACAGCAACGCCTTCAGCAAAGAGTCCGACACGCTCTAAATCAACAGGGTGACCTGCATCTAATGCAGCTTTTAAGCAAGCTGAGTCTTTAGGCTCAACAGCAATAACTTTGATTGATGGCATGATTTGTTTGATTAACACTGCAATGCCTGCGGCAAGCCCACCACCACCAACAGGTACAAAGATTCGGTCAAGTTTTGCATTTTGTTGTAATAGTTCCATAGCAATACTACCTTGCCCAGCAATTACTAGCGGATGATCAAATGGTGGAATAAAGATGCGATTTTGTTCTTTAGCTAGTTCCATTGCTTTGGTTTTGGCTTCGTCAAAGTTAGCGCCATAAAGCAATACTTCACCACCAAAACTTTTTACAGCTTCAACTTTGATATCGGCAGTTGTTAGTGGCATAACGATTAAAGAACTGATGCCTAATTTTGTAGCCGAAAAAGCCACTCCTTGCGCATGGTTGCCAGCCGACGCGGCAATAACGCCGCATTTGCGTTCTTCTTCACTTAAGCTGGCTATCATGGCTTGTGCTCCACGGATTTTGAAACTGTGGACGAGTTGGCGGTCTTCGCGTTTGACAAAAACTTGATTGTGTATTCTTGCTGAGATCTTTTCCATTTTTTCAAGTGGAGTTACTTCTGCCACATCGTATACGGCGCTACAAAGCGTTGCTTTTAAATAATCTGCACCGGTAAGTTGAGTATTTTCTTGTTTCACAATTAGCCACCTAATTTACTTTTATCTCGTACGGCACCTTTGTCTGCGCTTGTTGCTAAACTGGCGTAAGCTTTAAGCGCAAATGAGACGTAACGATCTCGATTATGAGGCGTAAATGCTTTTTCACCTCGTTCTAGTTCTGCAACTCGTCGACGTTCAAGTTCAGAAGTTGGTACATCTAGTACTAATTTACGATTTGGGATATCAATATCAATAATATCACCATCACGAACAAGGCTTATAATGCCGCCATTTGCTGCTTCTGGAGAAATATGACCAATCGATAAGCCAGAGGAACCACCAGAAAATCGTCCATCTGTTATCAATGCACATTTTTTGCCTAGACCCATGGATTTTAAATAACTGGTTGGGTAGAGCATCTCTTGCATACCCGGTCCGCCTTTTGGTCCTTCATAAATGATGACAACGACATCACCTTCAACCACCTTGCCTCCTAATATGCCATCAACAGCATCTTCTTGGCTTTCAAATACTTTTGCTGGGCCTCGGAAAATTAAATTTTCAGCAGCAACGCCTGCGGTCTTAACAATTGCGCCATCTTGTGCAACATTACCATAAAGTATTGCAAGTCCACCGTCTTGACTATAGGCGTGAGCTTTATCACGAATACAACCATTTACACGGTCATCGTCAAGTGAATCCCAATAGCAATCTTGTGAAAAAGCTTTAGTGGTGCGAATGCCTGCAGGTCCACTACGATACATTTTTTTTACTGCTTCGTCGGTAGTTTGAGTTATGTCGTATTTGGTGAAAGTTTCTTGTAATGTTAGTCCTAGAACGTTGTGTACATTGCGATTTAGTAATCCTGCTTTATCTAGTTCTGACATAATTGACACAACCCCACCAGCTCGGTGAACATCTTCCATATGATATTGCGCTGTACTTGGCGCTACTTTACATAAATGTGGGACTTTTCGCGATAATCTATCTATATCTGACATGGTAAAGTCGATTTCACCTTCTTGTGCAGTAGCTAACAAATGTAATACGGTGTTGGTCGAGCCACCCATAGCAATGTCTAATGACATAGCATTTTCATATGCCGCTTTTGTTGCAATTGAACGAGGCAGGTAAGATACATCATCATGTTCATAATAACGTTTGGTGATTTCAACAATGCGTTTAGCTGCGTTTAAAAAGAGTTGTTCACGTTGTTTGTGAGTGGCAATAAGTGAACCATTGCCCGGTAATGAAAGTCCTAATGCTTCAGTTAAGCAGTTCATGGAGTTAGCCGTAAACATACCTGAGCAAGAACCACAAGTAGGGCAAGCTGATTCTTCGATGGCTTTGCTATCTGCGTCGCTAACATTTGGGTTAGCGCTTTGAATCATTGCGTCAACTAAGTCTAATTTAATGATTTGGTCAGATAGTTTTGTTTTGCCTGCTTCCATCGGTCCACCTGAAACAAAAATGGTTGGGATATTTAAACGAAGCGAAGCCATTAACATTCCTGGTGTGATTTTGTCGCAGTTAGAAATACAGATCATGGCGTCGGCACAGTGTGCATTAACCATATACTCGACAGAATCAGCAATGAGTTCTCTTGAAGGAAGTGAGTAAAGCATTCCACCATGTCCCATAGCAATACCATCATCAACTGCGATTGTATTGAACTCTTTGGCAATGCCACCCGATGCTTCAATTTGTTTGGCGACTAGCTGTCCAATGTTTTTTAGGTGGACATGTCCTGGTACAAATTGTGTGAATGAGTTAACCACCGCAATGATGGGTTTACCAAAGTCTTCATTTTTAACGCCAGTTGCACGCCATAGTGCGCGGGCTCCAGCCATATTTCGGCCCTCGACCGAGGTTGCTGAACGATATTTCGGCATTTCCTGCTCCCAATTTTTATGCAAGTAACCGTGTTTAACGGTTTGTAGTTTTTAAAATTAATCACAAGTTAAAAAGTCATCCGCCAGCACACTTGGCGGATTTTTGATTTTGTTTGTTATTTAACAGGATCTAACCAACCATATTTATCTTCAGTTTTACCATTAAATAAACCAAAGAATGTTTGTTGGATTTGTTTGGTAATTGGACCACAACGGCCAATGCCAACTTGGATGCGGTCAACACTACGAACTGGTGTAATTTCCGCTGCTGTACCTGTCATAAAGACTTCATCTGCCAGATAAAGTGATTCGCGTGATAGTGTTTGTTCTCGCACTTCAATATCAATATCACGTGCTAGCGTTAATACTGCATCACGTGTAATACCGGGTAGTGCCGATGACGATAAAACCGGAGTGTATAAAATGCCATCTTTAATAATAAAGAGATTTTCACCAGCACCTTCAGATAAGTGTCCATGAACATCTAACGCAATACCTTCTTGGAAGCCATTTGCTCTCGCTTCAGAACCAATTAATAATGATGATAAATAGTTACCACCTGCTTTAGCAGCGGCTGGAATTGTATTTGATGCAACGCGATGCCAAGATGAGACCATTGCATCAATACCTTCGTCTAATGCTTCTTCGCCTAGATAAGCCCCCCATGGAAATGCCGCTATCATGACATCAGTTTTATAACCAGCAGGTGGGTTTACTCCCATACCCACATCACCCACAAAAACTAACGGACGTATATAAGCACTTTTTAAATTATTTTTTTTGATGATTTGTCGTGTAGCTTCCATGATTTCATCAAGAGAATAAGGTACTGGGAAACGATAAATTTTTGCTGAATTTAACAGCCGTTGTGCATGTTCTTTATGGCGAAAAATGGCAGGACCTTTATGGGTATCGTAACAACGTACACCTTCAAATACCGAAGTTCCATAATGTAAAGCATGTGACATTACATGAACTTTTGCATCTGCCCATGGAACCATTTCACCATTAAACCAAATATAATCAGATTTCGCTGTAGAGCCCATTTTGTTTTCCTCTTTAATTTTAATTTGTTAAATATGTACCTTGCTTTAGATGTTTTTGATTTAACGGTCAAACATTGTACTATACTTAATTGCTAATTTAGCTGTTAAAAAAGTTTACTATTTTGAATTTAATATGTTATTTAATAATAAGTTGTTTACTATTGTTATTATTCAATCACTATTACATCTTCTAATTTTGCTACTTGATTTTGTAGTGTCGAAAACGATCTTTCAGTGGTTAATATTAATGTCATAATTAGTATGTTGTTTTCAATTGTTTGCGTTTGCATTGATTCAATATGTCCACCCCGATGACGGATAACCCGTAATATACGTTCAAGTGCTCCCAATTTGTCATAAGCTTTTATGACTATTTGGTATTGTGTTTGTTCTTTCATTGCTTACTCCCTACAACTTCTATCTAGCATGTTTTCGTTTGCGGCTCCGGGTGGTACCAGTGGCCATACGTTTGCTAATTCATCTATGCATACATGTAAAAGATAAGCTCCTTTTGTATTGAATAGGTTATCGAGCGCAGTATCGATTTGTGACTTTTTGTTGATAGTTTGCCCAGGTATATCAAATGCTTTAGCTAGCATTAAAAAGTCGGGATTATCTGATAAATTTGTTTCGCTGTATCTTTCGTTAAAAAATAATTCTTGCCATTGGCGAACCATACCTAGGCGTTGGTTATCAATTAATATGATTTTTATTGGCAATTTTTTACGTTTTATAGTGGCTAATTCTTGGACATTCATCATGAAAGATCCATCGCCTGATACACAAATTACACAGTCATTGGGTCTTGCCATCTGTGCGCCAACGGCCGATGGTAAACCAAATCCCATTGTGCCAAGTCCACTTGATGTAATAAATTTTTGAGGGTGGTTAAAGCGCATATGTTGTGCTGTCCACATTTGATGTTGTCCAACATCAGTAGTGACAATAGTATTGGCTGATTTTCGCTCAGAGATAGTTTTTAATAAAGTTGGCGCATAAATAGCTTCACCGGGGTGATCATAGCGAGTTGGATATTGTGCTTTTAATTGATTAATTTTTTTATGCCATTTATCAATTGAAACTGTTTGATTTATTCGGGGTAAAACTTGCTTTATATCGCCTTGTAATCCTAAATGGCTTTGGCGTAATTTGTTGATTTCAGCTTGATCGATATCAATATGAAGTACTTTAGCATGTCGTGCAAATTCATTAAGATTGCCAGTAACCCTGTCATCAAATCGTACTCCTAGGGCAATTAGTAGGTCACATTCTTGCACTGCTAAATTGGCTGCTTTTGCTCCATGCATACCGACTAATCCTAAATAATAGGGATTATTAATATCGGCAACACCAAGCCCTTTTAATGTTGATACACTTGGAATTTGTGTTAATTCCATAAAGTTTCTAAGTTCGGATATTGCTCCTGAAAGCCCAACACCTCCACCAATGTAAAGCATTGGTTTTTGGGCTTGGGTGATCATTTGTTTGGCTTGTTTTATATCATCAGGCAAGATTGGGTATAGTTGATTTTTATTCTGTGCAATTTTTAATGAAGATGGCGTTAAATAGTTATGATAGTCTAGGTTTGCAAGCTGTATATCTTTGGGAACATCAATTAATATTGGTCCAGGTCTTCCAGAATTGGCTAAGTTAAACGCCTCTTCTAATATATTGGGTAAATCGTGTGCATCATCGATTAAATAACTGTATTTGGTGCAAGCTAAAGATAATCCCAAAACATCAACTTCTTGAAAAGCATCTGTACCAATAAGTTTGGTTGGTACTTGACCAGTTATAGCAACAATCGGCACTGAATCAACCAAAGCATCAGCAAGACCTGTAATGATATTTGTTGCACCAGGACCCGAAGTGGCAATGCAAACACCAGTTTTTCCTGTTGCACGAGCATAACCAATAGCCGCCATGGCAGCACCTTGTTCATGACGACATAGTACATGTTCAATACCCCCGTCATAAAGTGCATCGTATAGAGGCATAATTTGTCCACCAGGATATCCAAAAACGATGGTTACGCCTTTTTCTTTTAAGGTTTTTACTATCCACTGTGTTCCTAACATTTATTCCTCGCTTGTACTTTACCTATCCATTAACCATAAAAAAAAACCCCGCTTTTTGGGAGCGGGGGTTTTCTGATTTATGTATAAACATATTTTTTATTCAAAAACGCCCCCGCGCAGGAATAATGACCACGCTGACAATAATATTGATGAGGACGATTTTGAGTGAAAATTTCATAATGTTGGATGATTAACTTTTTATCATTTCTTAAAATATTTTTAACAAAATACTCGTTTTAAAAAAAAGTGCAATAGTTTTTTATTGATTTTGTTATTTGGTATAAGTAACTTGTAAAAAAGTTTCAGGAAATATTATGTTTTAGTATAAAATATTGTAACTAATTATTTTTTGTTTTAAATATAGCTTTAATTAATCGCGATAATGTTAAAAAGCTTTGCAAGATGCGCATGTCGGAATTGGAAAATAGTGATCTTAATGATTCTCAAAATTCGGTTATTTAACCAATAAAAATGAGTTACTAATTGATATTGATGAGTTCACTATCTTATTCAATATATCGAAAAATCATAATACTATTAGTTATAGCGTTAAAAACATGACTGTGAACATGCTTTAATTATTGTCGAGAAAAATAATTCTATCCTTTAAGTTTTTTATAACTAGCTTCGTATATATTAATTTGATACACTTAAGCAGGTGCAAATTTATGCAGCATTCAATGTTTTGGCTTTACCAATTTTGAGTATCTCACCGAGCCAATCATGGAAAGTCATCTTTGTTAATTATTAGCCTCAGTTTGTTGTTTTTTCTTTTGGGGATGATATTGAGCAATACTATTAAGTTTTAAAAAAGATTATTCTAATTTTTTGTCAGTAAAATATAATTTATTGAATTAGTTAGTTATTTTAAAGATTAAAATATGTTGATCAATAGGATTTTGTGATTATTAATTGATTTTATTTAAGTTATATTGAATTTGTTTTCAAATACATGTTTAACTTAGGAGAAAATTATGAGCAAACAGATCTACAATCCACTTACTAAATATCATCACGATAAGTTCCCAAAACAAACACAAATTGCACCAGCTTTACAGTGCGAAATGAATCCAATTCCTGATTGTGGCGAAAAAAGCTATCAAGGGCATGGTCGCTTAGAAGGGCGTAAAATGCTTGTTACTGGTGGCGATTCAGGTATCGGTAGGGCAGCGGCAATTGCTTATGCTAAAGAAGGTGCTGATGTGGCAATAAATTATCTTCCTTTCGAACAAAAAGATGCTGAGGAAGTGGCTAAGGTTATTCAAGCTGTAGGGCGCAAAGCTGTATTGATCCCAGGTGATTTGAGTGACGAGGCTTTTTGTAAAAAATTAGTTGAAGAAGCGCACCATCAATTAGGTGGATTAGACAATTTGACATTGGTTGCTGGCAAGCAAGTTGCCGTTGAAGATATTATGAAACTTACCACCAAGCAAATTAAAGAAACTTTTGAAGTTAATGTATTTTCGCTTTTTTGGGTCACTAAAGCGGCTTTGGGTTATTTAAAACCAGGTTCAACAATTATTACAACTTCATCTCTCCAAGCATATCAACCTAGCAGTAATTTATTAGATTACGCCGCAACCAAAACAGCTATCATTGCATTTACGCGTGGATTAGCTAAACAATTAGGACATAAAGGTATTCGCGTAAACTCAGTAGCACCAGGTCCAGTTTGGACTCCATTACAAATTTGTGGTGGTCAGCCAAGTGATGCCATTCCTGAGTTTGGTAAACAAACTCCATTGCAACGCGCTGGTCAACCAGTTGAACTTGCTAGTGTTTATGTGCACTTAGCGTCTGAAGAATCAAGTTATACAACTGGCGAAACTTATGGTGTTACAGGAGGTATGCATATTAACTAGTTGATATTTGTTATAGTAAAAGAGCTTATTTAAGCTCTTTTACTATTTATGTTATATAGAATTAATTTTTTTAAACCAATAGACTATTATGAGTTAATTTATAATAGCCAAAAATTGAGTAGAAACAGAAAGGAAAAAAAATGAAACTTTTTAAAGTGATCACTATGATCGTGTTAGGGCTTTTTTTAATCAATTGTGATAATTCGAAATCAAAAACTGATGATATGAAACAGAAGGTCGAGCAAACAAGTTCAGATATAAGTGACAAAGCTAATCAATTAGGCTCAGAAATTGGAGATAAGGCTAGTCAATTAGGCGCAGATATAAGTGATAAGGCTAGTCAGTTAGGTTCAAAAATTGAAGACCAAGTTAAGCAAGTAAGTTCAGCAGTTAGTGATAAAGCTAAAGATTTGTATGAACAAACAAAATCGGAAAAAGAATATATGCTTAATAAGGTAGAAGAAGGTAATTATAGTGTGGCTCAAGATATGATGATTAAGGCGATTAAAACAAAACTACCTGTAACCATTGATCCGAGCACCACTTTAGTTGATGTATCGACAAATAGCAATGAAATTAATTATAAATATATAGTGAATAATCTGACTAAAGATGCATTACAGGCTGAAAGCAATCAAAAAAATTTAAAAAACAAATTGGTTGCGTTTTATTGTGGTGATGACTCTAGTATGAAGACACTAAGATTAGTATTCCCTAGAGGAGCTAATTATAATTATTATATCAATGATGATAAAGTCCTTTCAGTGGACGTAAAATCGAGTGATTGTGATAATAATGATTAAATATATTTTAGTTTAATCTGAATAAAATAAATAGTTAAAATTTATTGGTAAAAAAGGGCTTATCAAAGCCCTTTTTATTGTTTCTTTAGTTTGAAACTGTAAAATATTATATTGTTCTGACGTCAGTATTTTAAATAATTGGTAAAAATGAAACTTGCAGAATCAATATTTGCAAGTTTAGTGAGTTTAGTCCTTTTCAGTTGCGTTAATTTAAAATTCAATGCCAATTTAAAAAGTTGTGATTTTTTTAAAATATAGGTATCAATTTTTTGCAAAATACCATTATTAATAAAGAATAAAAAATTTTTCCAGTTAAAATTGATGTAAAAACTAATTTAGTTGAAATAGCAAAAGATAATAGATTACTTAATTATAAATATGTTATTAATGCTTCAATAGATAACGGAAATATCGAAAAAATCTTTACTGTAGTAATAACCTACAACTTAAACGGTATAGAGACGCATTTCTAAATGGTGTCAGTTATAATATACTATATTAATGATGAAAAGTTTTTAGTGTGCAATTGGCGCCAGCTTCTTGTACTGCTGATTAAAATAATTTAATTTTTTGATATAATTTTAATCAAAATAACATAAAAAACAGGGAGATCATCACCCTGTTTTAGTCATTTTATTCTAGTTCTTTACCTTTTGTTTCAGGTATTAAAAATACGAATGCAGCTGCTGATAATAAATAAGCTGCTGACAGTAAAGCTAATGCGTAGCTAATTGAGTAAACAGTAGCTAAATATGCAATTAGAACTTGCGATATTCCAGCAATTCCTCGACCCACATTAAAAATAATATTTTCAGCACTTGAGCGAGCATCTGTCGGATAGTGTTCAGCAAGTAATGCTCCGTAGCCACCCATCATCCCATTGACAAAAAAGCCAATTGCTGAACCAAATATGATTAATATAAACATATCAGTTTGATGAAAATAAAACCAAATTGAAACTGCTGAAACGAATAAAAATAGGATATAAGAAGGACGGCGACCAAATTTATCACATAACCAACCAAAAATTAAGATCCCTAGTGACATACCAATTGTTGTTGAAATGGTCCAGAACATTGTATTTTTAAATGGTAATTTGAGTTCAGTTGCAATCATATTGGGCATCCAAACCATGAGTCCATAAAAACCAAAATTTTGTACTGCACAAGCAATAGTTAACCCGGTTGTAGTTGCTATAGTTCGAGGATTTTTAAATAATTTGCCAATGGCAATTTTATTTTTGTTTTGAGCTTTTAAATTTTGCCAGATTTCTGGTTCTTTTAGACCTTTACGTGTCCAAGCAACAAATAGAGCTGGCAGTACCCCTATGGCAAAAGCCCAGCGCCAACCATAAATTTCACCAATAAAATTGACGGTTAATGCAGCTAAAATGATACCAGCTTGAAAGCCTAATGCAACAATGGATGTTGCTCTTGAACGTTTATTTTTAGGCCAGCTTTCAGAAACTAGAGTCATACCAATTCCAAATTCACCACCAAGACCAAGTCCACTTAAAAAGCGAAAAATTAAAAAGCATTCATAGTTAGGTGAAATTGCACATAACCCAGTGAAAAGAGAAAATATTAAAATAGTCCATGAAAAGACTCTTACTCGACCATATTTATCGGCAAGGATACCAAATAAAATACCGCCTAATACGGCGCCAAGTAAGGTTACTGATGTTAAGGTTCCTAAATCAGCTTTAGTTAGGTTAAAGCTGGTCGAGATTAGACTAAAACATACACCTAAAATCATCATATCCATGCCATCAAGTGCGTAACCGACAGTGGATGCAAAAAGGGTTCTTTTTTGATACGGGGTTGTGTGTTCGTTTTCACTTTCTGCTTGCAAGGCTATGTTTGCTTCAGTTTTCATGCATACCTCTAGTTTTTAAAAATAGATGTCACTTAAAATTTGCGTTTTATGATGTTTAATTTGTGATTAAACGGAGGGTAAATTAAAGCGGGGCAAGTATATACTTAAAACTAATAAAAAGCCAAGCTTAATGCCCTAAACAGTCGTTTTATCTGTCGATTTTATTATCGGTAGTTGATTTATTTAATCTTCAGCAAAGTACCAATAACCTTTGTTGACAAGATCAAGCATGACTTTAAGCGTGTTTTTATCCTGTAACTGTTCGTAATATAGTGTTTCAGTTTCACAAAGTAGATCAATGATAGGCATTGGTAAGTCAATTTTTTCACCATGAATATAGCCAAAATCACCTACTTTAAAGATTCGAATACTTTGTACACGGCGTAGCTCTGCACTCGTTTTTAGTAATGATTCAAATTCTTCATAATTGTATGGTGGTTCAACGGGTACAATATTTAGATCGTGCATTGGTAAAGTAATGTGTCTACCGAACCAATCGTTAAATAATGAAGGTGTTTTGATTAGGTCAATAATTTGATCTTGTACCTTTGTTAATTCATAAGGTTGAACTCGATGAGGATCGTTAGGTAGCTTTAAATCTGGATCTTGATAATAAATACTAATTGGTAGGTTATCAATGACATAATCAGCAAAGCTACTTAGTAGTTGTTGTGATGTTTGTATCATAAAACCGACAGAATAACTTAATGATTCTCCAATTGATGTACCATTATGCGGACAACCTGTTGGGATATATAGAATATCGCCTGTGGCGATATCTTCGTCAATGATTGGTTGATATTCTTTTACATGTAATAATGCTTTGTGTGCATTAAATTGTTTATAATTTGGATCGCGATCGCCAACTTGCCAGTGCCTGCTCCCCATGCCTTGGATAATAAATACATCATAATTATCAATATGAGGTCCAACTCCGGCGCCTTGTGTTGCGTAAGAAATCATTAGATCATCAAATTGCCATTGTGGAAGGCATTTAAACGGCTTAAGTAAGGTCGCCGCTTGTTCATGCCAATGGTCAACAGCTTGTACTAACAAGCTCCAATGATCTTTACCTAAGTTATCGTATTGAGTAAATGGCCCAAATTTAGCATCCCAAACACCATCTTTATTAGAAACAATTCGGCTATCAATTTCTTCTTCCATCGCTAAACCAGCTAGTTCGTCTGGAGTTATAGGATCAATAAAATTAACAAATGCTTTGCGTAAGATTACCGGTTTTTTTTGCCAATAGTTTGTTAAAAAATCATCCCAATCAATAGTTAATTTATAATTCATTTAATTTTCCTTGAAGATTGAATAACTGGCAAAAATTATGGGCGGTTTTTTGGGCTATATCCTCTAAAGAAACACCTTTTAAAGCAGATAAATATTGTGCAACTACACGAACATACGCGGGTTGGTTTTCTTTCCCTCGATATGGTACGGGAGCAAGATAAGGTGAGTCTGTTTCGACCAAGATACGATCAAGCGGAACATATTTAGCAACTTCGCGTAGGGCCTCGGCATTTTTAAAGGTGATAATCCCTGAAAAAGAAATATAAAAACCAAGATCCAATAGTTGTTTTGCTGTTTCGATATCTTCTGTAAAACAGTGCAAAACACCAGAGTGGACATGCTCATCTTTTAAAATTCTTAAAGTGTCTTCTTTAGCATTACGTGTATGGACAATAACGGGTTTGCTTAGTTTTCGTCCTAATCGAATATGTTCTTTAAATATAGTTTGCTGTAGTTCTAGATTATCTTGTTGGTAGTAATAATCAAGCCCCGTTTCACCAAGTGCAATGACGTTGTCTTCTTGTGCTAAAGTTTGAAAGCGTTTGGCATCGTAGGTTTCTTCATCAAGATTAAGTGGATGAATCCCACACGAGAAAGAGCATTGAGTTTGATAAGGCGTAAGTCTATGTTTCATCGATTCATAGCCCGACAGAGTTGTTGCCACGCTTAGGCAATGTTTAACGTCATTGTTGGTAGCTTCTTGTAAAATATCTTTTATAGATTTAGTACTAAAGTCTAAACTATCTAAATGGCAGTGTGAATCAATTAAAAACATAAAAATCTCTTTTTTATTTATCTTAATGTTGTTCAAAATCACGAACAGGTTTTATTGTTGACCATGAACGGCAAGCAGGGCATAACCAGTAAAGCGAGTTAACTGTGAACCCACATTTTTGGCATCGATAATTGGGTACCGTTTTTATTTGTTCGCCAACCATGTTGCGTAAAAGTAAAAGGCTTTCTCTGGCTTTACCTTTTTCTGCATCAGCAACATGATAATTCATTAGTCGGTAAAATCCTTTTAAATTAGGATGTTTAATTAATTCGCGATACATGTAGTATTGTGCAGCATCTAGGCCTTTTTCTTTTTCTATAATATCAGCAAGCATTAATTCGGCTACATTACCGGTATCTTGATCGACACATAATTGTAAAAATTCTTGAAATTCATGTTGATTATTTAGCTTTAGGTAGCAATCTTTTAATAAAGGTAATGCTTCGCCAATAAAAGTTTTGTCTTGTTGTAATATTTGTTTAAAAGATTTGACAGCTTGCTCTGTTTTGTTTTGTACCATAAGAACTTGCCCCAACATGAGTGAAGTACGAGCACATTTAGTGTCTGCCATTGCTGATTTTTGTAATAGGCTATTGGCTTTATCGAGATCATCATTAGCAATAGCCAGTGATGCCAATTCACAATAAAATTGTGCAATATCGGTTTTATATTTTTCATTGCCAAGTTTGACCAATTTAGTTGCTATGTTGATGGCATTTATCCATTCACTGGTTGATTGATATATGATAATAAGTTGCTGTAATGCATGTTGCTGAAAATCTTCTTCATCAATTAATTGCAAAAACGTCTTTTCAGCACGATCATAAAGACCGGCAACCATATAATCACGACCTAGTTGTTGAATAGCTAATAGTCTCTGTTCGAATGTTAAAGATGAGCTCTCTAATAGTGCTTGATGAATACGGATCGCTCTATCAACTTCACCCCGAGAGCGAAATAAGTTACCTAATGTTAAATGCGCCTCAAGTGTGCCATCGTCTTCTTTTAGCATGTCTAAAAAAAGATCGACAGCTTTATCTTTTTGATTAGATAAAAGAAAATTCAAACCATCAACATATTCACGAGATAGACGGTTAGATTCATTTAGATATTTTTGTTTTGCATTTCTGTCACCCATATACCAACCGTATGCGGCGGCAATAGGGAGCAACAAAAATAACAGTTCAAACATAATAACCTATTCTTAATTAGCTTTAGTTGTGTTTATTTGCTTATTAGTCATGCCTTCATCGTATTTTTTTTGTAATTTATTTAGTTTACGTTTTGTTGATGAGTGCTGTAATTTAGATTTTAGAAAGAAAATACCGGTTAATATCCAACCAAATATAAAGCCTGAACCAAATAAAATTGCTATTAATCCCGATAGGTGAATTTCAGTTTTAGCTATCAAATAATTGAATGTTACTATCTGATTGTTAGCTGAACTCATTGCTATTGAGATGGCAAAAATGATGATTATAAATAAAATTGATATAACAAATTTCATTATGTTGACCTTTCTTTTTGATTTTTAATTAAACTTTTTGTTTTTTCTCGTCTATTTTTGTAAATTCTTTATATGTTTGGCTTGTTAGGCTGTTAATTATAACTTTCTAAAATAAAAGTAGTTCGTTGTAAATGACACTTTATCAAAGTATTTAACAATTATTTGTCTACTATATGCCATTTTTTAGCATAAAAATAGCAGATTAATGAAATAATCCATGAGATTAATATACTTGTTATTATGTCAATTGGGCTGTGCATTCCTAATAATAATCTGCTTAATTCAATAAATATTGTCCAAATAATGATAAATGATATTATCGCATAGTGTTGTTTAAATTTTAGCAATGTTAAAGCTAATAATGCCCAAGTTACAGCTAATAAGGTATGCCCAGAGGGTAAAGCGTATCCAGTTTCATTTTGCCAGTGGTTTGATAGCCAACTTGGAATTGTTAATGAATTTTTAAATAATTGATGGATAAATTCTTTTCTTTCTGATAGAGATTTCGAATAAAATTGTTGATCACTAATATTATATTCCTGAGCCATCCAAAGTACATAAGGCCGTGATTCAGCTATTTGTGATTTTAAAAGGCTTTTAATTATTTGCCCACTTAATATTGCGCTAACAAGAAGTAACCATAATAATATAATTCTTTTTTTTGTTTTTTTTTGTAATAACAGACAAAATGCAATAAATAAGATTGTTGAGGTGATTATTCCCCAAGGGAAACTTGCCGTTTCAGTTATTAAGAATAAATATTTAGATGTATTATTTAAGGACACTGGTTGCCAATGCCAATTTATGGCTATAATAGTAAAAGGAACAGCTAGGAAAATAGCCAATAAGACTATTGTTTTTTTTATTACTAACCTCATTTATAAACTCAATTAAGTATAAATTGCTTTTGCTTAATATTTTAGCATAGAAGATAAATTTATTTTTATAAAATCTTATTTATGCTTATTAAAAATGGAGATAATAATGCAATTAAAACGTGTTGCACAAGCAAAATTACCAACGCCTTGGGGATGTTTTATTATTGTTGGATTTGAAGAAATTGCAACAAAAAAGGATCATGTCGCATTAGTATTTGGTGATATATCTGGCGATACACCAGTTCTTACAAGAATTCATTCTGAATGCTTAACAGGTGATGCACTTTTTAGCCTACGCTGCGATTGTGGCTTTCAGTTAAAAGCAGCATTAAAACAAATTGCAAAGGAAGGTAAAGGGATTTTAATTTATCACCGGCAAGAAGGCCGCAATATTGGTTTATTGAATAAAATCAGAGCTTATGCGCTACAAGATCAAGGTTTGGATACGGTTGAAGCTAATGAACAATTGGGGTTTGCAGCAGACGAACGCGATTTCACTCTATGCGCAGATATGCTAACTTTATTAGGCGTATCACAAATTCGCCTACTAACTAATAATCCAGAAAAAATACGAGTACTTGAACAGTCTGGCATTAAAATTATGCAACGGGTGCCATTAGAAGTTGGCGAAAATCCAAATAACGAACATTATTTAGAAACAAAAGCAAATAAAATGGGACACTTGCTTCATCTTAATCACTATAATTGTAAGCATTAAAGAGTTAGGTAAATCAAGACAATTTGTTGGTTTGCGATTGAATTTATCTTGAATAATAAAAATAATTTGGTAATAAAAACTCAAAATACAAAATATTATTTTGAGTTTTGTAGTTAATTGGTATAAAAGATGGATTTTAATTTAGGTTTATGTGGTGTTCTGCCAGTTATTTAGCCCGTTTCATATCAATCTTTATCAGTGTGTAGTACACCACCATTAGCAATTTGATCTTTAGATAATTCGTGCATAATGATTTGAACTGCTTCTGGTTTACATTTAAGGGTTTCAACGATGGCATTAGTTACCCGTTTTGCCATTTCTCTTTTTTGCTCTACAGTGCGACCTTCTAAAAAGTCTATAACGACATTAGGCATAGATACCTCCTAGTGATTATTAATTTGGGCAAGTTGCTCATCAGTTAATGCGATTTCATCATTATGGCATATGCTAATGCCAGATTTTATAATTTGTTCAGCAATGTCTTGAGCTTCATCTAATGAGTGCATTTTATAGGTACCACATTGATACTCGTTTAATTCAGGAATCTGGTTTTGCGATTTAACATTTAAGACGTTATGCATTGATTTTAGCCATGCATCGACAACTAATGCCTCATTCGGATTGCCAATTAAGCTCATATAAAAACCTGTGCGGCATCCCATTGGTGAAATATCGATTATTTCAACTTTATCACTGTTAAGATGATCTCGCATAAAACCAGCAAATAAATGTTCTAATGTATGAATTCCTTTTTCTGGAAGGTTGTCTTTGTTTGGAATGGTAAAGCGTAGATCAAACACAGTAATGTTGTCACCTTTTGGGGTTGCCATTGTTTTTGCAATTCTCACAAAGGGCGCTTTCATTTTTGTGTGATCAACTTTAAAACTGTCTAGTAAAGGCATAATGTCCTCCTTGTTATTTGATAATTGTTATTCTAATCAATTTGCTAATAAGTACCAGTAAATTTTATATTTACTGATCAAGTAAATTTATCAATTCTTGCTCGTCAATAACTTTAATTCCTAGTTCTTGAGCCTTATTAAGTTTAGAGCCTGCTGCTGCTCCTGCAATGACTAGATCAGTATTTTTCGAAACACTGCCTGTTACTTTGGCGCCTAGTTGCTTTAATCTATCTTTGGCTTCATCTCGAGTTAAAACCGATAATGTACCAGTTAATACCACGGTTTTTCCTGAAAAAGGTGAGTTAGTGGCAATTGCTTGTATTTGTGGAATAACATCTTGCCATTGAATGCCTACATCATTACTTGTTAATTGTTCAATTACATTGCGATTATGTGGTTCTTGGAAAAAGTCGATAATGCTTTCTGCAATGACGGCACCAATTTCGTTTACTGATTGTAGTTTTTCTAGTGAGGCGTTCTCAATTGCTGATAAACTACCAAGTTGGTTAACAAGATTTTCGGCAGTAACTTCACCAACATTCGGGATTCCAAGCGCAAATATAAAGCGGCTTAATGTCGTATTTTTAGATACCTCTAGTGCATTTAATAAGTTATTAGCAGATTTTTCCCCAATTTTATCTAAACTACATAGCGTTGGTAGATTTAGTTTATATAAATCTGCTGGCGTTTTGACATATTCTTTATCAACTAGTTGTTCAATGATTTTATCTCCCATGCCATCTACATTCATTGCTCGCCGTGAAACAAAATGCTTTAAAGCTTCTTTTCGTTGTGCAGGGCAAATTAAACCTCCGGCACAGCGTGATATCGCCGCACCTTCGTCTTGAACTATTTGTGAGCCACAAATAGGGCAGTGTGTCGGAAAGATGATTTCTTTTGTGTTAGCGGGTCTTCTATCTACTATGACGGCTACTATTTTAGGAATAACGTCACCAGCTCGGCGTATTGTTACATAGTCACCCTCACGAATACCTAATCGGATTATTTCATCGCTATTATGTAATGTCGCATTGCTTACAATAACACCAGCAACTGATACAGGTTCAAGCCTTGCTACAGGAGTAATTGCACCCGTTCGCCCAACTTGAAAGTCTACTTTATTTAATTTTGTAACTTCTTCTTGTGCTGGAAATTTAAATGCTATAGCCCATCTCGGCGCTCGAGCAACAAAACCAAGCTCGTTTTGTAGTTCAATACTATTAACTTTAATTACTACACCATCGATATCAAAATCTAATGACATACGTTGTTCGCCAATTAGTTTAAAATAATCCAAAGCGGCCTGCGCTCCTTGGCGTTTTTGTATTTTATTACTAACTGGTAACCCCCAAGCTTTAAATTGCATCAAACGATCGTAATGTGTGTCAGGTAATGTGGCACCTTCGAAAATACCAACACCATAACAAAAGAATGCTAATGGTCTTTTTGCTGTAATTTTAGGGTCTAATTGTCTTAATGAACCAGCGGCTGCATTACGTGGATTGGCGAATACTTTTTCGTTTCGCTTTTCTGCATCTACATTGAGTTTTTCAAAGCCTTTATGTGTCATAAATACTTCCCCTCGAACTTCTAATCTAGTTGGGATATTATCGCCTATTAGAATTAGTGGAATGGTTTTGATGGTTTTTACATTGGCTGTTATGTCTTCTCCTGTTGTACCATCTCCTCGTGTTGCAGCTTGTATAAAGCGACCATTTTCATAAAGGAGGCTGACAGCAAGCCCATCAAGTTTTAGCTCACAACAATATTCGACCTGTTCAGAATCACTCAAATGAAGACGATCTTTAACTCGTTTGTTAAATGCAATAAAGCTAACATCATCAAATACATTATCAAGTGATAACATGGGCATTTCATGTTTGATGGATGCGAATTGTGCTAATGGGGAACCACCAACTCGTTGGGTTGGTGAGTCAGGTGTAATAAGATCTGGGTTTTGATGTTCTAATGTTTGTAGTTGTTTTATTAATTTATCATATTCAGCATCGGGAATTTCTGGTGTGTCAAGGACATAATAACAGTATTCATGATGTCTGATTAGGTTGCGTAGTGAGGTCAATTGCTTTGCTATGTCTTTATTCTGTTCAGATGAATTTAGTGAATTTTCGGTTTCATTAGATAGCGACATGATTATATGCTCTTAAATTAAAATGTAGGTTTTGGGAAAATCATTACAAATAGATTAATTTAACTATAAATCATTCCTAGCTAAATTAACTTATTCAAATGAATAGGTTATATCGATATTAATTTTTAGCCACCAACCTAAGTTGGTGGAATTTTATAAAAGATTTGCTGAAAAGACGACAGTTAAATTTCGTTACAGGCCTTTTTAATGCGTTCTTTATAACTGTCTATTTTTTGTGGAGTTAACATGTGATGTTCGTCATCTAATACTACACCGTTAACATCATCGGCTATGCGTTGCGCTGTTTGCAACATTAATTTGAAGTTATGCTGATTGTTACCTTCTGTAGGAGCAACCATAAAAATAGACACACCAGGTGTGGTAAATTCATGCATTGTTTCAGGATCCAAATATCCAGGTGTAACCATATTGGCTAAACTAAATAATATTGCTCCATTGCCCGCAGGATCTACATGACGGTGAAAAATTCTCATATCACCGAACTGGAAACCCGATTGCATAATGCTAGCGAGTAGCACATCGCCTTGTAATAATTTTCCGTTAAGACCGGTGATATTTAATACAATAATTTCGGTTGTAGATTGTTCATTGTTAATATTTATTTTTTTAGATTTGTTATTATAGTTTACTTCGTCATTACTATTTGATGGCTTTTCTTTTGTTGTTTGAATTAAATCAGATTGTTGCTCATCTTCAAAAAGATCAAGCTCAACATTACCTGCTGCCTCTTTTGGTGTGTCAGCATTATTTTTTGGTTCATCGTCTTTATCAACAAATAATTCTTCTTGTTGTGGCATGTTTTCTTGTTCAGTTGTGAATAAATTAGTAATTATATCGTTTTCAACCGTTTTACTACTTTTTGTTATTTCAGGAATGAGTGAGGTAACATTTTTATCTTCTCCTATGTCATGCATAGAGAAATTTTGATGTTGTTGAGTGTTTTGTTCAAATTGCCTTTTTTTATTTGAACAAAAAAGTGAAGAACGTTCTTTTTTGTTGATCCAAAATCCATGGATAAGCAATGCAATAATGACTAAGGATGCAACAACAATTAGAACAATACGTAAATTATCCATAATAACCATCTCTGTATTAAATTAAATATAGACTTAAATTATTCAATCATATTTTGAAAAAATGATTGCGGAGTACAGTAAAGTAAATTTTTACTTTTTTATTTAGCAATATGAATTAATCTTCATTAGAGCAACTATATTTGATATTCGTAGTATAACATTTTATTTAAGATAGTTTATAGCACAAAAAATCAATTAGCCTATATTACTTTATTTCTAACAATAATCATAATTAACTATGTTATATTTTTATTCTCATAATCTAATCAGCCATTTTTTAGAACTCTGTGCTATTAACCTGTAAAGATACTTACAATTTATGCTTATTTTTTGTAAAATCGCCGATTAATTTTAAATAAGATCTATTATTAAAAAATAAAAGAATTAATAAGTTTATTGAGGTCATTTATATATGAGATTTAACAAGTTATTATTAGCCTTGCCTGTGGTGTGTATCAGCCTACTTTTATTAACAAGCTGTGATAGCGGCAATTCAAAAAAAGTTAATAATCAATTACCTAAGGTAACCGTGTTTAAAGTTGAACCATTAAACTACAGATTAAAAATTAGTCTGCCAGGTAGGGTTGTTGCATCTCAAATTGCTGAAATTAGACCTCAAGTAGGTGGTATTGTTTTAAAACGAGAGTTTGATGAAAGTTCGAATGTTAAAGCTGGACAATCTCTTTATCAAATAGATCCAGCTATTTATCAAGCTAATTATGATAGTGCGGTAGCAAGTGTTGCTAGCGCTAAAGCGAATGCCAATATTGCTCAACTCACTCTTAAACGTTACGCCGGATTATTAAATACTAAATCCATTAGTCAACAAGATTATGATAAAGCAGCTGCAGACGCTAAACAAGCTGAAGCTGCGGTATTAGTTGCACAAGCAGCTGAACATACAGCTAAAGTCAATTTAGATTATACAAAAGTATATTCGCCAATTGATGGATATATTGGTAAATCAAGTGTGACTGAAGGGGCATTAGTGGCGGCAGGTCAATCGACACCACTTGCACTAGTCCAGCAACTGGATCCAATTTATGTCGATATGACTGAAGCGGCTACTCGTTATAATAAGTATCTTCAGGATGAAAATGTAATTTATGAGCCAGTAAAAGACAATAATGTTGAATTATATTTTAATGATGGTTCTAAATACCCTTATCCGGGTAGTATTAAATTTTCTGATATGACTGTTAATGAAACAACAGGTACTGTTACTTTGCGGTCGCAGTTTACAAATACTGAAAGCAAAATTTTGCCAGGTATGTTTGTTAAACCGCAAGTCACATTAGGTTATATCAAAAATGCTGTACTTGTTCCACAGCAAGGAATTACCAGTAATAAGTTAGGGCAATACACTGCGAAAATATTAAGACCGGATAGTACTGTGGAATATCGGCAAGATATCCAAGTATACACTGGAATAGGTGGTTATTGGGTTGTAACAAAAGGAATTGATGTTGGTGAAGAGGTTATTATTACAGGATTACTTAATTTAACTTCTGTTGAAAATCCACAAAGAGATGCTCCACCTATGAAAGCAAAAAAAGTTGGAGATCCTAATACACTTTCACAAGAACAATTAGATAGTATCATCAAAAATAGCGTGAAATAAAACAGGGGGTAGATTGAATTATGGCTAAGTTTTTTATTGATAGACCTGTTTTCGCTTGGGTAATTGCAATCATGATGATGCTAGGAGGTGCTTTATGCATAAAGCTACTAGCCGTTGAGCAGTATCCTGACATTGCTCCTCCTGCTGTAACTGTTAGTGCTGTTTACCCAGGTGCTGATGCACAGACTATCGAAAATACTGTTACTCAATTGATTGAACAGAATTTAACTGGATTAGATAATTTAATTTATATGAAATCAACCAGTAGCGCACAAGGTGTTGTTCAAACAACGTTAACCTTTGCTCCTGGGACTAATCCTGATTTTGCTCAAGTACAAGTGTTAAATAAAGTTGAAAGTATTAAATCACGGCTACCTGAAAGTGTGCAAAAAAATGGTGTCTCTGTTGCAAAAAATAATACCAACTTTTTAAAGGTTGTAGGCTTTTATTCAACAAATCCTCAAAAAACACAAGCAGATATTGCTGACTTTGTTTATTCAACTGTGCAAGATCAGATTCGACGTGTACAAGGTGTTGGCGATACTCAATTATTTGGTTCTGAATATGCAATGCGTATTTGGCTTGATCCAAATAAATTGACCTATTTTAATTTATCAATTGAAGAAATCATTGCAGCTATTCAAGCGCAAAATGCGCAAGTAACAGCAGGGCAATTAGGTGCCTTACCAGCAACTGATGGACAAGAACTCAATGCGACAATTACTGCTCAATCACGTTTAAAAACACCCGAACAATTCCAAAATATTTTAGTGCGTGTGAATACCGATGGTTCTAATCTTTTATTAAAAGATGTTGCAACAGTTGAAATTGGCGCATCTGATTATAATTTTATTTCTTATTATGATGGTAAAGCATCAGCAGGTCTTGGTATTTATTTGGCAACAGGAGCTAACCAATTAGAAACTTCTGATCAGGTAGATAAAAAATTAACTGAATTATCAAAAATCTTTCCTGAAGATATTCACTATGCTTATCCGTATGACACAACACCATTTGTAAAATTATCAATTAATAACGTAGTACATACATTGATTGAAGCTATTATTTTAGTTGTTATTGTAATGTATGTGTTTTTACAAAATCTTCGTTCAACACTTATACCGACCATTACAGTACCCGTGGTATTGTTAGGTACTTTTGCTGTTTTATATATCTGCGGTTTTACGATTAATACATTATCTATGTTTGCAATGGTGCTTGCTATTGGCTTGTTGGTAGATGATGCAATAGTTGTTATTGAGAACGTTGAACGTATTATGCATGATGAAGGTTTATCACCTTATGATGCAACCGTTAAATCGATGGAACAAATTACTTCAGCGTTGGTTGGTATTGCAGTTGTGTTATCTGCAGTATTCGTTCCTATGGCATTTTATGGTGGTGCAGCGGGTGGAATTTACCGACAGTTTTCAATTACCATTGTAACAGCGATGGCATTATCTGTGTTGATGGCAATTGTATTAACTCCAGCGCTCTGTGTCCAAATTTTAAAAGCACCAACTAAAAGTAAATTAAAAAGGAATTCGTTAGGTGAACAGTTAGAATCTATACCTCCATTTTGTTGGTGTTCTGTTGGTACAAAAAAATTCTTTAAATGGTTTAATGGATTTTATGAAAAGAGTTTACGTCATTATGAAAAAGGTGTAATAAAAGTTGTTCGTTATCCATTAATAGCTTTTGCTTGTTATACTTTAATCTTAGTTGGATTAATCTTTGGTTTTAATCGGTTACCTACTGGTTTTTTACCTAATGAAGATCAGGGTGTGCTTTTAGTTATGGTTGAGCTACCGCCAGGATCAACTTTAGAGCAAACTATGTCAGTTTTAAATAAAACGGCAAAATTTTATACTGAGCAAAAAGCTGATTCAGTTGAGGAAATATTTACTGTAGCTGGATTTAGTATGGTTGGTCGTGGGCAAAATATGGGGCTAGGCTTTGTTCGATTAAAAAATTGGGAACAACGTAAACGCGCTGATCAAAAAGTTAATGCTTTAGTCGCTAGCGGTTGGGGATTTGCTTCTACTATAACCGAGGGGAGGGTAATTGTTACCAACTTACCAGCTGTTCCAGCATTAGGTATGGCTAATGGTTTTTCTTATGTGCTGAAAGATACGGCTAGTTATGGTCATGATGCTTTGGTAGGCGCATTTTTCCAAATGTTGGGTCAAGCTTCTCATCATCCTAAACTGCAACAAGTTAGACCGGGAAGTATGCTAGATGTTCCACAGTACAAAATTAATGTTGATTTTGAAGCCGCACAAGCATTGGGCGTTTCGGTGAATTCAGTAAATACTGTATTGTCGACAGCTTTAGGTTCTGCTTATATTGACGATTTTGTTTATAATAACCGAGTTAAAAAAGTATACTTACAATCTGATGCACCATATCGTATGCTACCAGATGATTTTAGCTATTGGCATGTTAAAAATAAAAATGGTGAGATGGTTCCATATGATGCATTTGCTACTACGACAAAAACTTATGGCTCTCCTTCACTGGTTCGTTATGATGGTGTGGCAGCAATGGAGATAAGCGGTTCAGCCGCTCCAGGTCTAAGCTCTGGACAAGCAATGGCTGTGATGGAAGAGTTGTCCAAAAATTTGCCAAAAGGATTTACTTTTGACTGGACAGGTATATCTTATCAAGAACGTCAGACAGGATCACAAACAACAACACTTTATATTATTTCGATTATTGTTGTGTTTTTATCATTAGCTGCATTGTATGAAAGTTGGACAGTGCCAATTTCGATCTTATTTGTTATTCCTCTTGGGATTTTAGGTACTGTTTTTGCAACTATGTTTAGAGGGCTTGATAACGATATTTACTTTATTGTAGGACTATTAACAACAATGGGGTTATCTGCAAAAAACGCTATATTGATTGTAGAATTTGCCAAAGATGCCTTGGAAAAAGAGGGGAAATCATTGATCGATGCTACACTTGAAGCTTGTCGTTTGCGTTTACGTCCGATTTTAATGACTTCGTTTGCCTTTATTTTAGGGGTATTACCACTAGCATTAAATAGCGGTGCTGGTTCTGCTAGCCAAAATGCGGTAGGTACCGGTGTAATCGGTGGTATGTTAACAGCAACATTTTTAGCAATATTTTATGTTCCCTTATTCTTCATATTTATAACAAAATTATTTACAAAACATAAAAATAAAGTAGTGTTACCTGTTAACCGTTCTTAAAAGCAGTAACTAAATAGCTAGTTTTGGTACATATATGGTCTTGATGTATAGTTCTATAGGTCATATATAACTTAAGCGAGCTATTAAAATAACGAAATGCGCCGTTTTTTGGCGCATTTTTTATTTATATAGATGCGTATACGTAAATTGAATTTTGTTATATTTACTTGCGATGCTTTAGTAACTGCTGACTGGTATGGGCGTGGGTAATTGCTATAGCTAAGGCATCAGCGGCATCAGCTTGAGGGCTAGCTGGTAACTTTAATAATAATTTCACCATATGTTGCACTTGCTTTTTATCAGCTGCGCCGGTTCCTACTACACTTTGCTTAACTAAACGAGCTGCGTATTCAAAAACGGGTAGATTATTATTTACAGCCGCAACAATTGCAGCTCCCCTTGCTTGACCTAACTTTAATGCGGAGTCGGCATTATGAGCCATGAAAACTTGTTCAATAGCAAACATATCAGGTTGGAATTGTAAAATAATTTCACTAACACCAGCGTATACGCGTTTTAAACGAGTAGGTAAATCATCAACAGCAGTACGGATACATCCACTACCAAGGTAGGTAAGTTGTCTTCCCGTTTGATGGATTACGCCGTAACCCGTCAAACGAGATCCAGGATCGATGCCAAGAATAATGGCCATTAGAGCGTTGCAGCAACCTCGTCAGAAACTTCACCATTATGATAAACTTCTTGAACATCATCACAATCTTCAAGCATATCAATTAAACGTAATAATTTTGGCGCAGATTCAATATCAAGATCGACTTTTGTTGCTGGAATCATTGATACTTCAGCGACTTCGGCAACTAGCCCTGCAGCATCAAGCGCATCTTTTACTTCACCAAATGATTCAGGTGTAGTAAATACATCAATTGCTCCATCATCATAAGTCACGACGTCGTCAGCCCCTGCTTCAAGCGCTGCATCCATAACTTGGTCTTCATCAGTACCAGTTGGGTATGAAATAACGCCTTTTTTAGTGAACAAATATGAAACTGAACCATCAGTACCTAAGTTACCACCTGTTTTAGTAAACGCATGGCGTACTTCAGACACAGTTCGATTACGATTATCACTCAGACATTCAACCATTACAGCTGTACCAGCAGGACCATAACCTTCATAGATGATCGTTTCCATGTTGCTATCATCTTCCCCACCAACACCCCGCGCAACAGCTCGGTTCATGGTATCACGGGTCATATTATTAGATAACGCTTTATCCATTGCAGCTCGTAATCGAGGATTTGACGCTGGATCGCCACCACCCAATTTTGCCGCAGTTACTAACTCACGAATAATTTTGGTAAAGATTTTACCCCGTTTTGCATCTTGTGCAGCTTTGCGGTGTTTCGTATTGGCCCATTTACTATGACCTGCCATAAAATTCTCCAGATAATAATTTAAAAATCGCTACATTCTAGCAAATATTTACTTAAAATTCATTACCAATATACTGATAAGTTTTTATGTTCTGTAAAATTATTTTTATCAAAAATGATTTAATTTTTGTTTATATGTAGGAATCGCGTTGCTTACAGTTGTTAGATAAGCTACTGTAATGAATATACATAAAAGAACAAACGTTGTATCACAGATATGTAATATGGGGCCTATATCATAAATAAAATTAATCGTCATCGATTTAGCTAAGCATTTATAATCAGTTGTCTAACTATTCTTATTGCACTAAAAAAAGCAGATTGATTCTATTTATCCTTTTAACTTGTAATAAATTTATAAAGCAATCAGTTATACAATAAGATCTATATGAAATTAAAAATCTATTGAATATAAAGCAGACAGCGTAATTTTCTTCGTGAGTTTTGTCTCTCTGAGGTATTTATACAACTGTTCACGTTTTAACTTATATTTTTGTAAAAAATATTCAGGAGTCTATACCGTTTTGTTATTGATTGAGTCTTCGTAGTATTTATTTGTTAAAACGTCTGATAACCATTGTATATCAATTAAAATGTACGGAACCAAATTACCTTCAAATAAAAGCTTAAACAAAAAGATATATGTACTTTAATAGAGATGTAGCATAATCACTAAATAGTTAGCGATTCAGCAAATAAAATGTCTTATGAGTTTTTATAGGATTATTAATTATGAGTCGTAAAAACTTAGTGTTTTTTTATCTATATCTTAAGGAAAGAGGAGCATTGAATGAATTTTGTAATTGTGTTCTAAAAATAGAAAAAAGCACCTTATATCAAGGCGCCTTTTTATATTATAACATATTAAATAATAGACGATTAACTCATTCCATATTGTTTTAATTTTTTGCGAAGTGTACCGCGGTTGATACCAAGCATATTTGCTGCTCGAGTTTGATTGCCACGTGTATATTGCATAACCATATCAAGGAATGGATGTTCAACTTCAGCTAACACTAATTCATAAAGGTCTGTAGGATCTTCACCATTTAATTGTGATAAATAGTTTTTTAAAGCTTGCTTTACTGAATCACGCAATGGTTTTTGTGTTATTTGGTCTTGAGAATTTACAGTTGTAAATTTAAGTGCTGCAGCTGTAACGCGTTGTTCTGACATAGTATTCTTAACTCTTTGGGTTGTTTCTAATTTTACTAAAAAATGCTTTTAGAGTGTTTACTTGCTCACTTGTATTGCTAAGTACACTAAATAAGCGCCTGAATTGATCGCTATCAGCATAATTCTTGGTGTACCAATTTACATGCTTTCTGGCAATCCTTAATCCTTTGTATTCTCCATAAAATTGATAAAGCTCATCAAGATGTGATAGTACAACTTGTTCTACTTCATCAATACTTTTATTTTTCTGTAACTGTCCATGTGTTAAATAGAATGCAATTTCTTCAAATATCCAAGGTCGCCCTTGTGCCGCTCGCCCGATCATTATAGCATCAGCCTGCGTATATTGAAAAACATCTTTTGCCTGTTCAGGTGTGCAAATATCTCCATTGGCAATTACAGGAATTGTAACGTTTTCTTTAACTGCTTTAATAGAGTCATATTCAGCAACACCGTTGAATAAGCAAGCACGTGTTCGTCCATGAATAGTAATTGCCTTTATGCCACAATCCTGTGCAATTTGTGCAATTTCTATGCAATTTCTATTTTCTTTATTCCATCCAGTCCGCGTTTTTAATGTTACCGGAACATCAACTGCACCGACAACTTTCTGCAAAATTTTTTTAATAAGTTCTGGATACTGCATTAAGACAGATCCTGCTAATTTTTTATTGACCTTTTTAGCTGGGCATCCCATATTAATATCAATCAACTGAGCACCGTGTTTGACATTAAATTCAGCAGCTTTTGCCATTTCGTCGGGATCAGAACCAACAATTTGTACGGCACGAATACCAACATCATTACTTGCTATCATTCGCAAAGCTGATTTATCGGTATGCCAAACATCAGAATTTGCTAAAAACATTTCTGAAACAGTCATACCAGCACCAAATCGATGACATAGATTACGAAATGGCTTATCACTTATTCCAGCCATTGGCGCAGCAATTAAATTATTCTTTAATTTTAGTTCACCAATGCTAAGTAAATTAAGGTCGGCTATATTACGCATTTTTTTTCAAACTTAAAAGGGGGTAGCGTTAATTTTTTTATTTTTTTTACCAGTGATCCGACACCACTCATCGAGATCAACAACTGGATCTAATTCAAAATTAAGTTGGTAAGCCATGCAAACACTTGATGATTGGGTAGCCAAAATACCGGATAAACCTAGTTTACCTTCGGGTTTTACTAATTTACTTATATGTGGTTCAAGTTCTTTTAACGGTCCAGCTAAAATATTGGCAACAACTATATCTGCTTGTAAATTTTCAGGGATCTCTTTTGATAAATAAAGATCTAGCTTTTCGCTGACATCATTACGCTGTGCATTATCACGGCTAGCTTGAATGGCTTGAGGATCGATATCAATGCCGATTACACGCTTTGCACCTAATTTTAGCGCTGCAATTGCCAAAATACCAGAGCCACAACCATAATCGATAACTAATTTGTCTTTAAGATCTAAACTATCAAGCCAAGTTAAGCATAATACCGTGGTTGGATGAGTACCTGTGCCAAATGCTAATCCAGGATCTAACATAACATTAACTGCATTATCATCGGGCACGTCACACCAACTAGGACAAATCCAAAGTCGCTCACCAAATTTCATAGGATGAAAGTTGTCCATCCATTCACGTTCCCAGTCTTTATCTTCTAATTGTTCAATCTTATAAGAATATTGTTCAAGATTTAGCATTGTTTTTAATTCATCGATATCTGTTTGAGCATCATAAAGCCCAATCACATCGGTATTACCCCAAAGTTTAGTTTCGCCAGGTAATGGTTCAAAAACAGGTGTGTCAAAGGTATCTTGAAAAGTGACTGATACAGCACCAGACTCCTCTAATTGTTCGCTAATTTGTTCAGCAAGATCGTTGGTTGTATTAATTTTGAGTTGAATCCAAGGCATAATTTTTTCCTGTGTTACCAAACATATTGGCAATAATAAATGCTACCAATCCAATAATTAAGGATGGGATAATCGGGTTAAAAGCATAAAGCTTTATATTGTAAACAGATAAAAGAGTATAGCTTATCGCACCGGCAAACATAGAACATAAAGCGCCAGTTGAATTTGCTTTTTTCCAATAAAGTCCAAGTACCAATGGCCATAAAAATACGGCTTCAAGCCCACCAAATGCAAGTAAATTTAACCAAATAATCATATCTGGTGGGTTCCAAGCCGCTAGGATGAGTAATCCACCAAAACTAAAAGTTATGATAACAGATGTGCGAGTTAATGTTTTATCACTATAGTTTTTTGCATGATTCATACTTAAAAATAGATCTTTAATAATAACTGATGAAATTTGTAGCAATTGGGCGTTAATTGTTGACATAATTGCAGCAAGTGGAGCGGCCAAAAAGATACCTGCCACTAATGGTGGCATAATGTTAATTATTAAAGTTGGAACAATTTGATCCGGAACAGTTAAATCACTAATAATAGCTCGACCAAGAGCGCCAGATAAATGCATGGTTAACATAATGATTGTGACAACAATAGTACCAATTATAATGCCTTTGTGTACAGCTTTGCTGTCTTTGTATGCCATACAGCGAACCGCTGTATGAGGTAAACCAACCACAGCAAAACAGACTAAAACCCAAAATGATGCCATAAACGGAAAGTCCATAAAATTGTTAGGACCTTGTGGTGTTAGTAGTGCAGGATCGATTTCACTCAAACGGTGAATAATAGCTGTTATACCACCACCAGCATAAATAATTGCTGTTAATAGCAAGATAGCGCCAATTATCATTACTAAACCTTGAAAAGCATCATTAAGTATACTTGCTCTAAATCCTCCAAAAGCAGTATATATAACGGTACCAACACCAAAAATTAATAATCCGATATCGTAAGAAATGCCAACTGATGATTCCAATAATCGTGCACCACCAACAAACTGTACCGTCATAGCACCAATAAAAGCCACAACTAATGAAATGCTTGCAAACCAAACTATGACTTTACTTTTATAGTGAGCATAAAGCATATCACTTAAAGTTATAGCATTATATTTACGAGCCAAAATGGCAAATTTTTTGCCTAGAATACCAAGTGAGAGTAATACAGTTGGGACTTGGATCATCGATAATAGCACCCAACCAAGGCCAAATTTATAAGCAGCACCGGGACCACCAATAAATGAGCTAGCACTAATATAAGTTGCGGCTAGTGTCATGGCGAGTAAAAATCCTCCCATGGTTCTATTGCCGATAAAATAATCAGTGAATTGATTTACTTTTTTACGTTTTACATAAGCATAAATTGATAATGCAAACACAAAAATAAGATAGATGACAAGCGGTATAATAATATCTAAATGCATGTTAAATCACTTAGTTTGTTCTAATGAGAAATTTTTAAATTGAAATTTTACAACTACCCAACAAAGCAATATAAAACCGATAGGCACCATAATGCAAGATAGTTCAAACCACAATGGAAGACCTAAAAATCCTATTTTGTCGTTAATACAGTATGCACAAACGATCCATCCAAGAAGATAAATAAAAGTTAGCAATAAAGAAAGTTTAGCCTCTTTATTTGCTTGTTTATATCGAGCATCCATATTGATTTATTCAGAATTGAGGGTGATTTAGATTAAAAGAAAGCATTGAACTTAGCAAGTTTATTGCAATTTATGCAATATTATATTTTAAATATATCAATTTTAGCAATATTAAAAGTATTATATAGTGTTTTATTGTTGATTGTGAATACTTAAACTCTTGGAGAGAAAAATGTCAAACTATTTTAATACATTGAATTTGCGTGAAAAATTAGAACAATTAGGTCAATGTCGTTTTATGGCTCGTGATGAATTTGCATCAGAAGCTAATTTTTTAAAAGGTAAAAAAATTGTAATTGTTGGTTGTGGAGCGCAAGGCCTTAACCAAGGTCTGAATATGCGAGATTCAGGTTTAGATATATCTTATGCATTACGTAAAGAAGCTATTGCTGAAAAACGAGCATCATGGAAGAAAGCAACTGAAAATGGTTTTAAAGTAGGAAGCTATGAAGAATTAATTCCAACAGCAGATCTTGTTATCAATTTGACTCCTGACAAACAACATTCTGCCGTTGTTCAAGCTATTCAACCGTTGATGAAAAAAGGTTCTGCGCTTGGCTATTCTCACGGATTTAATATTGTTGAAGTAGGAGAAAAGATTCGCTCTGATATTACAGTAGTGATGGTAGCCCCTAAATGCCCTGGTACTGAAGTTCGTGAAGAATATAAACGAGGTTTTGGTGTGCCAACATTAATTGCAGTTCATCCAGAAAACGATCCAAAAGGTGAAGGGCTAGCAATTGCTAAAGCATGGGCTGCGGCAACAGGCGGACATCGTGCAGGTGTTTTACAGTCGTCATTTGTTGCCGAAGTTAAGTCAGATTTAATGGGTGAACAAACAATCCTTTGTGGTATGTTACAAACAGGATCATTACTTTGTTTTGATAAGCTAGTGGCAGATGGTGTTGATCCTGCTTATGCATGTAAATTACTCCAATTTGGTTGGGAAACGATCACTGAGGCGCTAAAACAAGGTGGAATTACTTTAATGATGGATCGTTTATCAAATCCAGCTAAATTGAGAGCAAATGCTTTAGCGAAAGAATTAAAAGTGATCATGACGGATCTTTATCGTAAACATATGGACGACATTATATCAGGCGAGTTTTCGTCAACTATGATGAAAGACTGGGCAAATGATGATGCGAACCTTCTTAAATGGCGTAAAGAAACAGGTGAAACCGCCTTTGAAAAAGTTGCTGACTATCAGGGTAAAATTGATGAACAAGCTTACTTTGATCAAGGCGTTGTTATGGTTGCAATGGTTAAAGCCGGTGTTGAACTTGCCTTCGAAACTATGCTTGAATCCGGTATTTTAGCTGAATCAGCTTATTATGAATCATTACATGAGTTACCACTTATTGCTAATACTATTGCGCGTAAACGTTTGTATGAAATGAATGTTGTTATTTCTGACACAGCTGAGTATGGCAACTATCTATTTGCTAATGCCGCTGTACCACTATTGAAAGAAAAATTCATGCCAATGTTACAGGCTGGAGATCTAGGTAAAACGATTCCTGAAGGTAGTGTTGATAATGCACAATTGCGCGATGTGAATGAAGAAATCCGTAATCATCTGATTGAAACAATCGGTCGTAAATTACGTAGTTATATGACTGATATGAAACGTATCAATGTTGCAAACTAAATAGCTATTTATAGTTATAAATAAGGTGTTGAAAGCACCTTTTTTGTATCTAAAAATGTTCATTTATTGTAAAAACTTTTCAGGTAACTATATGTTTCAGTATAAAATATTTTGATTCAAAGGGATCTGATTGTATATAATTTAGGTTAGTTTATATTTTTTTGATCCTTTCAATTTATCGCTAAATTTTTTAAAAATTATACAATTAAATGATTTTCATTTTAAGTTTTTATTTATTTTTTATGTAATTTATGTTATCTTTTTGACTAATTTTAAATCAAATAAAAAGGATAACTTATTAATGAAAATGACTTTTCGACCAACTGATTGTTGGCGATGGTATTTTGATAGCGAATACGATAGTTTAATGCTTGAAGTTTCATCTGAAATGTTATTTCGTTCTTGTTATCCAAGTAAAATGTTAGTTCCTGATGTTTTTGGTGAGTTTCCATTTTCTGTTAGTGACGCAACGTCTTATTATCAATTTTATAATAGTTGTCAGTTACTTAATTTAACAGATTCACAAAAAGTTGAACTATCTATTAACGCTATTGTGGCTGCTAATTTTTTAAAACCACAAATGCCTAAGAGTTGGTATTTTTCTCAACAGCCTATGCTATACTTTCCAAAAGTCGCAGATGTTGTCGAGGTGAGTTTGCAAGAAGGTGCTCACAAGGTTTGTTTGATGGTTGTCGAAGCGGGTGAGAATGCTTCTCTTTGTATTATTGCACAACCTTCGTTTAATGCAATGAACAAAACGTTTGTGTTTTCTGAAGCAATTAAAGTAATGAATGACAGATTGGTACCTGTAGAGAAAAATTTAACTGGGCAAACGTCTGCTTTAGATAATTTTGGACTTAAGGCTATTTCTTAAGTAATTTAATTGTAATATCTCCTTTAGGGATACAGCTACAAGCTAAAATTTTATTATGGCATCTAATTGCAGATTGTGTTAATCCATTTACTTCACCTTGTTTTAATTCAATTAGACAACGCCCACAAATACCTGCACGGCAAGAATAAGGTAATGCTATTTTATGTTGTTCTAACTGCTCTAAAATAGTTTGCTTATTATTACCTTTAATTATTTGATTTTCAAAATTTATTGTACAAACTTTTGCTTCAGTTTTTATTTCTGTTGGAAAGGTTTTAATATAGTTTTTAGCTGGTTGCCGTTCCAATACTTCAATTTTATCGTGAACTGAAATTGTTCCATGATTTCGGGCTATCATATTCATACCAAAATCAATTTCCCCTTGCTTATCGGCTCTAAAGTAACGTAAGGTTTTAATTGGTTCATTATCAGCTAAGAATGTTGCAGATTTTATGTTCATTGTCGTTATAACACAGCGACTACAGGGTTTAACAATATCAAAAATCACATTGCCAATTTTTATTGTTTTCCAACCGTCTTCCGCAAAAGGTAGTGCTCCTTGAATAACAATATTTCCACGGAATTGTCTAATATCGAGTTTTTCAGGGCATTGCTGTTGTAAATAATCAAATGAAGCTTTATTTAATAACAAATAAGGGTAACCATCAGCAAAACTAACAGGAATTTCAGGATAGCGTTTGGTTCGACGAGTTAATTGTTGACCAACCCATCTTAATTGTACATCTTTATGCAAAATTTGACTGAAAAATTGATTGACTCTTATAGGTGCTATTAGTGAGGTAAAATGATTACCCCAAATTTCAGTAGGCTCATAACTCAACGAAAACTCATCAAGATTAAATTTTATCATTTCAGTTGGAGATAGTGAAATATGTACTTCGTTTTTTACTATGGATGTTTTGAATTTCAGAAGCTCAGGGTGTTGTCTTGCCGTAATAAAGGTGCCATCGGGTTCACTAAGCATCAATATACGGTCATGCTCAAAGCCTCCATCGACAGTATTAGCCTTTGTTAATTGTATCCCTTGCATCGATTTGATTGGGTAGATGTATAGTTGATTGACGAAAATCATAATATCTTAAATAGATTATAAATGTTCTGATAATTATATACTTAATTACCCATATCTTATAGTTTTTAGATTTAACAAATGGAATGAATAAGTTAAGGCATATTAGCATAACTCGGTATAGCTTATTTCAGTAATGTAATACTATACTTTTCCATTAGGGGTGATAACGGCTATTTCATCATCAACTTTATGACCTATTAATGCTTTTGCTACAGGGCTATTAATCGATATCCAATTTTTTTTAGGATCAAATTCATCGCTACCAACAATACGGTAAATATGTAAATTACCAGATTCATCTTCCAATTTTACCCATGCGCCAAAAAATACTGTACCTTTTTGTTTTGGATGTGGTTCGACAATTGTCAATGTTTCTAATCGTTTGGTCAGAAAACGTACACGTCGATCAATTTCGCGTAACCTGCGTTTTCCATAAATATACTCTGCATTCTCACTACGATCGCCAAGGGCTGCTGCATCTGATACAGCTTGTGTAACGCGAGGCCTTTCTTCTTTCCATAAATATTTCAATTCATGATTAAGATTTAAATAGCCTTCTCTTGTTATATAGTTTTTCTTTTGCATATTTTTAGTGCCTATAATTATTTTTATTTTTCGAGTAAAAGTTCTATATTTCTTTATTAAAATTCATTATTTCGAATAAAAATCAGACATGCCTTTAATAAAATCTATTCAATTATTTAATTTTTATTAGATTAAAATTAAATAATCTTTAAAAATCAACAATGAAATGTTATGATGATTTTATTGTTTGTATTGCTTTTTTTTCTGCTTTTTTGTCTGGATATCTATTGCTTAGTAACTAAGTAAGTATATCGTATAAATAAGTTAAATTTTGTAACTACACAACAATAAAATAAATAAGTTGTTATTGTTTATATCACCATTAGGAATGAATATGACTACACGGAAACAGTTAATTTTTAGCTTATTTTGTCTTATTAGTTTTTTTTCAACTAAATCTATAGCATTATCGGCCGTTACAGCAAATACTATTAAGGGAAATAGTCCTCGTTTTATTAGTTCAATAGAAAATAGTATTCAATCCAATAAAGCATTTAATTATTTTGGTGTTATCTATAATGGAAATACCTATTTTTACACAGGTGATTTGAACACTGCATTAGGCTTAGACATTTCAACTAGAACTCCTGAAAGTTTAGGTCTATCAGCCGCAATTAAGCAACCAGAAAGCTTTGAGGTTATAGATGTTGATGGTGATGGAGATATTAAATTATTAGAAGACACGGATGCCCCAATTTCTCTAGAATGGTATTATGAAGATGCAAGTAATAAAGAAGTTAAATTAACAGTTGATCAAACAAAAACTGCATTTGAAACATTAGTAAAAAGTGGTATTTATCCTTATATTAAAGTTAGTGGTGGGATTGCTTTAACTACGAAATACGGAGATCCAAATTTTCAGGCTTATCCAGATGATAAAATTGCTATAACTAAAATACCTTATCGAAATTTTAATATCAAAGTGGGTGGTGAAGCCGTCAAATATGCTAGCCCGCATATGCTTTATAGTGCTCCAGCTTATTCTTGGGGGGATAGATCTATTTTTGATTGGGTAGATTGGAATGGCTTTGTACCACAAGATGATTATTTAAATAACTTCCCTTCAGTTGGTGCAAATGACCTCTTTTTCTATTTAATTACTGAGAATATTGACAATTCATTAGATACAACAAAATGGATTGTAAGAACATCGGATCCTAATAAAGGATCTCCTAGCGCAATTACAGCGATAGTTACAAAATCTGAAGCTTCAAGAGCCATGATTGTAGGTGGTTTTAAGGCTTATGATGCGAAAAATATGGTACTGGTTACATTAAAAGGTCCTGATTCATCATCTAAAGGTGATAATCATGCTACAGCACCCAAAGCGAATTTACCAGTTGATATTGAAATAATAGGTGAAACCAAACAAGGAATAACACTTAGTTACAGATTCCGAATAACTAGATGGTTTATCAATAGAGGAGAATATACTGATACTCATCAAAAACAAAACGATTGGTGCAATAATTTAGGTGATTATAAATTAGCATCTCTTAGAGAGCTGAGTAATGCAAACTTTCTGCTTCATCAAGATAAATATGGTAATAATCCTGATAACTACTATAAAAGAGCTGTACATGGGGGATTAATTACTGAATGGGGGGGATTAGCGTATTATCAAGGCGATAATTTTTATAATCCAACCTATGGTTGGACTAGTGATATTTCTAATTCTACGGGTGAGCCTATTTATATCAATATGAATGATGCTGCACTAAATGGCGATAGAGATGATCAGCATCCGTATTACGCATTATGTAGTTCTAAATAAAGTGGTTAGCTCTATTTAATGTTAGCCAAGCTGAAAATATCCCAATAACTAGCAGTTATATTTTTTAGGGAGGAGATAAAAGGCTCAGAATTGCAACAGAAACAAGGATAGGTATATAATCACTACTTTGCTTAAAATTGTTAAAAATACCATGATGAATAAACAAATTAGCCATTATTATAGCCAGTCAGTTAGCCGTAAAGTCAGAACAAGTTCAAGCGACGATTCAATTATTAGATGAGGGTAGTACCGTTCCTTTTATTGCTCGTTATCGAAAAGAGGTGACAGGTGGGCTTGATGATACCCAATTACGTACTTTTGATAGTCGATTGAGCTATTTGCGAGAACTTGAAGATCGTAAGCAAACAATTTTAAAGTCTATTGAAGAACAAGGTAAATTGACATTAGAATTAAGTAACAGTATTGCACAAATGCTTAGTAAAACTGAACTCGAAGATCTCTATTTACCATATAAACCTAAACGCCGTACTCGAGGTCAAATTGCCATTGAAGCAGAGCTTGAGCCATTGGCGGATGGCTTATGGCAGAATCCCATGCTTGATCCTGTAATTGAAGCCGAAAAATATATCAATTCCGATAAAGGTATTACTGATACAAAATCAGCAATAGATGGAGCTCGTTACATTTTGATGGAGCGCTTTGCAGAAGATACAGCTTGTGTAACGCTGTAACGCGGGGCCTTTCTTCTTTCCATAAATATTTCAATTCACAATTAAGATTTAAATAGCCTTCCCTTGTTATATAATTTTTTTGCATATTATCCAATACCTATAATTTATTTGTTTTTTTATGATAAAAATCAATAATTTTTAAAATTTTCATTTGTATTTATTTTTTTACATTTATCAAATTAAATACAAATAATGTTTTAAAATTATAATTAAGATGATATGATATTATACGTTATTAATTGTATTGCGGTATTTTCCTCTATTTTTGATTGAATATGACTTATTTTTTAAGTTATATCTATAATCTAAAATAGATTCAATTTCGCAATTACAAATGAATAATTTGTTATTGTTTTTACATGATCAATTAGGAATGAATATGGCTACACGGGAAAGATTAATTTTTAGCTTGGTTTGTCTTATTAGTTTTTATTCAACTGAATCTTTAGCGTTATCGTCCGTTACAGCAAATACTATTAAAGGAAATAGTCCTCGTTTCATAAGTTCAATTGAAAGTGATATTGAATCCAATAAAGCATTTAACTATTTTGGTGTTATCTATAATGGAAAGTCCTATTTTGATACAGTTGATTTGAATAAGGCCTTAGGAAAAAATGTTTCGACTGAAACTCCTAAAACTTTAGGCTTATCAGCCGCAATTAAGCAACCAAGCAGTTCAGAGGTTATAGATGTTGATGGTGATGGAGATATTAAATTATTAGAAGATCCGGATACTCCAATTTCTCTAGAATGGTATTATGAAGATGCAAGTAATAAAGAAGTTAAATTAACAGACAAACAAACACAAACTACATTTGAAACATTAATAAATAGTGGTATTTATCCTTATGTTAAAGTAAGCGGTGAGATAGCTTTAACTTCTAACTATGGGGCTCCAAAATCTCAAACTTATCCGGATAGTAAAATTGCTGTAACAAAAACACCTTATCGAAATTTTGTTGTTCAAGTAGCTGGTGAAGCAATCAAATATGCTAGCCCACATATGCTTTACTCTCATGGTATTTATACTTGGGGAGACACAGCAGTTTTTGATCCGACAGACTGGAATGGCTATGTACCACAGGAAAATTATTTCAATAATTTTCCTTCAGTTGGTGCAAATGGTCTCTATTTTTATTTAGTTACTCATGGTATTGATAATTCATTAAATACGACAACATGGAGTGTCAAAACATCGAATACTAATGATGGATCGCCTAGTGCAATTACTGCGATAGTTACGAAGTCAGAGGGGTCAAAAGCACAAGACTCAATCGGTGGTTTTAAGCACTATGATGCGAAAAATATGGTTCTGGTCACATTAAAAGGCCCTGATTCATCATCTAAAAGTTCTAGCCAGGCTACAGCACCAAAAGCGAATTTACCTGTTGATATTGAAGTGATAGGTCAAACAAAACAAGGAGTAACGCTTAGTTACAAATTTAGAATAAATAAATGGTTTATTAATAGAGGTAAAATTATTGATGAATTTGATAAGCAAAAAGCTTGGTGTGACGGTTTAGGTGATTATCGATCGGCGACAGCTAGGGAATTGAGTAATGCAAAATTAATCAGTTTGCCAGATAATGGTAATAATATGTTCAACTATAAAAGATCTGTACATCAGGGATTGATTACTGAATGGGGTGGATTATCCTATTTTGGTGGTGCTAATTTTTATAATCCAACTTATGGATGGACTGGCACTATTTCACCAGTTACTCATAATCCTATTTATGTCAATATGAATGATGCTGCATTAGAAGATGGTAGAGATAAGCATCATCATTATTATGCATTATGTATTTCTAAATAAAGAAACAGACTAATTTATGGTAAACTTTATTTAATATGAGTCTAATCAAAAAATATCACTACAATAAGTAGTGATATTTTTTAGGAAGGAGTTCAAAGGTTCAGAATTGCAACAGAAACAAAGATAAGTATATAATCACCACTTTGCTTAAAATTGTTAAAAATACCATGATGAATAAACAAATTAGCCATATTATAGCTGGTGAGCTGACCGTAAAATCAGAACAAATTCTAGCGGCGATTCAATTATTAGATGATGGCAGTACTGTTCCTTTTATTGCTCGTTATCGAAAAGAAGTGACAGGTGGGCTTGATGATACCCAATTACGTACTGTTGATAATCGATTGAGCTATTTGCGTGAACTTGAAGATCGCAAGCAAACGATTTTAAAGTCAATTGAAGAACAAGGTAAATTGACATTAGAATTAAGTAACAGTATTACACAAACGCTTAGTAAAACTGAACTTGAAGATCTCTATTTACCATATAAACCTAAACGCCGAACTCGGGGTCAAATTGCCATTGAAGCAGGGCTTGAACCATTAGCTGACGACTTATGGCAAAATCCCATACTTGACCCAGTAATTGAAGCCGAAAAATATATCAATTCCGACAAAGGTATTACTGATACAAAATCAGCAATGGATGGAGCTCGTTACATTTTGATGGAGCGCTTTGCCGAAGATGCTGCGTTATTAGCGAGAGTGCGTCAATATCTTTGGAATAATGCTCATTTAGTTTCGCAAGTGGTGAGCGGTAAAGAAGAAGAAGGTGCTAAATTTCGAGACTATTTTTCACAAAGTGAATTGATTTCTAAAATACCATCTCATCGTGCATTAGCAATGTTTCGAGGGCGAAATGAAGGCTTTTTACAACTCTCCTTAAATGCTGACCCGCAATTTGAACAAGCGCCTAAAGAGAGTTATTGTGAACAAATTATCACTGAATATCTAGGCGTTCATTTTAATGAACAACCAGCAGATAAATGGCGCAAAGCTGTGATTAATTGGACATGGCGCATTAAAATTCTGATGCACATGGAAACCGAATTAATGACAACATTACGTGAGCGAGCAGAGGAAGAAGCGATTAATGTATTTGCTGCCAACTTGCATGATATGTTAATGGCTGCTCCAGCAGGTATGAAAGTTACTATGGGCATGGATCCCGGTTTAAGAACAGGTGTAAAAATAGCTGTTGTTGATGCAACAGGTAAATTAGTTGCGACTGAAACGATTTATCCTCATACAGGGCAGGCAGATAAAGCAGCTATGGTTATTGCCGCACTTTGTATTAAATATCAAGTTGAATTAGTGGCCATTGGTAATGGTACAGCTTCACGCGAAACTGAACGTTTTTATCTTGATGTTCAGAAGAAATATCCAGAAGTGAAAGCACAAAAAGTGATAGTAAGCGAAGCAGGTGCCTCGGTTTATTCTGCATCAGAACTAGCAGCGCAAGAATTTCCTGATTTAGATGTATCTATTCGTGGCGCAGTATCAATTGCACGTCGTTTACAAGATCCATTAGCTGAGCTTGTTAAAATTGATCCTAAATCGATTGGGGTAGGGCAATATCAGCATGATGTTAGCCAAACTCAGTTAGCAAAAAAACTTGATGCTGTTGTTGAAGATGGTGTTAATGCGGTTGGTGTGAATTTAAATACTGCTTCGATGATGTTACTTGCTCGTATTGCTGGACTTAATAAAGTAATAGCCCAAAATATAATTAATTGGCGTAATGAAAATGGACAATTTACGGATCGTCAACAATTATTAAAAGTGGCACGCTTAGGTCCTAAAGCATTTGAACAGTGCGCTGGATTTTTACGTATAATGGATGGTAAAAATCCTCTTGACGCATCGGCCGTTCATCCAGAAGCTTATCCAGTTGTAGAACGAATTTTAGAAAAAAATCACAAATCTTTAAAAGAAATTTTAGGTGATACAAACTATTTAAAATCACTTAAAGCAATCGATTACGTAGATGATCATTTTGGTGTGCCAACAGTTACAGATATTATCAAAGAGCTTGATAAACCAGGCCGAGATCCAAGACCTGAATTTAAAACTGCGCAATTTGCTGATGATATAGAAACGATGGAAGACTTAAAAATAGGTATGATTATGGAAGGATCTGTTACTAATGTAACTAATTTTGGCGCGTTTGTTGATATTGGTGTGCATCAAGATGGTTTAGTACATATTTCTGCTTTATCAGATAAGTTTGTTGATGATCCAAGAACTGTGGTAAAAACTGGTGATATAGTCAAAGTTAAAGTGATAGAAGTTGACATTCCTCGAAAACGTATCGCTTTATCAATGCGATTAGATGATCCTGCATCGCCAAAAACTGATAATCGAAAATTCATTAATGAACGTTCGGTTAACAATACTAAAAAACAACACTCTTCTTCAATGACTAATAATGTCATGGGAAATGCATTTGCAACTGCATTTAAAAAGAATGAATAATATTTTTCTAATTTAAGGGACAATTGTCCTTTTTCTGCATTTAGAACCATTTAGTTAAAGCCATGTAATAGCAATTTATTCAATATAGATCTGAACCATATCAGTAAAAGCAAATCAAGTTTATCTTTTTTCGATCTTAATGTAATAGTATTATTGGTTATGATATAACGTATTATTAATATTAAATAACTCTATTGTAAATCTCCTTAAACAAGCAGCATAATTTTCTACTTGAATATTGACTAAGTTTGGGGTATTTACACATCAATATAAATTATCTACCATTTATTGATGCTTAAAATTAACAAGAAAGCATTTCTGACAAATTAGGTACTAATTTTTTCTGAAATAAACATTAGGTAATATAATATGTTTTAAGCTATGCTGTTTTAATTGTTCTGCAAACAGTTCTATTTTGAGTCTACTGGCGGATGGCCAGTTTTTAGCGATACCATGTACACCATGATTATGAAAAGCATTAATTCTTATTTGAATATTGGGATCTAAATCAATTAAAAATTTGGCAATATTTTTAGCATTATCCTGTAGATCCGTTTGTTTAGGAATAATTAAAAGTCTTACCTCATATAGTTTTTTTATTTTTGCCAGATATTTAATCGTTTCTTTTACTCGTTGATTGTATCTTCCCGTTAACTTTTTATGCACATCATTATCCCAAGCTTTGAGATCAATCATTGCGCCATCCATCACATTTTCTACTTTTTGCCACCCTGTTTTAGTTAAATAACCATTGCTATCAATAAAACAGGTAAGGTGCTTTAAATCGTTAGATTGTTTGATAACATTGAATAGCTCTTTAATAAAGGGTAACTGCATTGTTGCTTCTCCACCACTTATGGTAATACCATTTAAAAATGGTAGATATTTCCGGATAGCGATTAAAATATCATCTACACTATATCTATAAGTCATTGGTGATGAAGAATGCTTACAAGTATTAATACAAGTATCGCATTGCTGACAATTTGAAGTTTGCCATATAACTTTATTGTTACTAAAACTTAATGCTTTGTGTGGACAAGTATCAACACATTGACCACAATCCTTGCACAATGATATCGTATAAGGATTATGGCAGTTTAAACAACGAAAATTACATCCTTGTAAAAATATAACTAGTCGATTACCAGGTCCATCTACACAAGAAAAGGGTAAAAGCTTATTAACGATTGCCCATGTCTTGCTCATGACTAATTACTCGTGGTTTTCGACATAAATAACTATTGTTTTTAACGTCATTAGCAGCTTCTGCTCCTAAAAACGTTGTATTAATTCGTGATCCTTCTTGTTTATACTTTTTGATGTCCGATAATCTAACCATATAACCAGTTACTCGAACAAGATCATTACCACTGATATTAGCAGTAAATTCGCGGAAACCAAATTTAAAAGCTGCTTTACAAATTTGTAGTAAGGCTAGAGGATTATTTTTGATTGTTTCATCAATTGTTAAAATATCGCTGATACCTGATGTGTAGTAATGATGGTGTTTAAATAGCGCCATAATATGGGTAACAGGATCAGGTTCATGACCATAAGGAATGCGTAAACCAGGGGTTGTGCCTCTATCTGAACTAATACCAGATTGCGAGTGCAACATAGCCTTTCCTTTCCAAGCATTTTTTATTGTGTGTGTATCAATAAATTTGGCAACGAGTTGGGTAATGGTTAATGCTAGCTCATTGGCTTGTTGGTCAAAACCATAACGCCCTGCTAAATTTGCTTTTTCTTGCAGGATATTGACCGCTTCAGCCATACTAAAGATACCAAACATGGGGGCAAATCGATTGGGATCGATTAATCCTTCTTGGACTAAAAAACTGCTATTAAAAAAGTTGGATTGATTATAAAGAAAGTTAGATCTTGCTTGAATAAGATTAAGCTGTAACTGACAATAGTAAGGTAAGGTATTTGTCAAAAAATCCTCACTATTTTTACTTCGTAATGCTACCTCTTTTAAATTAATTCGCGAAAGCGTGCTTCCTCCACCTGCAACTGGTAGTGAATTATAGCAACTTACAACACCATAACCTTTGTCATCAAAATCTTTTTCAATCATATTATTATTTGCAATATGAGGTTTGCTTGTTTCACAAATATTTTCAATTGCCTCTAATAATAATGATTCTGTTGTAATGCCTTCATCATAGATAAAGGTTAAATTAGGTGCAACTTGTTTAAGCTCTCTATCTACACGTAAAATTACACGGCAAATAATATTATCAGTTGGACCAATGTTTGCATGCATAAATGCGTCAGGTAAATTACGATCAAGCATGATCCAAAAATGCTTTAATCGCTGATAAATTTCATCTTCAGTAAGATTACCAACGTAAGGAAGTAAAATTTGATCTAAGCATCCTAAATAAACAGGCATACCAGTTACTGAAGGAACATGATGATAGATGATGATAAGCAAATTTAATGCATCATCAAATGTTTCAGCTGGATTAAGTTCTAGCCACTGTGATCCTTGTTTTAAAAATTTCACATAATTAGGTAAAACATAACGAGGTTTATAAGGTGCGTGACCTTCGTACATATCACAAATAACGCGATCATTTAAAGCTTGCAGCGTTTCTTCATCCAGATCTACATAAGGTAAATTATTTTCTGCTGCTAAAGCGAGCAAATTTGATTTTTGTTTGGGTGACAAATTAGGATCTGTCACAATATTATAACAACTTTGTTGAAATTCAGTCATACTCATAATTATCTCAATATTTATTTCTCAATAATAAATTGTTTTGGTTCATAATCAGACGCAGTAATTGGCGAATGAGTCTCAAAATATTGTTTTACTACATCGGCATCGCGATAGCCTGTATCAACATAAGTCGATGACGTATTGGTTATTGGATAGCCGTCTCCACCTGCGGCTAAAAAGTCGAGTGTGGCAATGCGATAATTTTTTTGTAAATTGATCGGTTGATCATTAATTTTTACATCTTCAATATTGTTCCCATTTCTTGTTAGGTCTATATTTTTCAAATGCGCATACCCACCCGAACCTTGTTTTTTACTTAATGCAACTTTTAGATAATCAATTAATTCGCTGCCAGTTAATTCAAAATAAACTACACTATTACCAAAAGGTTCTACTTTTAAAATATCACGATAAGTAATATTACCTTCAATTAATGAGTCACGAATCATACCCCCAGACATAATGCCAACGTCTGCATTGGTTTTTTCAACAAAAGCACTGAGTAACAGTTGTCCCATATTGCTTTGTTGGTATCTAACAACATCTCGATTACCTTCTAATCGTCCTTTTAACTCGCCACTTTTCACTAATAACTGCTGTTTACCTAATTCTTGATAAGGTCTTAAATTCTCAAGTAAGGATTTATCTCGAGGAATTTCTTGCGTGTAATATTCAAGGCGTTTGGTACTGTTACCATTATCAACCTCTTTTTTAAGGTTAATAGGAATTAATTGGTAATTTTTTAACGTGATTTTACCATTTAAAAAGACAAAATCTGCACGTCCAACATATTTCCCCCATTCGTGGGCCTGTACAATCCAAGTACCATTTTGTTGATCTGGCGCACAAGGTGTACCTGGTACATATTCGGTAATACGTTTATTAGGACTAGCCATACACACAGGGTTTTGTGAGTGTCCTCCCACTATCATATCTAAATCGCCGGTCTGTAAATTTCTGGCTAATTCAACATCACCCAGTGCCATTGAGCCATGTTTACCATTTTCATAATGTCCCATATGAGTGACAGCAATAATCATATCAGGGTGTTCATTATATTTTAACTGTTTAATTATTTTTTGTGCTTCGGGTAAGGTTTGTCGAAATTCGACACCTTCCGTATTTTTGGGTGAAGCAAGAAAAATGGTATCGTCAGTGGTTAAACCAAACACAGCAACTTTAATACCATTCAAATAAAACATTTTATAGGCATCAAATACACGTTTATCTGTGCCTTTAAAGTAAGTGTTTGCCGATAAAAAAGGAAATTTTGCCCATTTCTGTTGCTCACGAATAATAGTCAAAGGATGATCAAACTCATGATTACCAACAGCCATAGCATCGTAACCAACCGCATTCATGCCAATAAAATCAGGTTTGGCTTGCTGTACATCAGATTCAGGGACACCAGTATTAATATCACCACCTGATAGCAGCAGTAATTTCCCTCCTTTTGCCGTAACTTCTTTTCGAATTTCATCTACTACGGTTTTTTGAGCAGCAAGCCCATACTCACCAATATCATTTTGCCAAAAACGGCCGTGGTGGTCATTGGTATGCAAAATAGTAAATTGATAAGACTTGTCTTTTTCTAAAGTTGGAACTGATGAGCTTTTTGTGGAAACAGCGGTCATGCAAGAGGCTGAAAATAGCCCCATACAAACAAGTAATGATAGCTTTTTATTTAATTGATAATGCATGGTATCTCCTAAATCATTATATAACAGCTATTATCCTGTAATCACCTTGTAAATAAGTTGAGGCTCAGTTGCGTTATCGCTAATGGTAATATTGTCATATAATTTTTGCTTGATAGTATCAAGCTTATCAGTATTGGCGTGTATCGTTAATAAAGCTTCACCTTCAGTAACTTTGTCGCCTACTTTTTTATGTAACACGATTCCAACAGCTGGATCAATAATATCTTCTTTGGTTGCACGACCAGCACCTAATTGCATTGCAGCGATCCCGATTTGATCTGCGATAATTTTTGATACATAACCTGACTTAAGGGCTGGTAGGGCAATTTGGTAAGGTGCACTAGCCAATTTTTCAGGATGATCAACGACCGAACTATCACCGCCTTGTGCTTCAATTAGGGTTTTAAACTTCTCGATAGCTTTACCATTTTTAATGACTTCTTGAAGTTTTATTCTGGCTTCTTCTAATGTTTTTGCTTTATCGGCAAGTACAACCATTTGACTACCTAATGTTAAAACCAGTTCGGTTAAATCAGCTGGACCATTCCCTTTCAACGTATCAATTGCTTCTTTTACTTCAAGAGCATTACCAATTGCAAAACCAAGAGGTTGAGACATATCCGAAATAATTGCCATGGTTCTACGGCCAATTTGATTACCAATATTTACCATTTCATGGGCTAATTTTTCTGAATCGGCCATATCTTTCATTAGCGCACCATCACCTGTTTTAACATCAAGAACGATGGCATCAGCACCCGCTGCCAATTTTTTACTCATAATTGAACTTGCAATAAGAGGAATAGAGTTAACAGTACCAGTTACATCACGTAACGAATAAAGTTTCTTGTCTGCTGGGGTTAAATTTCCTGATTGGCCAATAACGGCAAGGCCTTCACTATTAACTTGATTAATAAAATCTTGTTTACTTAACTCAATTTTAAAATCAGGAATCGATTCAAATTTATCTGTGGTGCCACCCGTGTGACCAAGCCCTCGTCCAGACATTTTAGCTACTGGAACATCTAAAGCTGCTACTAAAGGAGCTAGAACTAATGTTGTAGTGTCACCTACACCGCCAGTTGAATGTTTATCAACTTTAATGCCTTTGATTGAAGACAGATCAACAGTATCGCCAGAATACATCATCGCCGAGGTTAAATCTGCGCACTCTTTGGAAGTCATACCTTGATAATAAATTGCCATTAATAAAGCACTAACTTGATAATCGGGGATAGTTCCATTGGTATAATTAGTGATAAAAAATTGGATTTCATCAGTGGTTAATACATTGCCGTCACGTTTTTTTTCTATAATATCTACAAATCTCATTACTATTCTCTCTTACTATCAATAAATTAAATTAGTGTATTGCTTTGTTTATACAAAATAAATTTTGAGTTCTGATTATTATTTTTTATTGTTAAAAAATAATGCTAATCAAGATCACTTGGTGAAAAAGACCAAGGTAATAATTCTCCCACTGTTGTTTCCTGAATTTTACCGTTCATATTGGTCAAAATAACAGGCATATCTTTAGCACAAAACTCACTAATAACTTGACGGCAAGCTCCACATGGTGAAATAGGCCCATCAGTATCTCCAATTACCACCAATTTTTTAAATTTTGTTTTACCTTCAGAAACCGCTTTAAAAATTGCCGTTCTTTCGGCACAATTTGCTAGTCCATAAGATGCGTTTTCAATATTACAACCTAAAAATGCTTCATCATCTTCAGTAACTAGCACGGCACCAACCTGAAATTTAGAATAAGGTACATAAGCTTTGGAACGGGCAGTTTTAGCAAGTTCAATCAGTTTTTCAATTTTCATATGAATAATCCTTTGAGTCGTAATAATTTTAATTAATTTTTAGGTTGAGTATTAATTGGCGACTGCAAATCTATCCGATAAACACCCAAACCAGATGTATCTGTATCGATAAAATGAATAGGGTAAAGTGAATATTTTTCGATATAAGATTTAGCTTCATCTGATGGTGATGATTCAAAGCGAATATCTAATTTTGTATTGCTAGTAATTGGGGAAATTTGCCAATTATTATCGACGGTAACATTGGTTATACCATACTTTTGGGTTGTATTGGTAATGTAAGCGGAAAGGATGACTCTTAAATCATCGGGAGAATTAAATTTAATATTTTTTTCACCTGTGCCTGGGAATATACCACTATAAGCACGATAATTATTAGTGGCAATCAAGAATCCTTGATTAGGATCAATTGGTTTTTGTTGATAAGTAAGATTAATGATTCTTTCAGATGTAGAATTAATTAACTGACAATTTGCATCATAACGGGGTGGTTTGGTAACATCTATTTGATAATTCACTCCATCAATGATATCAAAATTATAGGTTCTGAATTTATCCCAATTAATTAAATATTGTGATTGTGATGAATTTATGTCAATTTGGTTATATATACCTGCTGAACATTCCAGCCACTCTTTAATTTCCTTACCAGTAATTTTTACAGCCGATAAAATATTAGGATAAAGGTAGATATCTGCTGCATTTCTAAACTTTAAATCCCCTTTTTTGACATCAACAAAAGCACTTGGATCGTTTTTTCTACCTCCGGCTTTGAATGGTGCAATAGCGGATAAAATGGGCAAACCATCAAGATCAGGATCTCCTTGAATAAACTGCTTAACGTAATCAATTTGCGCATCGCTAATGAGCTGTAAGGCAGAAGTATCTCCAACCAGTGCTAAATAGCTAGTAATATCTGTTGATACTTTACCTATTGGTATACTAACAAACTCACGTGTTCCTTGGTGATCTTTAGTCAGTATCTTGATAATCTTTTTATCTTCTTTAACTAGTGCTTTTTTATTTATTACATCATAGATTGGTCTAGCTTCTGATTTACCTGAAATCACTTGCCATTTGGATTTATCATCATCAAGAACTAAGTCTACTACCCCCAAATGGCTACCCCATTGACCAGGCATCACAGCAGGAACATGATTAATATTGCCAGTATTAATATCTGTATTTGGTAATGATTTGAAATCTTCACTCGGAAATATGCCGTGAGAATGGCCAAACATAATTGCATTAATACCCTCTACTTGGCTCAAGTAGTACACTGAATTTTCAGCTAATGCTTTATAAGGTTCAGCTGAAACACCAGAATGTGGAATAGCAATAATAACATCAGCACCTTCTTTTTTCATTTTAGGTACTAATAATTTGGCCGTTTCTGTAATATCTTTAACGACAACTTTACCATCAAGATTAAGTTTATCCCATTGCATAATCTGTGGCGGTACAAAACCAATATAGCCAATTTTAATAGTATGTTTATTGCCGTTTCTATCAATAACAGGAGTATCTAAAATAATATATTGTGTAAAGAATGGCTTTTGGGTTTGGGCATCATAAACATTAGCGTTAATGTAAGGAAATTTTGCTCCGGAAAGGCTTTTTTGCAGAAATTCCAATCCAAAATTAAATTCGTGGTTACCAATATTACCCACAGTATAATTAAGTGTATTGAGTGCTTTATAAACAGGATGAATATCGCCATCATTAAAACCCTTCTTTACGGCATAATCAGCCATTGGGCTGCCTTGAATTAGATCACCATTATCAACAAGAACACTATTTTTTACTTCATTTCTTGCTTGATGAATTAAATTAGCAGTTTTTACTAATCCAAAAGAATCAACAGATTGATCTTTAAAATAATCATAATTCATCATGTTCCCATGCAAGTCGGTTGTTTCAATTATCCTTAAATCAATCGTTGCAGCATTAACAACGCCAGATATAAATAGGGTTAAAAGAAACAGGGTTAACTTATTTTTTTTCATGCAAATCTCCTATTATTCTGACAAATAAATTAGTTAACAGGTATGGTTAGTAACAGTTTTTGATACCCTAAAAATCGTTCAATGATTGCTGGATTGTATTCTTTTTCATTAATATTTTTTTTCAGTAATAGCTTATCATTAGAAGTAAAAAATGAAAGAACATGCTCAGTCAAACGGCTTTTAACCGAATCTTCGACAAATGCAGCTTGAACGCCACACAACGTTATATCAAGTAATTCTAATCTTGAAAAGCCAAATACTGTATGAGCAATGTGATACTCTTTTTCAATATCTGTACCAAAAATACCAGCATCATCTGTATTTAAGGTAATGCGAACGCCTTGGTCATAAAGTTGCCTTATTGGATGTTGATAAATATCGCCATGCAGTTCATTCACTAAAATTCGATTACTAGTTAAAGCAATTTCTAGAGTGATTTTTTTTTCGACCAGTTTACAAATAAGCGCTTTGTTTTCAATGGCACGAATACCATGACCAATTCTATTTGCACCGTGTTTAATAGCTTGAATAATGCTCTCATTTGAATCAATTTCGCCAGCATGATACGATTTTTTTAAATTCAGCTTTGCCGCCAACTCATGGGAATCTTTAAAATCATCAAAATGCCCAATCATTTCGTTACCAGCAATATTAAATCCCGTAATAAAGGGATGATAATTATTTTGAATAAAACGCAACGTATCATAAACAACATTAGCGCCTAAGTGCCTAACACCAATAACATGATATCTAACTATAATATCATAGTCGTTTTGTACCTTAATAATCGCTTTGTCCATGTAAGAAAGAGTTTGATTAAATCTTTCTTTATCCCAAATCAACTCTCCATTAACTTCGGTTGTACAAATATGATAGGGGGACAAAAATAGCTCGCAATAAATTAACCCTTGTTTAGCATTCCTATTAAGAAAATCGTAAGTAATAGAATAATAATCTTCAGGATCTTTTAGAAAGCTAGAAACGGTATCATATGTATTAATAAACTCTTCAAATTTGGATTCGTCATACAAATATCTACCATTTTTATATTCTTTGGCATTGTATTGACCAGATTGGTAACATAGTGTACTAGGAAAAGGGATATTATTTTTTTGTGCTAACTGATGAGCCATGACAGGGGTAATACTGCCTTCAATATGCTCGTGCAATATAACTTTAGGTATTATTTTATCGTTCATTAGGTATTTAATCTATTTTTAAATGAGCTAAATTGGCTTTAGTAAAAATGATATTAAACGTTTATTAAAAAATTTTTAATAACATGTATATCATTGTTAATTGGGTTATTTTAACTTGATAAGATACTTATCTGCTATATCTTTTGCATCACTTATTTATATTTTTGTGCGGTAAATCAAATTTTTACGATAATTTATTGTTAGTAAAAAGGCAACAAAATGTATTGTTGCCTACGTATTGATTGAGTGGGAAAAAGCTCCACCACATAATGAACAATTAATAAATGATTTAAACGGTTTTTGAATTAGGCTTTTCGTTTTTAAAAATTAACATAAATACAATTGCTAAAACCAAAGCATAACCTGCAAAAATAAGCCAAACTGTTTGCCATTTAGTAACATTTCCAGCTGTATAATAATCGACTACATAACCACTGCCTACCGAACCTAAATAAGCACCGAACCCATTAGTCATGGTCATAAATAATCCTTGAGCACTATTGCGAATAGTTGGCGATACCGATTTTTCAACATACATTGAACCAGATATATTGTAAAAGTCAAAAGCACAACCATAAACAATCATTGAAAGAAGAAGTAATACAGAACCGAAAAGAGACGGATCGCCATAAGCAAATAAACCAAAACGAGCAACCCAAGCAAGCATACTAATTAGCATAACATATTTAATACCTAAACGTTTCATGAAGAAAGGTACAAATAAGATAAATGCGACTTCTGACATTTGAGAAATAGACAACAGTATAGAAGGGTATTTAACCACTAAACTATCAGCATATTCAGGGAATCTTTCAAAATCATGTAAAAATGGATTACCAAAAGTATTGGTTATTTGTAAAATACCGCCTAATAAAACCGCAAATAGAAAAAATATAACCATTCGTGGCTGTTTGAATAAAACAACAGCATCTAACCCTAATGAGCTAATGATGTTTTTTTCTTCAGTTTTATTTTTTGCTGTTGGAATCAATGGTAGCAAGAATGAATAAAGGCTGAGTAATAAAGCAGATGCAGCTGCAATATAAAGTTGCATGCTGCTCAGTTCTAATTTTAAAATACTTACAAGCCACATAGCAACAATAAATCCAATGGTGCCAAAAATTCTGATGCAAGGGAACTCGGTAATAACATCAAGTCCACGTGATTCTAAGCAAGAATAAGCGATTGAATTTGAAATGGCGATGGTTGGCATGAAAGCTAGGCAATGAATCAATATCACAATCATCATCATGAAAGGAGATGTTATTGAAGCCGCAATAAATAGCGTTAAAGCACTGATTAAATGACAAAGCATATACAAACGGTTAGCAGGTATCCATCTATCCGCTACAATTCCAAGTAAGCCTGGCATAAACAAAGAAGCGATACCCATTGTTCCGTATATCGATCCTACTTCAAGACCAGTAAATTGTAATTTACGTATCATATAAGAACCGAGAGTTATTAACCAACTTCCCCAGATAAAATATTGTAAGAAAAATATAACCCTAAGTTTAAAATGAATATTCATTTATAATTCCTTAATAAACGAGATTTACTATAATCTAATATCTAAATATCAATAAAATAATTATTTGATCAAAATAAAAAATGGCAGATTAACCTGCCATTTTTTTAGTTTTGATTTAATAAAACAGACTCCAGTGCAACAGTGATCATTTCTTTGAACCCTAATTGTCTTTGTTCTGCTGACATTGCTTCGCCTTTTCGGATATGATCCGAAACCGTACAAATAGCCAGTGCTTTTGCACCATATTCAGCCGCAACGCCATAAATGCCAGCTGCTTCCATTTCGACGCCTAAAATATTGTACTTTTCCATAACATCAAACATATCAGGTTCAACACTATAAAAAAGATCAGCAGAAAAAAGGTTACCAACTTTAACATTCACACCCAATTTTTTAGCTGTATTAACGGCATTACAAGTTAAATCAAAATCAGCGATAGCGGCAAAATCATGATCTTTAAAACGTAAACGGTTGACTTTTGAATCGGTACAAGCACCTAACCCAACAATAACATCCCCCAAGTTGACATTAGGGCTAATTGCACCACATGAACCAATACGAATGATGTTTTCAACACCATAAAATTTAATTAGTTCGGTTGTATAGATTGAACAAGATGGAATACCCATTCCATGCCCCATAACTGAAACCTTTTTATCTTTGTAATAACCAGTGAAACCCAACATGGATCTTACATTAGTAACTTCTGTTGCATTCTCTAAAAAGGTTTCTGCAATGAATTTTGCTCGTAGCGGATCGCCGGGCATTAAAACGGTTTTTGCAAAGGCATTATCAACAGCATTAATATGCGGGGTAGACATTAACTTCTCCTGATATTTGTTTCGAAATCGATATTACTTAAACTTAAATTATTTATTTTTTATAAAAGATTTACCGTAATCCATTGGCGATAAATCAAAATAATCGGCAACACTCTGTCCTATATCGGCAAATGTTTCACGATGACCTAAAGAGCCAACAGGCACACTATCTCCGTAGACAATGACAGGTATATGTTCGCGAGTATGATCGGTACCTGACCAAGTTGGATCACAACCATGATCCGCGCTAATAATAAGCAGATCGCCAGGTTGGATAAGCGCTAACATCTCCGGAAGACGACTATCAAAATATTCTAAAGCAGCGGCATAACCTGATACATCGCGGCGATGCCCATAAGAAGAGTCAAAATCGACAAAATTAGTAAATACAATCGTATTATCTTTAGCCTGCTTGATTTCTTCAAGTGATGCATTAAATAAAGCTTCAAGACCGGTTGCTTTTACTTTTTTGGTAATTCCAACTTGTGCATAAATATCGGCAATTTTACCAATTGATACTACGGTACCTTGTTTTTCATCAACTAGTTTTTTAATCATCGTTGGTGCTGGTGGTTCAACAGCAAGATCGTGGCGGTTACCCGTACGCACAAATTCGCCAGCTTTTTTGCCAACAAAAGGTCTAGCAATAACGCGGCCAATGTTGTAATTACCTTTATTTAGCTCATCACGTGCAATTTCGCAGACTTCATAAAGTTTATCTAAACCGAAAGTCTCCTCATGACAGGCAATTTGGAATACAGAATCAGCAGAAGTATAAAAAATAGGCTTGCCAGATGCCATATGTTCTTCGCCAAGTTCATCAAGAATAACTGTACCAGATGAGTGACAATTACCGAGGTAACCAGGAAGTTTTGCACGAGAGACAATTTTATCTAAAAGATCTTGAGGGAAGCTATTAGTGGTATTAGTAAAATAACCCCAGTCAAAAAGGACTGGCACTCCAGCTAATTCCCAATGCCCTGATGGAGTATCTTTACCTGAGGAAATCTCGCTAGCATAGCCATACGAACCAATAATTTCGCCTTCGGTTTGCATGCCTTTAGGGTAGTGACCAGTTGATTCATACGCCGCTTCGATTAAGCCTAATTTGCCTAAATTAGGTAAATTTAATGGGCCACTACGGCCATGTTCTGCTTTACCTAAAGCACAAGCCTCAGCAATATGTCCTAAAGTGTCAGCGCCTTCATCGCCATATTTATTTGCATCTTCAGCGCCACCGATTCCAAACGAATCTAGGATCATAATAAAAACTCTTTTCATAATTTCCTCTATCTAATAAGCAAAACTTAACTTATGTACAATTAATAAAATCAATAGCAATCAATCTAATAAAAATGCCTGCTTTTTGTATTAAAATTCTAACTATAATTCATAAAACGCTACTTAGTTAGCTATAATACACGATAACAAAAAACAAAAAAGATTTAAGCGCTGCTTTAACTGAATATTTGTTTAAATAATGTGATGAATTTGATCTTAGTCATACTTTTGTAGCCCAAAATATATAAAACGTTTTTTGATGACCAGCTAATAGCAAAATTATAGAAAAACTTAAAATCACACACGACTAAATATTTAATCAAATAAGGTTAACCAATGTGGTAATATAAACTCTAAATACGATAGATTGCAAACTATAGAAATAACCTAAAAAATTGATTGATTTTTGGATGTCTATTTTCACAAAAAAATAAAGGTAGTTATCAATGAAACAAAAAATTCCTAATACATTTGGTTTAACTGTTTTTGCGCAAAAAGTTGTTACTGTAACCAGTCCCGAACAATTACAACAAGTTTGGCAAGATAACTCCCAAAATTTACCAATTATGATTATTGGCGAAGGCAGTAACACACTTTTTACCTGTGATTTTGATGGTATGATTATTGTTAATCGCATCAAAGGTATTACCATTAGTGAAACAGAACAAGCATGGCATTTGAAAGTTGGTGCTGGCGAAACTTGGCATGATCTAGTATCAACAACCATCAAGGAAAATATACCTGGGCTTGAAAATCTAGCATTAATTCCTGGATGTGTAGGTTCGGCACCGATTCAAAACATTGGTGCTTATGGAGTTGAGTTTCAAAAAGTTGCTGATTATGTGGAGCTGCTTGAACTAGCTACAGGTAAAATCACCACTGTAACTGATGGCCAATATGGATATCGTGAAAGTATCTTCAAAAAAGCGTATTTGCAAGGTTATGCTGTTATCAATGTTGGTATAAAATTACCAAAACAGTGGCAGCCAGTTTTAACTTATGGGGAATTGCGAAACTTTGATCCCAAAATTGTTACTGCAAAAATGATATTTGATAAAGTGTGCGAAATTCGTTGTAGTAAATTGCCAGATCCAAAGGTTTTAGGCAATGGTGGAAGTTTTTTTAAAAACCCAGTGATCGATAAAATTGTGGCGGACAAGCTACTTGAAATTTATCCAAACATGCCAATATATCCACAAGCTAATCATCAAACAAAATTAGCTGCAGGTTGGCTTATTGATCAGTGTGGTCTTAAAGGCTATCAAATAGGCGGAGCGGCAGTGCATCAACAACAAGCATTGGTTTTAGTTAATAAAGACCAAGCAACAGCACAAGATGTGGTTGAATTAGCTCGACATATAAAAAAATGTGTATTACAAAAATTTTCGGTGAATTTATCACCAGAAATCCGATTTATCGGCAACTCGGGTGAAATTGATGCAGACAATTATTTATAATTAGCACCAAATTATAATTGCCCGCAAATTTTAACCCATAATTATACGTGATAACATTATGAAACATTCGTATTCATTCCCTATTTTATTAACGAGTTTGCTCTTTGTAACAATCTCTTTGTCAGCATTAAACACACAGGTACCATTGTGGTTAGTGCGTAGTGAGTTTTCGCTTGGGCAAATTGGTCTTGTCGGATCAAGTTATTTTACTGGCAACTTGCTAGGTACCATTTTCGCCAATTGGTTTATTAATAAATTCAATGCTCGGCACACATACACCTATAGTTGCATTATTTTTGCCATTGCAACCATTGGATTAAGTTTTTCAATGAATTTTTATAGCTGGATAATGTGGCGATTTTTTATAGGCATTGCTTGTGCGGTCACTTGGGTGGTTATAGAAAGTTGTATATTACTCACTGGTCCTGTACGTACGCGAGGAAAAATGCTGGCAGTTTATTTAACCACTTATTACCTAGGTACGGTTTTAGGGCAAGCTTTGTTGCAGTATTTTCCGCAAAACATATTATATTTTGGATTAGTTATTATGTTACTGATGGGATTAGCAATTTTATTTATTTTGCTGACCCATTATAAATTACCGAAAAGAAAAAAAAGCAGCTTTAACATCATGCCAATGATATTAAATAAACCCTCTCGAATTGGGTTAACCGGTTGTGTGATTGCAGGGATGCTCATTGGATCGTTATATTCACTCTTACCAGCCTATTACTCACACTTAGGATATAGTGATATTCAAGTGGCTAATTGGATGATTTTAATGATTTTATCAGGAGTGATTGCACAAATGCCCGCCAATTGGTGTGCAGATAAATTTGGACGGCAACTTGTATTATTAATTGAATCGTTACTAATGTTAATTGCATGTATTATGCTGATATTCAATTGGTTTAATGCGTTGGCGATTATCTTATTAGGTGCAACCATTTACACCATTTATCCCATATCCATGGCTTGGGCTTGCTCGTGTGTTAGAAAGCAAGATATTGTGGCGATGAATCAAGCAATGCTATTAACCAACACATTAGGGAGTTTAGCTGCTCCTGCGGTGATAGCATTTATTATGGATAAAACAAGTAATACCTATTTATTTGTTAGTTTTGCTATAATTTCGTTATACTTCATTATATTATTAGCCCAAAAAAGAGGAACGGATGCGCAGCTACAAAAATCCGCTTAAATTAATTGAAATACTAGCCGATGGTCAATTCCATTCAGGGGAAGAATTGGCAACAATTTTTGGCATAACCCGTGCTGGTATTAATAAATACATCAAACAACTGCGTGAGTGGGGGATTGGGCTAAACTCAGTACATGGTAAAGGCTATTGCTTGGCAGCGCCTCTTAATTTGCTTAATAAAACCAAAATTAACCAGCATTACCAATCGAATAGTCGATGTGAAATATTACCGATTATTGATTCAACTAACCAATATCTACTGGATCGAATTGATCAACTAACATCGGGCGATTGCTGTGTGGCCGAATTTCAATCCAAAGCACGGGGAAGGCGAGGGCGAAAATGGTTTTCACCTTTTGGCACTAATCTATACTTTTCAATGTATTGGCGACTAGAACAAGGTGTAGCTGCGGCAATGGGATTGAGTTTAGTTGTTGGTATTGTTATTGCTGACACCTTACGTGCATTATCTGGCCAAGACATCAAAGTTAAATGGCCAAATGATCTATATATTAACGATCAAAAACTAGCTGGTATTTTAGTTGAGCTTGCAGGTAAGACTGGTGACTGTGCCCATGTTGTGATTGGTGTTGGCGTCAATTTAACCATGACAAACCCAGATACCAACATAGTTAACCAAAAATGGGCTAATTTAGGCAATGTTGATCGTAACTTATTAGTTGCGCAGGTTGCCAAAACCTTAAAAAGTCAATTAATAGAATTTGAAAAACATGGTTTAGTGCCATTTATTAATGATTGGAATAGACTAGATAACTTTGTTAACCGTCCTGTAAAACTATTAATTGGCGATAACATTATTCGCGGAATAGCAAAAGGTATAAATGACCAAGGAGCCTTATTGTTAGAACAAAATGGTAAAATTGAAGCTCATATTGGTGGCGAAATCTCATTAAGAAGTGATGAATAATAGCCTAATAATCATTTAAGAAACCTATTCCACTTGCTACAAGCGAAATAGGTTAATTAAACCAATTTTAACTTTTATTCTTAAATTTCAAAACTCGAAGCGCATTAGCTGTCACAATCGCAGTCGTACCTGAATCAGCTAACACAGCCAGCCACAGTCCAGTAAAGCCAAATAAGCTGGTAATTAAAAATACTAACTTAATTCCCAACGCAATTGTAACATTTTGTTTAATATTACGAGAGGCAAAACGAGTTAAACCAATTAGCTTAGGCAAACTTAACAAGCTATTTTTAGTTAATGCGGCATCAGCGGCTTCTAGCGCAACATCAGTACCACTACCCATAGCAATACTTGCGGTTGCCGCTTTCATGGCTGGAGAATCGTTAATTCCATCGCCCACCATAGCAATCGACGTTGAGATACGCATCTTTTCAATTTCTGCTAATTTATCGGCAGGTAACAACTCTGCACGGTAATCCATACCTAATTGCGAGGCAATGGCTTTGGCCGCTCGCGCATTATCGCCTGTCAGCATCAAAGTCTTAACGCCAAGCTTATTAAGCTCATTCATTGTAGTAATTGCATCAGCCCGCAACACATCTTGCAATGCAATAATGCCCATCAATTGTTGACTTGTTACTGCAACTACTACAGTTTTACCAGCGTTTTCAAGCTCCTCAATAATTTTGGTATGTTCATCTTTCAATGGTGATGAAACTGTCACAACCTTACTTGGTGACACAATATAAAAAGTCTGATTATCAATCTCGCCTTGAACGCCAACCCCTGCAATCGCTTTACGATTATCGGCCTCATTGATATTTAATTGATTCTGCAATGCATAATCAACAATAGCCTTAGCAATGGAGTGATGCGAACCACTTTCAATAGCGGCAACTAATGTCAATAATTGCTCTTTTGCAATATCTTGACTAATCACATCGGTGACTTGCGGTTTACCTTCGGTTAACGTACCAGTCTTATCAAATGCAACCAGTTTAACTGAACCAATATGCTCTAGCGAGGCACCACCTTTAATTAGCACGCCTTGTTTTGCCGCATTAGATAAGGCCGACGTTATTACAGCAGGCGTTGAAATAACCAATGCACAAGGGCAACCAATTAACAATAGAGTTAAACCTCGATAAAACCAAGTATACCAATCAGCATTGAACAACAAAGGTGGCGCAATAATTACTAACAGAGCAAATAAAGCAATTGCTGGCGTATAATAACGACTAAATTTATCAATAAATCGTTCAATAGGAGCTTTACGCTCCTCAGCATCTTCAATCAACTGTAAAATACGATCTACCGCATTTTGCCCAACTTCTGATACCACTTTTAATTGGATTGTATTATCAACCACGAGCGAACCAGCCAAAACCTTATCGCCTGAAAGATAATTAACTGGAATGGATTCACCGGTTAATGCGCTTTCATCAATATTGGCTTGCTCGCTTATTAAAATCACATCAGCAGGCAACCTTCCGCCAGATGAAATTTCAATAATATCATCGGGTTTCAATCTATGACTGGCAACGGTTTTTCGTACACCGTCAATGATAATAACGGTCTCTTCTGGCATAAGCTGAGCGAGCGAGGAGATGCCTTTTTTGGCTTTACTTGTTGCAACACCTTCTAACATCTCACCAATCATAAATAAAAATATAACCATAGTGGCTTCTTCGGCAGCTCTAATAAACAAAGCCCCAATAGCTGACACGCTCATTAACGACTCGATCGCAAATGGTGTACCACTGCGCGTTAAAACTACCGCTTCTTTCAAAATAGGTATTAACCCAACAATTGCTGTGACCATAAAGGCATATTCGCCAACGGTTTGATTAAATAACAACAGGATATAGCTCACCACAATTAAACCGCTTAATACCCCTAAAGGAATTAATGCTTTTTTATCAAAACTATGGGAATGATCATGATGATGAGAATGTTCTGGAGATGATTCAAAAATAGGCTTATAGCCTAGCTCGATAACTTTGTTTTCTATTAATTTAATGGTTTTTTCATTATATTGGGGAACAAATACCACTAACTTTTCGGTAGAAAAAACAATCTTAATTTGGTTAATATTGGGTAACGCTTTTAGGCTGTTTTCAATTTGTTGTGCACAGTGCGCACAATCCATGCCTTTTATTTTCCAAGTTAATTTAATTTTCTCGCTTAGCCTGTCGGGATCATCAGGGGGATCGTCAAACTCATTTTTAGAAGTAGTATGAGTATCGCCCCCACAGCTATGTATTGATTCTTGATGACAAGTTATATCGTGAGATAAATGAACATGATTATGTGCCATATTTAAACAATCATCATGACAACACTCATGGTGATGATGTTGATGATGCATGTATTTGTTATTATATAACATAACTTTACCTCTATTTATGGATGATTTTGATTGTACGCCAAAAAATAAAAAAGAAAATCATTTTTACCTTTAGTAATAAAAAAAGAACTAACGTTATACAACAATGAATATGATATTAAACGTTTGGTTAAGGACGAAGAGTTCATTGAAGATAAATTAAAATGACGAGTTAAATGCTATAATAAAACCTATTTTGGCGAATTGCTTCAATCCATCTTATTAAGCAAATTTTTACGAATCCCGTATACTCATAAACAAATGGGCAAAGTCAAAAAGTGTAATACGTACTTTAATACAGTTGTAGCATAATCAGCAAATATTTAACGATTCAAAAGATAGAAAATAAAAATTTAAGCAATTTATTAACTTTTTATAAATTTATTAATTTTTATAATACGATTAAAGTGCAAATAACACGTTGTTTTATTATAGGTTAATGGTTATTGGTTAGTTTTGGAAACGGTAATGTTTCAGACGTCTTGACCTTTAGGGGGAAAGAAATAACATTAACTAACTACCTCTTATCCCATACCAGTAAGTAACAAAATAAAGCTAAAACTTAACGAAATTCAGTCTTAACAAAAATTTACAAAAATAATGGACCGAAAACTAGTCATGATTTTTTTTTACAGCTATACTTTTAAAGTTTAAAAAACGATCTTTTTTAAACTTTAAAAGTATAAAAAATAAAACAAATAACTTGACAGGTGAAATATAATGAATCATCAGCTTAACCACTATTATTGGCGGTTTTATTCGTTTGATTTATCAAGAAAACAAGCTGTACGAGTTTTCTCAGAAGCCTCTTTTTTATGTTTGAAGTTATCCTTCAAATTATCATTAAAATTATTTTCTAATGTTCCAATGGCATTAGCGCCGTTGTTATTATTGCCATATTCGTTGGATTCACAGGCATTATCAGCTCATACAAGCAATGTTATTTATGGTACTGGACCTTATTTAACATTTGATAATGGTGTAACTAAAGCTCGCTCAATAGAAAATTTACTAAGTATCAAATTATCAAATGGTCAAGAAATAACACCGCAGAACAATCTCTCAACTCCAACAAATCCAATTGAACTACCTAATGTTGGTGAGCGTTTTACTGATATAGGTATAATGATACCTTCATCAACCAATTCAGTGAGTTTAATTGATTTAGTGACAACGTATGGCTATTGGGGAGATGATGATGGTGATGGTGACTTAACTGCAAGTGGAACTTTAACTGTCAATATCACCGATAGAAATGGTAAAGTCATTAATAATCGAAGTAATGAGCTAGATGTTTGCAGTGCACCTTATAAGGTTGTCTTAACTAGTAATGGAGGAAGATTAACAACTCGATACGGTGAGCCTAAAGATAGTTATTTTGGCAGTGACGCAGCAACATATTACATCACCCCAAAATCTTCACCTGTAATCTGCTTTGTAAAGCCAAGTTTGAGATATGGTAAAGATTATTCATATACAGGGGGCTCAAACTATAAAGGTCCTGATAATATCTGGGATCCGACTAATGGATTTATCCCGCAATCAACAAGCTATGCAACATACGATAGTAATTTCCCTACTACAGGTGCTAATGGATTATATTTTGATTTAGAAGTAAGAGGAGGAGATGGTAAACTGACATGGGCGCCAGTCACTCATGAAGGTATAACAGCTTCTATTTCTATACCACCAACCCGTAGTAGTATTAATACCTCCAGTGTAAGAGTCACTTTAAAAGGTCCAGAGGCAAGCTCTCAAATACACAATAATAATCCTAGTCAAATTAGCCAGCCAGTTTTACCTCAGACATTTGAGTTAATAGGTAGAGATAATAGTGGTAATGAGGTAAAATATGGATTTGTCCTGCAAAAGTGGTTCGTCAACCGAGGAAGAGTAACCGATAATCCTTCAAATCAAACTGCTTGGTGTAATAATATTGGATATCGAATAATAGAAGTTAAAGATGTCACCAATGCAATTTGTTCAGGTTCTTCGATAGGAAGTTGTCAAGGTATTGTTAGCGCAATGCCATCCTCAATTGGTAATTATTACCAGCGTCGAATAGGGGCGGGATTATTTACTGAATGGGGCTACATGAAAAATTACAAAAATTCAAACTTCTTTGCTGATTATTATTGGACTGGAGACGCTACGGGAAACAAAAAGTTCAAAGTGCATTCGAACTCTGGTTACATATCCTACAGTTACACAAGTCCCAATAGACACGGACTTTGTGTCTCTCCTTAGTTTTTTAGTTGTAGTTTAGATTATGGAGCTAAATAAGATTAAGCAACCAAGAAAAGATGCATTTTAGCAAAGAAGTTTACTAAGGCGACAAAGTTTGTGCTTTTGTCGCTGAAAGTAAGATGTTTCCCTAAAATAAAAAACAAAATCCTCCATAAAGTAAATAGAAAACACCTTAATGAGTATTTAATTTTAATTAAATACTCATTAAGGTAATAAATAAAAATTCAGATAAAATTTTAAACTTCACTAATCCTTTGTTGTTGAGTGTTATCGGAATTGCTATTTTCTGCTATATTTTTGAAAGGACAAATGGGACATCAAATCAATCAACAGAATAATGCTATTGAGATTGCTAAAATCGCACAAGCTAATTTGTATATTTTAAAGACTATTCAATGGTGAGCATCACCGATTTATTTATCCTAACCGAGGTTTCGAAAGAAATCTTAAATTGCTACAATACCAAAACTTATTAAAAAGCGTTTAGTTAGTACAACTAAGCATGATTATTTGCATGCTATTTAATGTTTGTGTGAGTGGTAATGAGTGTTTAAAATAAAATATTATAGTTTGCAGTCCGCTTTTTAATCGTTTTAATGTGTGGTGTATACTAAGTTTTTGTATGCCTTTTTGACTGTGATGTGGCCTGCTATGCAAGATTATTTTTCAATAATTTGATTTTATTTATAATAATTAATATGACTTACACTTGAATTAACCTATTTAATCAAATTGTGTTTAATTATTAGGAATCTTCTTGAATAAATCTTTAAAATTTGATAGCTTACAGTAAATATTTTAACATTAAAAACACTAAAAGAAGGTAATTGCTATGACAATCAAAGTAGGTATTAATGGGTTTGGTCGTATTGGTCGTATTGTTTTCCGTGCTGCTCAAAAACGTTCAGACATTGAAATCGTTGCTATCAATGATTTATTAGATGTTGAATATATGGCTTATATGCTTAAATATGATTCGACTCATGGTCGTTTTGATGGCACGGTTGAAGTTAAAGATGGTAAATTAATCGTTAATGGTAAAGCAATTCGTGTTACTGCTGAACGTGATCCTGCAAACTTAAAATGGAACGAAGTTGGGGTAGATGTTGTTGCTGAAGCAACTGGTTTATTCTTAACTGATGAAACAGCTCGTAAACACATCCAAGCTGGTGCCAAAAAAGTTGTTTTAACTGGTCCTTCTAAAGACAGCACTCCAATGTTTGTTATTGGTGTTAATGATAAAGATTATGCTGGTCAAGATATCGTTTCTAACGCTTCTTGTACAACTAACTGTTTAGCACCTTTAGCTAAAGTTATTAATGACAACTTTGGCATTGTTGAAGCATTGATGACAACTGTTCATGCAACAACTGCAACTCAAAAAACTGTTGATGGTCCATCTCATAAAGATTGGCGTGGTGGTCGTGGTGCTGCTCAAAACATTATTCCTTCATCAACTGGAGCTGCTAAGGCGGTAGGTAAAGTCATTCCTGAATTAAATGGTAAATTAACTGGTATGGCTTTCCGTGTTCCTACTCCAGATGTTTCTGTTGTTGACTTAACTGCTCGTTTAGCAAAACCTGCTAAATATGAGGATATTTGTAAAGCAATTAAAGCAGCAGCTGAAGGTCCAATGAAAGGTGTTCTTGGTTATACAGAAGATGATGTTGTTTCTACGGATTTCTTAGGTGAAGTTTGCACATCAGTATTTGATGCTAAAGCAGGGATTCAATTAAGCGATAATTTTGTTAAACTTGTTTCTTGGTATGACAACGAAGTAGGTTATTCGAACAAAGTTCTAGATTTAATTGCTGTTATTTCTAAAAATAATTAATTTTTAACTTTATTCTAAAGGCGACCCTTGGGTCGTTTTTTATGCTTTGGATTTTTTTGCGTGATCTATTTCTAAATATAAAAAACGCTCACTTTGTGTGTGAGCGTTTATTCAAGTATGAAATTTTAAAAGGTCAACTAAATTACAACAACTTCGGCTGCTGCTGGTCCGCGAGGGCTATCTTGGATTGCAAATTCAACTTGTTGTCCTTCAGCTAAAGTTTTAAAACCATCACCTGAAATAGCAGAAAAATGAACAAATACATCTTTACTTCCATCCGCAGGGGTAATAAAACCAAAACCTTTACTTTCATTAAACCATTTTACTTGGCCTGTTTTCTTATTCATTTACTAGACATCCTAACAATAATTAATAATTAGCCTTTACGGCCGTAAGGGTTTTAACATTGTATTAATTATGTTACTCAACTCTGATAATGTGTTTAACATACATTATTAGAATTGATCGTTTTCATAATTTTTACTTTGTTGTTTAACCAGTGATATTACCGCATAAATTATAATCAAAAGCAAGCTGTTAATAACAATTTTTTTAACTTAGGATGAAGTTTTTCCTTGAATTTTTAGAAATTTAATCTTTAATTGATAAAAAGCAAATTATTTCATCTTTAAAATTTAAATTAACTTTCAAAGTTACTAAATTATGTAATTAAAAAAGCCATAAAACATTATTTATGGCTTTTGTATAGGTTTATTTTTTTGTCATTCAATTTTATTTATTTTTTGCTCGTTCAAAAGACTCAATAATTTCTTTACGAGCTGCATCAGCATTATCCCATCCGTCAACTTTAACCCATTTACCTTTTTCTAAAGCTTTATATTGTTCAAAGAAATGTTTAATTTGCGATTTTAGTAATTCTGGTAAATCATCAATATCTTTAATGTGATCATATTCTTTAGATAGTTTGCTATGAGGTACTGCAACTAGTTTTGCATCTTGACCTGCTTCGTCTGTCATTTTTAATACACCAACTGGGCGGCAGCGGATAACCGAGCCTGGCTGTAATGGGTATGGTGTTGGGACTAATACATCTACTGGATCGCCATCTAATGATAATGTGTGATTAATATAACCATAGTTACATGGATAAAACATTGCTGTTGCCATAAAACGATCAACAAATACAGCGCCAGTGTCTTTATCTACTTCATATTTAATTGGATCTGCATTAGCTGGAATTTCAATCACAACGTAAATATCATCTGGTAATTCTTTACCTGCTGGTACATTTAAAAGTCCCATTTTTGTATCCTCTATCTAAGTTTATATAGTGTTTGTGAATAATAATAAGCGCACATTATAATGATTATTCAGCGTCGCTCAATTCTTTTAAATACTGAAAAATTTGCCTTGCCGTTTTGGCTGGTTTGTTCGCTTCTTGCTCTTTTTTTGCTAAACGGGCTAAGGTTCGTAGTTGCTGGCGATCGGCTGTTGGGTACAAACCGATAATGGTTTCGGCATCGCTATTTGCAATTAATTCATCACGAAGTTTTTCAAGTTTGTGAAATAGGGCAATTTGCTGATTATGACGATTTTTAAGCTTATCAAGCGCCTGACTAATTGGGTCAATATCTCGATTACGCAGCAGTTTACCAATGTATTGGATTTGGCGGCGATATCCTTCTTTTTTTATTTTTTGTGCAAGTTCAATTGCATAAATAAGATCTTCATCAAGAGGAATTTTTTCAAGTTCATTTTTGCTTAGCTTGACAAGTTCAATCCCTAATTTTTTTAAAGCTTCGGCATCGCGTTTAATTTCACTTTTACTAACGTAGATGATTTCTTTATCTTCGGTGTCAATAGCAAAGTTGGGTTCTAAATTTGTTTCTTGATTGTAATTCATGTTATTTCTTTTATTAACTAATATCTAATTCTAGCTTATTATAACGTATCACTAGCAGAATTGTAGAAAATAATAAAATGGGTATTGAACAGATTAAAAAAGAAGCATTAAATCAAAAAGAAACTTTATCGACAATTGTTGCTGATGCTATTGAGCAAGCAAGATCACGTGTTGACGAAGTTGAGGTGTCGGTTAATAAGTCAACAGGTATTAATGTTAGCACTCGGATGGGGAAAGCCGATAATGTTGAATTTAATTGTGATGGTGCGCTATCCATCACTGTTTATCAAAATCAACGTAAAGGTAGTGCTTCAACTAATGACTTGTCCTCTCAGGCTATTTTGCAAACGGTAAATATGGCAATTGATATTATGCAATATACTTCGCCAGATCCTTGTTCAGGTCTGGGGGATGTGAGTCAAATGGCATTTAATCCCCCCGATTTAGATTTATTTTATCCTAGTGATTTAAACGTTGATAATGCCATTGAGCAGGCCAAACAAGCCGAATTAACTGCCTTAAATCATTCCAAATTGATTAATACTGATGGCGGTTATTTTAGTAGTCGCTATGGCGTTTATGTTTATGGTAATAGTTTGGGGATGTTGCAAGGTTATTGCGCAAGTTCACATTCACTTTCATGCTCAGTTATTGCTGAACAAGTAGGGCAGATGGAAAGTAATTATGCTTATACTTTATCACGTGATTTTAGTCAGCTCAAGTCAGCTGATTGGGTTGGTTTGCAGGCGGCTGATAGGGCGATCTCACATTTAGGTGCTAAACAGATTGCAACAATGCAAACTCCTGTGCTATTTAGTGCAGAAGTTGCCGTTGGACTCATTAGACATTTAGTGGGTGCCATAAGTGGGGGGGCCATTTATCGTAAATCTTCTTTTCTTTTAGATAGTATAGGGAAGGCGATTTTTCCTAATTGGTTAACTATTTATGAGGATCCTTTTATTTTAAAAGGCGTTGGATCATCGCCTTTTGATAGTGAAGGGACAAAAACAGTTAAGCGCAATATTGTTGAGCAAGGTGTATTGCAAACTTATTTGTTAGGCAATTATTCAGCACGTAAATTAGGCTTAACATCGACTGGACATGCTGGTGGGATTCATAATTGGTTTGTATCACCAAGTCAAGCAAATGCTAGTTTTAATGAGATGCTAAAAAAAATGGATAAAGGCGTGGTAGTAACTTCGTTAATGGGGCAAGGTGTTAATAGTGTGACTGGAGATTATTCGCGTGGAGCTACAGGATTTTGGGTTGAAAATGGAAAAATTCAATATCCAGTTAGTGAAATAACCATTGCAGGTAACCTTAAAGATATGTATAAAAACATTGTGGAAATTGGAAATGATATCGAAATAAGAACGAGTATTCAATGTGGCTCAATTTTGGTTGATAATATGAGTATAGCAGGAAAATAAGGATTAGCATGGGCGGTTTGTTACACGGTACTTTTTTTCAAAAACTAATTTCATTGATGCCGGGATTAGGTAGTTTATTGGAGTATAAACGAGAATATCTTAATTTTGATATTAAGGCTGGTTTATCAGTTGCTGCTGTTTCGTTACCTGTTTCAATTGCTTATGCTGAATTGACTGGTGTTGGCGCTATAGCTGGACTGTATTCGACTATTTTGCCTTTAATTGTGTATGCGCTTTTTGGTTCTTCTAAACAATTGATTGTAGGACCTGATACTGCAACTTGTGCTGTGGTTGCCGCAGTGGTGTTGCCTTTAGCAGCTAATGATCCAATATTGCGTTGGCAATTAGTTATTATATTAACAATAATGATTGGCATTTGGTGTATCATCGCTGGAAAGTTGCATCTTGGCGCCTTAGCCGATTTACTTAGTCAACCGATTCTAATTGGTTTACTTAATGGCATTTCAATTACCATTATGGTCGATCAGTTAGCCAAAACGTTAGGCTTTAGCTACGATTATTCTTATTTGATTGAACGAATTGTCTATTTCCCTTTTAAATTGTCGGAAATCCATATAGGCACAGCAATAGTTTCGTTTCTTACTTTATCTATTTTAATTGCTTTAAAGCGATTAAGGCCCCTGTATCCGGCTCCTTTATTAGCAGTTATTGTGATGACGTTTTTTTCGTGGGCGTTTAATTTTGACCATTACAACATTTATATTATTGGTAATGTTAACAATGATTTAATTCCTCTAGAATCATGGCTTGATTTTGATAAAGGATTAATGCGTGATTTAGTTGTTTCTTCACTTAATATTGCTATCATCTGTTTTGTTAGTATGATGATAACTGTGCGCAGTTTTGCATCGAAAAATAACTATGAAACCAACTCTGATGTTGAATTTAAAGCATTAGGTTTAGCCAATATTGTAGCAGGATTATCACAAGGCTTTGTTGTTAGTGGTACATCATCAAGAACTGCTGTAAATGATTCTAATGGAGGTAAAACACAACTAGTTTTGATTATTGCAGCAATACTAATTGGTATTGTGGTAGTTTTTTTTCTTTTACCTTTACAATATATTCCAACTTGCGTGTTAGGAGTGATTTTAATATATTCTTCAATTTCACTCATTAATTTCCAAACCATCGTTCGCTTTTTTAGATTTGATCGAGATGCTTTTTATTTAAGTTTGATAACACTTGTTTCTGTACTTGTTATAGGTATTATTCCTGGTATGGCATTAGCGGTATTACTTGGGTTATTTTTATTTTTAAGACGGGTATTTAGACCTAAAGATCAGTTATTAGGTGTTGATAAAAGTGGTCGAATTCATTCAATAAGCCAGAATGTGCAACCGATTAGTAATACAATGATTTATCGATTTAATTCTCCGTTGACTTATTTCAATATCGCTTATTTTAAACGAAGAATTATCAGTTATATTGATGATTCTAAAGAACCAATAAATTACGTTATCGTTGATGCCATTCCTTGTTTTACTTATAAAGATGTAAGTGTGTTATCGGGGATTGATGAATTAGTGAGGTTTTTAAAAGTAAGAAATACCATTCTAATTTTATCAGGTCGACGTAAAACACTTAAAAACTGGTTTAAACAAATGAATATAAAGCTTGATGATGAGTATATTGAGTTTGCTTATGATCTATATTTTGCCGTTAAGTTAATCCAAAGTAAGGAGCATATGGATAATTAGAATGATGATGAATTTGAATATTTATTATGACTGATCATCAAATTTGTGTGGAGGGGATATTTTTTATTTATTTTAGATCCCTTAATTCTGGTAGATAAAGTAATATTAATATAGACAATTACCTAGAAATTTAAGTACAATACTAGATCATTTCAAATGAAGCATTTTAAAAAAATTTAGAGGTAAAAATGGCACGTGTAACTGTTCAAGATGCAGTAGAAAAAATTGGTAATCGCTTTGATCTCGTTCTTGTAGCAGCGAGACGCGCTCGCCAACTACAAGTAGAAAATAAATCACCACATGTACCGGTAGAAAACGACAAAGAAACCGTTATTGCTCTACGTGAAATTGAAGATGGTCTTGTCAATAAACAGATTCTTGATATTGCTGATTTTCAAGCCCGTCAGAATGAAGAGGCAGAAACTCGCACAACACTTCATGAGTCGATTCTTCTCGAAAATACACCGTCGTACGAATAAGCTTTATAGGAATTGCCTATGCAATATTTTAATGGCTTAAAAGAGGTTGTAGCATCATATCTTCCGTCTAGACAAGTCGAATTGATACAAGTTGCTTATCTCTTTGCTAAAAATGCACATGAAGGGCAATTCCGATGTAGTGGTGAACCTTATATTACTCACCCAGTTGCGGTCGCAGCAAATTTAGCTGAAATGCGGCTTGATTATCAAACAATTATAGCCGCACTTTTACATGATACTATTGAAGATACTCCTGTCACCTTTCAAGATATTACAAACAAATTTGGTAAACATGTTGCCATTTTAGTCGAAGGTGTTTCTAAACTTGATAAATTAAAATTTCGTAACAGGCAAGAAGCACAAGCTGAAAATTTTCGGAAAATGGTTTTAGCAATGACTGAAGATGTGCGTGTGATTTTAATTAAACTTGCCGATCGTACTCACAACATGCGTACACTAGGCGCTTTAAGACCAGAAAAACGCCGTCGCATTGCTAAAGAAACTCTGGAAATTTATGCGCCTCTAGCTCATCGTTTAGGAATTAATCATATTAAAACTGAGCTTGAGATTTTGAGTTTTACAGCAATGCATCCAAATCGAGCTAAAGTAATTAACAAAGTGGTTAAAATAGCGCGAAATACACGAAAAGAGCTTATTCAACAAATTTTGTCTGAAATACGTAGTCGATTACTAGAAGCTTATATTTATGCAGAAGTTACCGGTATCGAAAAGAATATCTATGCTATTTATCAGAAGATGAAACTACGTGAACAACATTTTCATTCTATCATGGATATTTATACTTTTAGGATTGTGGTAAAAGATGTAGATGCTTGTTATCGTACACTTGGATTGGTGCATAATTTGTATAAACCACGGCTTAATCGTTTTAAAGACTATATTGCTATTCCTAAAGCAAATGGCTATCAGTCGCTACATTCATCGTTAATTGGACCTCACGGTACGCCGGTTGAAGTTCAAATCCGTACCGAGGATATGGATCAAATGGCAGAAATGGGGGTTGCAGCCCATTGGGTATATAATGTAGCTGATGAACTGAACAATACTACCGCACAAATAAAAGCTCAGCGCTGGATGCAAAGTCTATTAGAATTACAACAAAGCGTGGGGAATTCTTTTGAATTTATCGAAAACGTTAAATCTGACTTATTTCCTAAGGAAATTTACGTTTTTACTCCCAAAGGACGTATTGTGGAGTTACCTGAAGGAGCAACTGCAGTTGATCTTGCTTATGCAGTCCATTCTGATATTGGTTATCAATGCATTGGCGCACTAGTTGATCGTAAACCTTATCCACTATCACAACCATTAAGTAGTGGGCAAACTGTCGAAATTATTACTTCACCAGAAGGGCATCCTAATGCTAGTTGGTTAAACTTTGTGGTTAGTGCTAGGGCAAAGTCTAGGATTCGTCAGGCGCTTAAAGCACTTAAACGTGAAGATGCAATTGAATTAGGTCGACGTTTACTTAATCTTTCGTTAATTAAATCTGGCGGTATTAGTGCGCTGTCAGAAAATCAAAAAGCTAGAGTGATTGAGCTAACCAAGTTGTCATGTTTTGATGATGTCTTGGTTGAAATTGGGCTAGGTAATATTATGAGTCATTTTATTGCCAAAGGTTTAGAACATAAAGCACTGTTACAAAATAACTCAGACTCAAATAAAACCCTTGTTATTACCGGTAGTGAAGGCGTTTCTGTGACGTTTTCAAAATGTTGTCATCCCATTCCTAATGATCCTATTGTTGGACATGTTAGTCCTGAGAAGGGGCTAATAGTGCATCATGAATCTTGTCGGAATATTTCTGGTTATCAAAACAATCCAGAAAAATATATTTCACTAAAATGGGCTGCAGATATTTCTCAATGTTTTGTTGCTGAAATTTGGATCGATATTTTAAATACTCAAGGTTCCTTGGCGCATATACTTTCAATTATTAATGATGAAAATACTCGCTTACAATGGTTAAATACCGAAGAAAAAGATAGGCAGATTTATACAGTTATTCTACAGATAGAAGTAAAGAATACTCAGCAACTTAATGAATTAATTCGTAAAATTTCACTACAACCAGATGTTGTAAGTGTTAAACGAAATATAAATTAGTCATTATGATAAATCGTCTTTTTGACCATTTACCGTTAATAAAACTAACGGGAATTGGTGATAGTCTAGAAAAAAAGTTCAATACACTAGGTATCTATACCACCAAAGATCTGTTATTGCACTTTCCTTTACGCTATGAAGATCGTACTTCATCTTGCGCTATTGCTGATGCCAATATTGGCGAATTTACGACCATTGAAGGTATTATTATTAAAAGCGAAATTGCTTTTGGTCGTAAACAAATGCTAGTTTGTTATGTTCAAGATGATTCTGGTATTGCAATATTACGATTTATGCATTTTACTGCCAGCATGAAGGCTTCGCTGATTAAAGGTAAGTGGATCAGTGCTTATGGTGAATTAAAACGTGGTAAAAATTATCTTGAAATAATTCATCCGCAATTTAAATTAAAAATAAGTCGAGACGAAAAATCTATCACATTAGGTGATGTTCAAGAAAGATACACACCCATTTATTCAACTACCCATGGGTTATCTCAGGCGGTGATTCGACGATCAATTATGACTGCGCTTCTCTTGCTGAAAAATAATCCTTCAGAGGAAGTTTTCTCCCCTCAGCTGGCTTGTCGGTTTTTGTCGGTTTTTGATTCTTTAAATATTATTCACAATCCACCAATTGATACTGAGATTGAACAGTTGGAGTCGGGTGATCACCCAGCTATTAAGCGGTTTATTTTTGAAGAATTGATTGCTTATCATTTAAGTATGTTAATGATAAAAAAGCATAATCAAAAACAGCAAGCGCACTTGTTTTCCCCAACTCAACACTTGATTAAACCGTTTTTATTATCATTACCTTTTACGCCAACCCATGCTCAAAAGCGAGTTGTACAAGAGATTTATCTCGATATGGCAAAATCAGTACCTATGATGCGATTAATTCAAGGTGATGTTGGTTCTGGTAAAACATTAGTAGCTGCTTTAGCAGCCTTGAATGCAATTGAAAATGGTTGCCAAGTGGTTTTAATGGCACCGACAGAAATATTAGCAGAGCAACACTATAACAATTTTAGTGCTTGGTTTGAGCCGTTGGGAATTAGTGTTGATTGGTTGTCAGGGAGATTAACTGCCAAAAATAAGCGACAGCGTTATGAGCGCATTAAAAAGGGTGAAATTACTATGTTAATTGGTACCCATGCAGTATTTGTTGATAAAGTAAAATTCACCTCGTTAGGTCTTGTAATCATTGATGAACAGCATCGATTTGGTGTTAATCAACGGCTAAGTCTTTGGGAAAAAGGAATTAAAGATCATTTTTATCCACATCAATTAATTATGACGGCAACTCCTATTCCAAGAACATTAGCCATGACTGTCTATGCTGATTTAGATGTTTCTGTTATTGATGAATTACCTCCAGGAAGAACACCAATTAACACAGTTGTAATACCTAATAATCGTCGAGATGAAATTATTGAACGTGTAAATCAAGCTTGCTTAGCAAACCGCCAAGTTTATTGGGTGTGTACTTTGGTTGAAGAGTCCGAAATACTTGACGCCCAAGCGGCTGAAATGTTGGTTGCAGAATTGCAAATGCGTTTGCCGCATTTAAATATTGCGTTGGTGCATGGTAAAATTAAATCTGATTTAAAACAATCAGTTATGCAAGAATTTAAAGCAGGGAAAATTCAACTTCTGGTCGCTACAACAGTTATTGAAGTTGGTGTTGACGTTCCTAATGCTAGTTTGATGATTATCGAAAATGCAGAACGTTTAGGTTTAGCTCAGTTACATCAGTTACGTGGACGAGTCGGACGTGGCACAGCTGTATCTCATTGTGTATTGATGTATCAAGCTCCTCTAAGTAAAGTTGCCCAAGCACGCATGAAGGTAATGCGTGAAAGTACTGACGGATTTGTTATTGCCCAAAAAGATCTTGAACTTCGTGGCGGTGGCGAAATCTTAGGAACTCGGCAAATGGGTATGGCTAATTTTAAAGTTGTTGATTTGATTCGCGATCAGCATTTGATTAGTGAAATTCAAAACATATCTTATGACATCCAAAAAAACCATCCCAAAAGTGCTGAACAATTAGTCGATTGTTGGTTGCCAAATCGTGAGAAATATATTAATGCTTAATTAAAAGGCTAGCGTCAACGTGTGGACGGTAGTGCTTGTTTTTTAAATCAGTCCACACGTTGAATTCAACTACGTTGACCGATTATAAGAATGAGCGATACGGCAATTCTGGCTCGTCGGTAAAGATATCTCTAAAGCCACGATAATGTTGATAATGCATTTTATGTTTATCTGTTGGATAAGTGTATCTACCTCCAACTTGCCAGAAAAAAGGTGTAAATTGATAGTTAAGACGATCTTTCTTCATTTGCCATAAAACTTCGATTTCACGAGGATCGCTTTGGAAGTTTGCCCAAATATCATGGTGGAAAGGGATCACTACATTAGTATTAAGAGATTCAGCTGCGCGCAAAATATCGGCTGATGTCATTTTGTCGGTCACGCCTCGAGGATTTTCACCATAAGAAAGCAACGCTACATTAATTTCGTAGTTATTACCATGTTTTGCATAATAGTTAGAATAGTGGGAATCACCAGAATGATATAGGGAACCGCCTGATGTTTCAAATAGGTAGTTGACCGCTCTATCATTCATACCATCTAAAATAGATTTATCGGTTGATGATACGCCTTGTGGCAGAGTTACCAACGATGTTCTATCAAAGGAGTCTAACACGCGAATTGTGATATCACCCACCTGAATAGTTTCGCCTACCTTGGCTACAATACAACGATCTTCTGGTACGCCCCAGCTTTTCCATAATTCTACACAAGCTTTCGGACCGATAAATTTTACTTTTGGTGAACAGTTTTGAATAACTGCAGCAGCAACATTCACATCAATATGATCAGCGTGATCGTGCGTTGCCATCACTGCATCAATTTCTTTTATTGCAAAAGGATCAAGAACAAATGGGCTAGTTCTTAAGTTAGGCTGTAATTCACGAACTCCTCCCATTCGCATCATCTGATGTTGTTTATTCATTAATGGGTTTGTATGGGTTTTTTTACCAGTGCCACACCAAAAATCAACGGAAATATTGGTATTACCAGCTGATTTTAACCAAATACCTGTACAAGCAAGCCACCACATAGTAAATGTATTGGGTTTAACCTCTGTAGTTTCGATCTCCTCATTAAGCCAAGTTCCCCACTCAGGAAATGTATTTAATATCCACGATTCACGGGTAATTTCATTTACTTTACTCATACTCTGTTCCTTTTACAATTTAATAGTTAAACTAAGATAACTTCAACGCCTTGATCCTTAATGCATCCAATTACTTCTTTATTGGCTTGTTTTCCAGTAATCAAAATATCAATTTTATTTACCGGGCAAAAAAGCATTCCTGAGTTGGCTTTGGTATCAATTTTTGAACTGTCTACTACCACAACTAATTTTTCGACTTGTTCAAGTATTTGCTGTTCTGCAACAGCGCCTAAAATTTCGTTTTTATATAAGCCTGTTGGTGTTAAAGTTTTGCCACTGGTAAACATCCATTTACCTGCATAAGAATTGGTAATATTTGCAACGGGGTTAAGAATAATATTTTGTGTTTTGTTGTATAATCCTCCCATAATGATGACATTTTCATGATCATGTTCAATTAAGTAACAAGCGAGGGGAAAATAGTTAGTAATAATTGAAACATTTTTACCACACAATTCGCGTCCAAGTAAAAATGCCGTTGAACCACAGTTGATTACAATATTTTCGTCACTCCTACACAGTTTTGCTGCACGAATCGCAATACGTGCTTTTTCATGGTAATGATCGGTATTATTACTGTCGATTGGAACCCAAATCGGTTTGATTCCCTCTAATCGTACAATACCATTGCGGACCTTTATAACGCGTCCTTCCTGATTTAGTTTAGTAATATCACGCCTTGCTGTTGCTGGTGATATAGAAAAGTTTGCGATTAACTCGGTCACTTTAACCATACCTTTTTCATTTACTAATGCCACAATTTCGTTATGTCGTGTGATTTCGTTCATTACCACCTCTTATTATGATTATTTTTTATTAAATATGATTATTTGTGATGATAATTTTCATTTGTACTATTGTCAATTGTTATAAGTTAATTACTATTAGTAATAAATTATTTAATATATTGATAATAATAATTTTAATTTTGTTTTTTGCTTGCGTTTTTTTATTAAATTGTGATGTTGGTCACATATGTCATGATGATTAAATAAGAAAAGTGATCTTGATCAAAATAATCATAAATAATCATTGAGTGATTTGTTTTGATTGTGGAATATAGCAAGTGTTATTAATAAGCGATGATGACTAACGCAAATTAAATGGAGTTTCCATTCATTCGCTTTACAGACTTTGAAAAACTTGATGAAAGACATTTAAATGAAACTTGTTTATTAGGGATATGTGTTGTTAGATCAAGGTAAATATTAATAACTGATGAGAGGAACATATGGAAGTAATCTACAACGTATTTTATATTTTTTATAGTCAAGTAATGACAAAAGCTCCTTTGTTACTTGGTCTAGTGACAATGCTTGGGTATTGTCTGTTACATAAAGATCTAACTACCGTGTTAAAAGGTACAATTAAGACTATTGTTGGTTTTATGCTATTGCAAGTTGGATCTGGTGTTTTGGTTTCAACGTTCAAACCTGTTATAGCCAAACTGGCAGAATACCATGGTATTAAAGGCTCAATTATTGATACTTATGCCTCTATGGTTGCTGTTGAAAATGGTATGGGTGAGCAATACTCATGGGTAGGTTATGCGGTTTTGCTCGCTTTAGCTATCAATATTGTATTAGTTATTTTTCGACGCCTAACAGGTATTCGAACTATTATGTTAACTGGCCATATTATGTTTCAACAGGTTGGTTTAATAGCACTATTTTACTTCCTTTTTGGCTACAGTATGTGGGAAACCATTATCTATTCGGCTATTATCACTGCTCTTTATTGGGGTATATTTTCTAATATGATGTACAAGCCAACAGAAGCGGTAACCGGTGGTGCAGGATTTTCAATTGGCCATCAACAACAACTCGGTTCATGGATTGCGGTGAAATTGGCGCCAAAATTGGGTGATAAAAACGATACAGTTGATAATCTAAAATTACCAAAATGGCTACATATTTTTCACGATAGTATTGCAGCAACCACGATTGTGATGACAATTTTCTTCGGTATTATTTTGCTTTCATTTGGGTTAGATAATTTACAAACAATGGCAGGAACCACTCATTGGACCATCTACATATTTGAAACAGGATTAAAATTTGCAGTTGCAATTCAGGTTATTGTTGGTGGTGTACGTATGTTTGTTGCCGAATTGTCTGAAGCTTTCAAAGGTATTTCAGAAAAACTGATTCCTAACGCAGTATTAGCCATTGACTGTGCGGCAATTTACGCTTTTTCTCCAAATGCAATGGTATTTGGTTTTATCTGGGGAGCATTAGGGCAATTCTTAGCGATTGGCTTGCTCCTTATCTTTAAATCGCCAATTATGATTATTCCGGGATTTATACCGATGTTCTTCTCGAATGCAACTATCGGGGTATTTGCTAACCATTTCGGTGGTTGGAAAGCGGTAATGAAAATATGCTTTGTCATGGGAATGATAGAGGTATTGGGTTCAGCATGGGTGATTAATATTTTTGCGCAAAACGGTACACCGATTGATTCATGGATGGGTATGGCAGATTGGGCGATTTTATTCCCACCTATTTTGCAAGGTCTGTCTTATTCTCATTTATTTATTTATGTACTGATAGCACTTGCGTTAATTTACATGCTCTTTGCTGCTAAACAGCTGCGCCAAGAAGAAAACCCGCAACAAGTTCAACTAGAAATTAACGATAAACATCAAGATATTAACGAAGCTGTACTTGAAAAAATGGATGTGGTGGCAATTAGTGAAGGTCGCCCAATTCGAATTTTAGCAGTATGTGGTAGTGGGCAAGGTTCTTCTATGATGATGAAAATGAAGATTGCCAATTATCTAAATAAAAAAGGCATTCCAAATGAAATGGATTCCTGTGCTGTAACAGATTACAAATCACGTTTGCCAAATGTCGATATCATCGTCGCATCTAAACATCTTATTCATGAAATTGAGGTTAATGAAGGTCAACACGCATTAGGTGTACAAAATATGCTAAATCCACAAACATTTGGCAATGAACTTATAAAACTGATTGAGCAAGTGTTTTCTAAATAAATTTTAAATACTAAGGAGTGCCCCATGGTTTTAAAAGAATCATTAATTGAAAATAACTCTATTTTACTCAAAGCGAATGCTACAACTTGGCAGGAAGCTGTCAAGTTAGGTACAGATATGTTAGTTGCTTCTAAAGCGATAAAACCTTCTTATTACGATGCTATTATTCGTTGTGTCAAAAAAATGGGACCTTACATTATTATTGCACCAAATTTTGCCATGCCACATGCAAGGCCCGAAGATGGTGTAAATCGCACAGCTTTTGCTTTGGTTACTTTAAAAGATCCTGTTTATTTTGACGGCGAAGAAGATCCAGTCGATGTTTTAGTGACATTAGCGGGTAGTACGTCTGATCAGCATATGGAAGGGTTGATCGAAGTGACTCAAATCTTAGATGATGAAAATAGTGAAACTGGGATTGATCTAGATAAATTAAGACGTTGCAACACTAAAGAAGAAGTTTATTTAGTTATAGATCAAGCCTTAAATGGAGGTTGAATCATGTATCAAGTATTAAAAGAACGTGTATTGAAAGCCAATTTATTGCTACCCAAACATCATTTGGTGACTTTTACTTGGGGTAATGTATCTGAAATCGATCGTGATAAAAGCATTATTGCCATCAAACCTTCTGGTGTTGAATATAGTGATATGACGGTTGATGATATTGTGGTTGTTTCGCTAACTGGTGACATAGTTGAAGGTAAGTTAAACCCTTCAAGCGATACCGCAACGCATATTGAATTGTATAAAGCATTTCCACAAATTAGTGGTATTGTGCACACACATTCTCGTTATGCCACTATTTGGGCACAAGCGGAATTAGATATTCCTGCTCTAGGTACAACTCACGCTGATTATTTTTATGGCGATGTGCCTTGTACGCGAAAATTAACAGATAATGAAATTGCGTTCGATTATGAAAAAAATACTGGATTAGTAATAATAGAAGAATTTAAACGTCGAGGTTTAGATCCAGTTGCAATGCCGGGGATCGTTATATCTGGTCATGCACCATTTTGCTGGGGAAAAAATGCCCTAGAGGCTGTACATAATGCTGTTGTATTGGAAGAAGTAGCAATGATGGCAATTTCGACTCGACAACTTAATCAAACAATAAAAATCCAACAAACACTATCTGATAAACACTATTTTCGTAAACATGGAGCAAATGCTTACTATGGTCAGAAATAACAAATACGAGGACAACAATATGACAGCACCTAAATTACAAATAGCTTTAGATCAAGCCAAATTAGTGCCAGCCTTAGACGTTGCGAAAAATGTAGCTGATTTTGTTGATATCATTGAAATTGGCACTATTTTGGCCTTTGGCGCAGGAATGGAGAGCGTCAAAACCTTAAGAACGTTGTATCCAAGCCATATTTTGGTTTGCGATTTGAAAACTACTGACGGTGGTGCTATTTTGGCTAAAATGGCCTTTTCAGCTGGAGCAAATTGGTTAACCGTATCGGCTGCAGCACATATCGCAACTGTAGAAGCATGTAAAAAAGTAGCTGATGAATTTAATGGCGAAATTCAAATCGAATTATATGGCCATTGGACATTAGACGACGCTAAAGCATGGCGGAAATTAGGTATTAAACAGGCAATCTATCATCGTTCTCGTGATGCTGAGCTTTCCGGTATTGGTTGGAGCGAAGATGATATAACTAAAATGCGTCAGTTATCTGATTTAGGGCTTGAATTATCAATTACCGGTGGAATTGTGCCAGGAGATATTCATCTATTTGCGGGTATAAAAACCAAAGCCTTTATTGCTGGTCGTGCGCTGGCTAACGAAAACGGTCAAAAAACTGCGAAGGCATTAAGAGATCAGATCGCAAAATATTGGTAATGACAATATGTAGTCGAAAAAATCGGCTGCATGGTATCTTTTTATATAAAAAATGGATTATCACTATGTCGCAAAGTAAAGATATATCAAAAAAACTGTATCAACCCCAAAATACTCCTCGTATTGGTATTTATGAAAAAGCCCTACCTAACCAGCTATTATGGCAAGATAAATTAAAAGTAACTAAAGAGTTAGGATTTGATTTCATTGAAATTTCTATCGATGAATCGGATGAACGTCGCGCCAGATTAGATTGGTCTGACGATGAGATTTATTCACTCAGACATCAATGTGAAAAAATCGGAATTCCTCTACATTCCATGTGTTTAAGTGCGCATCGTAAATATCCATTCGGTTCAGCCAATAATGACATACGCAATGAAGCTAAAATCATTATGGATAAAGCTATTACGTTAGCTTATAAGTTGGGGGTGAGAGTAATCCAGTTGGCTGGATATGATGTTTATTATGAAACTGCTGACTTACAAACGCATCAGCGTTTTATTCAAGGTATGCAGTGGGCAGTTAAGCAAGCTGAGCGAGCAGGGGTGATGTTAGCCGTTGAAATTATGGATACGCCGTATCTTAACAGTTTAAGCAAATTCGAAATCCTCAAAAAAAATATCGATTCGCCTTACTTTATGGCTTATCCTGATGTCGGTAATATTACCGGCTGGAATTATGATACTTGCACTGAGCTCATGTTAAGCTGTGATCATATCGTTCAAATTCATCTAAAAGATACCTTCAAAGTTAAAGCTGATTATTCGGGACAATTTAGGAATCTGGTTATTGGCGAAGGCGAAGTTGATTTTGATGCTATTTTCAATACACTTCGTGCTATGAATTATGTTGCACCATTGGTGATTGAAATGTGGGCAAAAGATGAAAAATGGCAAGACAACATAATTATTGCCCAAAACCGCTTAAAAAAGATAGGTGAAAATGCTAATTATCCTTTATTTTCAGCACTCAATAATTAATAAAAAATTTAATGATAATTCACCATCTGCAAATAAAAAACTTCAAGCTCCACCAAAATAATTTTGTAGTGGAGTATAACGTTAATTTTGATTGATACGATGGTTATCATTCTTTTTAATAAATAGATTTCGCTAATTCTCAATTAATTACCAAACGGTGTAGACTCCTGAATATTTTTAATAAAAGTTAATTTATTTTTGAACCAATAAAATAGATAGTAACCCTCATATAAATGAAAAATTCACTCAACTTGACTGCACTTAAACGAATGAGAAGGTTGATAGAATGTTTAAATTGGGGTGTGGCAGAATTAGCAAATATTTAGCGATTCAAAAGCGATAAAACAAAAGCTTAAACGCTTTATTAATTTTTATAATACCGTTAAACCGCATAAAGAGATTTTTGGAAAAACGCCTTATGAGTTTTTAGATGATTATTTTAACCATGAAGTGTAAACAACTCAGCGTTTTTTTACAAACAATGTTATAAATTATTAACTTAAATTTTATTTAAATTCCACCAGTGGAATGAATAACATTATTTAACCTTGCCTTGCAAATTCTCCTGCTTGCCTTACTAACTCATCGCTCGGGGTTACACCGGTATATAACACAAACTGTTCAAGCGCTTGTAAAACAGCAACATCAGCACCTAACACAATGATTTTATTTAGCTTTTTGGCATATTTTATCATGGGAGTATCAACGGGAAGGGCAACTACATCAAACACAATATCGGCATTTTTTATCATAGTTGTGGGAAATGCAAGCGCCTCAGACTCAATACCACCAAGCATACCAATTGGGGTAACATTGATAATCAATTTGGCTTGATGTGGCAATATTTCTTGCTCATCTTTTACCCATTTATAGCCATATCGTTTGGATAATGTTTCGCCTTTTTGTTGGTTGCGTGCAGCAATAATACCATTTTTAAATCCCGCATCATAAAAAGCTCCGATCACCGCATTAGCCATGCCTCCGCTGCCTTTTAATACAAATGGTGTTGTGTTATCAATCTTATTTTCTACAATGAGTTTAGCAACAGCAATATAATCAGTGTTATAGGCTTTTAAATGATGGTTGGTATTAACAATGGTATTTACCGACTGAATAGATTTTACCGAGCCATCTAATTCATCAATAAACTCAATGCAAGCTTCTTTATAAGGCATTGAAATTGCGCAACCTCTAATAGCTAAAGCTTTAATGCCATATATTGCATCTTTCAAATTATTGGTAGTAAAGGCTTTATATAAGTAATTAAGATCGAGTTTTTCATACAAATAGTTATGAAAGCGGGTACCAAAATTGCTTGGTCTTGCCGAAAGGGACATGCAAACAGTTGTATCTTTATTGATAATTCTTGCCATTACAACAAATCCTTGTAATCATATTCGGTATTTTTATTTTATCACATTCTTAATTAACGTGTATGTAATTATGGTTGCAAACAATAACGGTCCTAAAATACAAAAAGAAAAAGCAACAGTTAGTGCGATGATCTATTTATATTGCCGTAAACAACATCATAGCCAACATCATCAGTTATGTGAGGAATGCAACGATTTATTGCAATATGCTATGCAACGCTTAACAATGTGTCGTTTTGGTGAAGAAAAAACGACGTGTGAACGTTGCCCTAAACATTGTTATCGTAAAGATTATAAACTAAAAATTAAACAGGTAATGCAATTTTCAGGCCCTAGAATGTTAGTTTATCATCCTACAATGGCATTAAGGCACCTTTATAAAAACTTGGTGAGTAGGTAAGTTATTACGATTATTAACGTCTACCATGACAAAACAAATGTTAACTCGTCATAAAGTTAACATTACGGTTTAGCATATTCTCTTGATTAAAAATACTAATTCTCAAAAATACCTAAAATTTATACCGATTTGTATGCTGTGAAAAATTTGTTATTATTAGAAACAGAATTTAAAATAATGGCTTGATAAGAGTCTGGAACAAAGAAATGTCTATTGTAGTTGTTGAAGTTAATCGTCAAGCAGTTATTCATAATGTTGAGTATCTCAAAAAAATGGCTCCAAATAGTCAACTAGTTGCAATTATAAAAGCCAATGCTTATTCACACGGTATTGAGGAGATTGCTCAATTACTACATGATAAAGTGAATTATTTTGGTGTATCGCGCTTTACCGAAGCCATGCAATTGCGAAACAATTGTATTAACACGCCGATTCTGGCTTTGGAAGGTTTTTTCCCGCATGATGATTTGGATTATTTTATTGATTTTAATGTTCAACCAGCTATTCATAGCAAATGGCAAATTGATATATTGCAAACATCCCTCCGTAAAGATCAAATTACCACATGGTTTAAGCTTGATACAGGGATGCATCGGTTAGGTTTTTGTCCTGATGAAGCAAAGGACGAATTTTATCGTTTGGCTAGTTGTTCAGTAGTTCGTAAACCAATTAACATTATGAGCCATTTCAGTTCGGCTGATGATCTCACTTCAAAACAAACGTTAAAGCAAATAGAACTATTTGATCGGTTTATTGATTCCATTGATGATAAATCGCTTATTGGCAAGTGCTCAATTGCCGCATCGGGCGGTATATTAGCCTGGCCAGAAGCTCAGCGCGATGTTGTGCGTCAGGGTATTGCTTTATATGGTGTTTCACCTTTTGATGAACCGATTGCCGAGCTACAACCCGCGATGACGTTTAAATCTGAATTAATTGCTGTACGGAAACACAAAAAAGGTGAATCAGTTGGCTATGGTCAAATATGGTGTAGCCAGCAAGATACTGAATTGGGTGTGGTTGCAATGGGTTATGGTGATGGTTACCCACGAAATATTCCAGAAAATACTCCAGTATTGATTAATGGGCGAAAAGTACCAATTGTAGGTCGCGTCTCAATGGATATGATTGTGGTTGATTTAGGTATAAATTGCCTTGAAAAACCCGGTGACGAAGTCATATTTTGGGGACCTGGACTTCCCGTTGAAGAAATTGCAAAGCACACAGGAATTAGTGCTTACGAATTAATAACGCGCTTAACTTCACGCGCAAAAATTCATTATAGTAGATAGATAAATTAGGTTATGATTAAAAAAATATTTTTATACACTTTATTCACCCTTATATTAATTGTTGGTGGCTCGATCAGTATTGGTTATTACTTTTTACAACAGTTTTCTAAACAACAGATGCAAGTTACTGCCGAAAATCAAATGTTTGTTTTGAAAAAAGGCACATCCATGCATCAGTTAGTTGAGCAAGTTAAAGAAAGCCAATTACTCGAAAGGGCATATTTGCTCCCTTATTTGTGTAAATTAGAACCCTCATTAAGATCCATTAAAGCAGGAACTTATCAATTACACCCGCATATGACTGTTGAAGGGTTTTTGCAATTATTAGTGTCGGGCAAAGAAAGCAATTTTTCAATTCAGTTTGTGGAAGGTAAACGAGCTAAAGATTGGTTAAATGTTATTCAAAATACCCCTTACATTGGGCAAACTTTAGTTGGAAAAACAGATAAAGAAATTGCTAAGTTATTAGGCATTGAAGGATCGATTGAAGGCTGGTTATCGCCTGATACTTATCTTTATACCGCAGATACTTTAGATATTAATATCCTAAAACGTGCGTATATGACGATGAAAAGTAATCTGCAAAAAATTTGGGACAATCGCGATGAGGATCTTCCATATCAATCGCCTTATGAGCTCCTTATTATTGCATCAATTATTGAAAAAGAAACCGGCATTAGTTCTGAACGGGCAAATGTGGCTTCGGTATTTGTTAATCGTCTAAAAAGAAAAATGAAGTTACAAACTGATCCCACCATTATTTATGGTTTAGGTGATGACTATAAAGGTACTATTAGACGCGTTGATTTAACCGATACTGGAAATCCTTATAATACTTATGTTATTGAAGGATTACCGCCAACTCCAATTGCAATGCCAAGCCTTGCCTCGCTTGAAGCAGCTGCACATCCAGCTAAAACTAATTATCTGTTTTTTGTGGCGAATGGAACAGGGGGACACACATTCTCACATACTTACAGTAATCATCAGCAAGCGGTTAATCAGTATCGCCGAATGAATAATAGTGGAAATTAATCTAAAAAATTTCAATAAAATTAATATTCCGACGGAAGGCTTTTGGGCTGTGATTATCATAATTATTACCGCATATTAATGCGGTAATTTATCATGATTAAATTTCGCTAAATCATCAAGTTGCTTAATTAGATAAAGTAGATAATTAACATCTTGTTCTTGCTCTTTTAGCGCTTCTTCAAAATAAGGGTGTAGAGCAAATTTGGGTAAATTTGTTTTGGCGTCAATCATTGCTTGTATACGTGGAATAAAAATCCATTGTAACCACTCGTGTGCTTGCATGGTGTCAATAGCAAAAGGTTTTTGGCTTAAAAATGCATCGGGATTTGGCGGTATAGTTTGCCATAACTTGATTTTTTGTAATTCTTCAATAATTTGTTTAAGCTGATTTAGTAGCTTTTGTCCTTGCGATTTTTGTGTTAGTAAATTCTGATAATGTTGCCAATCAAAACAGGGGCCGGGATCTGTTTTTCGATCTGGGGCAATATCGCTATGGCCAGTAATACCTTTGATGGCATAAGTTTGTTGTAATAATAACGTCACATTTACTAATTGCTGATATTGTTGTTCGGTAAAGTTATCGTTATCGCATCCTTCCATTTCAATACCGATCGAAAAATCGTTACAATTTTCTTGCCCTTCAAATATTGATTTTCCTGCATGCCAGGCACGTTTATCAAATGGAACAAATTGAATAATTTCGCCATCACGTCGAATAAATAGATGGCTTGATACTTCAAGTTGATGAATCGAAGCAAAGTACGGGTGCTGGTTGGAATCGAGCCGACCAGTAAATAATTGCTCAACATAAGGACCACCATATTGGTTGGGCGGTAAGCTTATATTATGGATAACAAGTAGTGATATCGGTTTATTAACAGGCCGTTCATTATAAAAAGGCGAAACAACCTGCTTTATACCTTGTAACCAGCCATTAACAATTTTTAGGGACATATTGACTCCAAACTTATCTGATAAACCGATGTATGGATTGTTTGTTTTGCGATTTGCTTCGCAAAAATTGAACATACAACGTAATAATTAACAGCATTAAGGATTTTACTTTCCAATTTTGCTGTTTTGTTATTATTCCATTCTTTTGTTTCGTTATAAAGGTTCTTCCATTAAATCATTAAATAAAAAACGAGGTATTTATGTCTAATCAATCAGGCTTTACATTATTTGAACTTATGATTGCAATTATTGTTGTCGCTATCTTAGCCGCTATCGGCGTACCTACTTATCAAGGATATGTAAAAAAAGCTGCCTTAACCGATATGTTGCAAACAATGACATCGTATAAAACAGCTGTCGAAATTTGTGCAGTCGAGCAAGGCGGTTTAACCAATTGTAGTAATGGTATTAACGGTATTCCTGCGAGTCGAACCACAAATTATATTACTTCTATTACAGTCGATAATGGGGTCATTACATTAGTAGGGACCAGTGCCTTAACAGGGTTAACTACCACACTCACACCAACAATCAATGCTACTCATGGAAATTTAGATTGGAGTCGAGTTTGTACCACATCTCCAACAGATACTAATTTAACCAGTGCTTGTGAAGATATTTTTAAATTCTAATGTTCGTATTTTAAAATTGACGGATAAGGAAATGCCTTTATGCAAGAAGAACAGTTGATCGAAAGTATCGATAAATTGCTGCTTGGAGCATTAGATAAGCGCGCTTCGGATATTCATTTTGAACCTTATCAACATAGTTATCGTATACGCATGCGTATTGATGGTGTTTTACATGATATGTTGTCACCGTCCCTTGCATTAGCTAAGCAGATAACAGCAAGACTAAAAATCATGTCTCAATTAAATATAGCTGAACATCGATTGCCACAAGATGGCCAGCTCGTTATTGACAGTTATACCATGCGTATTGCTACTTTACCTGTAATGAATGGGGAAAAAATTGTTTTAAGAGTAATGGATAACCATGAATCTGAATTAACAATTAATGATTTGGGGTTAACCGACACTGATTTGTTAACATTTAAACAAATTTTAAACTATCCACAAGGATTGATTTTAGTTACAGGTCCAACAGGAAGCGGTAAGACGGTAACGTTATATAGTGGATTAAAGTGGCTAAATAAGATCGAACGCAACATCTGTAGCGTTGAGGATCCCATTGAAATTCCTTTAGAAGGCATTAATCAAACCGCTATTAATCTTAAGGCTGGGCTGACTTTTGCTATCGTATTACGTGCCTTATTGCGGCAAGATCCTGATGTGATGATGATAGGTGAAATTCGCGATCGTGAAACTGCTGAAATTGCTATACAAGCAGCTCAGACTGGACATCTAGTTCTATCTACTTTGCATACTAATTCAAGTGTAGAGGCAATAACACGTTTAAAGCAAATGGGCATTGAAAATTATCTGCTTGCATCAAGTCTAAAATTAATCATCGCTCAGCGGTTAGTTAGAAAATTGTGCCCACATTGCAAGATAATAGCGAATGAGCTGGTTATGTTTGGCAATGAATATGTACCACATAATTTGGCTTCAGGATGCTCTAATTGTATTGGAGGTTATAAAGGAAGAATTGGATTATACGAGCTGTTAGTCATCACCCCCGATATTCAACGACAAATGTTAGCTAATCAAACTATTTTATCCTCCAACATGATTTCGTTAAAAAAAGCAGGACAAAAATTAGTGATACAGGGTATGACAACGTTAGCTGAATTAAATCGGGTACTGGGAGATTTGGCATGAAAAGGCTTTATTATTGGTATGATTTAGATTTTAATCAAAACAAAATCATTGCTGAGTCATCAAAAGCGGTTAAACGGCAGTTATTGTTGCAAGGTAAAATAGCCATTAAGATTAAAGCTGGTAAAATTATTACCGCACGTAGTTTTAATCGTACAGATCTATTGTTGATTACCAAGCAATTAGCTACCATGTTAAAGGCTGGATTATCTATTATTGATACATTACAATTGCTTGCTCAAGAGCAAACCAAACCGCATTGGCAATATTTGTTGCTTGATATCAAACAACAAGTTACTAAAGGCGAATTTTTATCTCAAGTATTGCAGCAACATCACTTGGTGTTTTCCCCCTTGTATTGTGAAATTATTGCAACTGGTGAACTAACTGGGCAGCTCGATGAAAGTTTTGAACAATTATCGTTATTGCTTGAAAAAGCAATTAAACTACAAAAAAGCTTAAAAAAAGCAATTCGTTATCCATTGTTTTTATTATTGATTGCAATGATTGCAAGTTTAGTAATGTTATTATTTGTCTTGCCAAAATTTTCGGATATTTATGAAAATTTTGATGCTGATCTGCCAGTTTTTACGCAAGGTGTTATTGATTTTTCTAATTATTTACAACAAAGCTGGTTAATTTGGTGTGTCGTCTTTTTTATCAGTTATTTTTATTATCAACGCTATTTAAAAGTGCGCTATCGCCGCAAAATCGAAATGATGGTAATAAAATTTCCTTTTATTGGGAAAATTATTCAAACCAGTTGCTTAACTCAAATTTTTCAAACAATTGCAATCACTCAAAAAGCAGGTATACCATTATTGGCTGGTTTAACTGCGGCGGCTAATACTACTTGTTATTGTCTTTATCGTGATAGTATTTCTCAAATTATTACTGGCATTGAACAAGGGCTTCCATTCAGCCATGTATTGCATGGGCAACTATCCTTTCCTAATTTATGTTCGCAGTTAATTCATGTGGGTGAGGAGTCAGGCACACTAGATTTAATGCTCGATAAATTAGCAACTTATTATCAAGAACAAAATCAAACCTTAACCGATAATTTATCACAAGCATTTGAGCCATTATTAATGCTTGTTTTATCTGTAATTATTGGCAGTTTAATTGTGGCTATGTATTTACCGATATTCAAAATGGGCGATGTGATTCACTAATGTTAGTATTTATTATTATTTTTATCTATTTAGGTCTTTGTATCGGTAGCTTTGTTTATGTTGCTTATTATCGTTATTTGCCAACACTGACACCATACCAGTATTTATGTCGAATTAGTTTTCATCGATCTGCTTGCCCACATTGTCATAGTAAGCTTAAAGCTTGGCAATTGATACCGATTATTTCTTGGTTAATACTAAAACGACGCTGTTATTACTGCAATACCAATATTTCCTGCCAATATCTTATTATTGAATTATTTGTCGCTGTTTTATTTACTTTTATCTATATTGATAAAAGCATCAATTATCAAAGCGGTATTTTAATGATTCTGGGTTGTTATTTTTTGCTTTTAACTTTAATCGATTTTAAATATTATTTATTGCCAGATTTGTTTACCCAACCATTAATGTGGACAGGTGTAATGCTTGCCTATTTTGATATGGCAAATATCGTCTTAACCGATGCTTTACTAGGTATCTTTTGGGGATATTTATTATTAAAAGTGCCTGCTACTTTATTTTATTTGGTATCTAAAAAACAGGGATTAGGAGGAGGAGATATCAAATTACTTGCCGCACTTGGCGCTTGGTTGCCTTATACATTATTACCAATGTTATTATTTTTTGCTTCCTTATTGGGGATTATGTATTTTCTTTTTTTGCAATATGAGATCAATAAACCAAAATCAAAAGTTATTCCATTTGGTCCTTTCTTATTAATTTCTGGTTATGTGATTTATTATTTTTGTTAAAAAGTTTCAGGAAAACTTGTGTTTTAATCAATTTATTGTTAATCAAGAAAGTATTAAAATTTTATAAAGCTATTATTTTTTCAATAGATGTAATATATAACTAAAATTGATATCCATAGTAAAATTAGTTATTTTTATAAAAGTAAAAATTGCGTTATATTGTTAGCTAGCTTGTTGAACTGCAAGTTATTCAGTAAATAAGGAATTACTATGATATCTAATAGCATTAATCAATTGAAAACCAATATGATAGCATGGCGTCATCATATTCACGCTCACCCAGAAACAGCCTTTGAAGAGGTAAAGACCACGCAATTTATTATCGAAAAGTTACAATCTTTCGGTATTACCGAGTTATATACTGATTTTGCGCCAACAGGAGTTGTCGGTATTATTAAAGGTAATCGTGATGGACGATGGATTGCTCTGCGAGCTGATATAGATGCATTAGATATTATTGAAGAAAATAATATTGATTATTGCTCAACCATTTCCGGCAAAATGCATGGGTGCGGTCATGATGGGCATACCGCTATGTTACTAGGTACGGCTAAATATCTTAGTGAACACCGTGATTTTGCCGGCACTGTTGTCATTATTTTTCAACCAGCTGAAGAAAACGAAGGCGGAGCGCGAGTCATGGTTGAAAATGGTTTATTTGAACAATTTCCGATTGAAGCAGTATATGGCATGCATAATCAGCCTAATATGGAATTAAATCACTTTTATATTAATCATGGTCCAATGATGGCATCGTATGATGTGTTTGAGATCAAAATAACAGGTATTGGTGCTCATGCCGCTGCACCTCATCTAGGCAAAGATACAATTTTGACAGCTACGCAAATCGTAAATGGATTACAAAGTATTGTGAGCCGTAATGCTGATCCTTTAAGTTCGTTGGTAGTTAGCGTAACGCAAATTCATAGCGGTGATACTTGGAATGTGTTACCTCAGGAAGCAGTTATTCGTGGTACTGTTAGGACATTTAGTGAACAAGTACAAGATATGGCTGAAAATCGTATTAAACAAATAGCAACGGGTATTGCCACAACATTTGGAGGCGAAGTGGAAGTTGATTATCAACGTCGTTATCCAGCTACCATCAATTACGCTAAACAAGCAGATATTGCTATTGCCGCTGCTAAAAAAGTTGTGGGACAAGATAGCTTAATTATTGATCATCTTCCTTCAATGGGTTCAGAAGATTTTGCTTTTATGCTACAAAAAATCCCAGGTGTTTATGTATGGTTGGGCGCTGGTAAAGGGGCTAATTTACATAATTCAGCTTTTAACTTTAATGATGAAGTGTTAACAACAGGTGTAAGCTATTTTGTTGAAATTGTTAACCAAGAACTTGCTAACTAAGTTAAAACGAGATACCAAAGACAGCTGGAATAAACATTGTGTTATTCCAGCTTATTAGTTGAATAACAATTAAAATGTCATTCGGCTGTTGTCATTTCCATATACTCTAAATGGCGTATTTAAATCAATTCCATTATTAAGTACCACTTGGACACAAACACCGTCTTTTTCGTCTAGTTTGGCCGCAGCTAACACAAGTCCTCCTTCTCGCCAACCACCGGCAAGTTTATACTCAAGCCTACTGCCTATTTTAGGTAGAACATCACTCGTACCTTTTATTACATACATTCCACGAGTATTTGCTCCACGGAATTGTGCTCTAGCTACCATTTCCTGACCACAGTAACAACCTTTTTCAAAGCTGATTGCGTCATAAGATTGCAAATTACAGGCTTGTGGTAATAATATTGCCATATTGTCATTATCAATAATAGGGTAACCAGCTTGCAAATCAAGTTTTAGCCAGTCGTTACACGGATGTAAATCTTCAGAAATAGGCTCTGGTGTTACCATAATAACACGCATTTGCGGTAAAGGTAGTTTGATATAGGTGATATTATTTTCAGTAAAACAGTTTTTATCGCTTAATTTTCCTACTATTTCAGTGGGAATAGCATCCCCAACCAAGCCGACCATATTTAAATCTTCGACTGGTGCAATAGTTACTTTAGAAAAAACAGCGTATTTTGCTAGTTCGGCAACCTGTTTTTTAACAACACTTTTACGCTCAATATAGTAAATATCGTTACCTCGTTGAAATAACAATAAAGTACTCCACATTCGGCCTTTACTATCACAATGAGCAGCATAAAGCGTAGATTGTTCTGAAATTCGGTTAATATCGTTGGTTATTTGACCTTGCAGAAAAGCGCGGTTATCCTCACCAGTAACTTTAACTAATTGCCAGTCAGCAAGAGAGGTTGGTTTAGAAGAAATATTGCTCATATTTGTACCTTTGGGTGATGAAGAATCCTAGTACCGTTATGGCTAGAAATACTTATCTTCTGAGTTTATATAAAAAATAAAAAAATAACAATAAAATCAACTAGAAATATTTAAATAAAATAGATAGATTATGGATAATATTCATAATATTTTAAAAATTAATTTTATTAGTGGACATTTTTTCTTTAAGAAACTTAGGCAATTGACTTTAATTGATTTTGTTTATAAGTTGATGCAAAATAAACCACTAAATGACTAATCAGTTACATTGGAGGCAACAACCATGGCAAAACTGTCAGGCGCGGAGATGGTTATTCAATCTTTGATTGACCAAGGAGTAAAACAGATATTTGGCTATCCCGGTGGTAGTGTTCTTGATATTTATGATGCCATTCACACGTTAGGAGGCATTGAACATATATTAGTTCGTCATGAACAAGCTGCGGTACATATGGCTGATGGTTACGCCAGAGCAACTGGGAATGTTGGTGTTGTTTTAGTGACATCAGGACCTGGGGCAACAAACACTATTACTGGTATTGCAACAGCTTACATGGATTCGGTTCCACTAGTTATATTGTCTGGACAAGTTGCCAGTAACCTAATTGGTAATGATGCATTCCAAGAATGTGATATGATCGGAATTTCGCGTCCGATTGTTAAACACAGCTTTTTAGTCAAAGATAGTAAAGATATTCCAGAAACCATCAAAAAAGCATTTTATATTGCATCGACAGGTAGGTCTGGCCCAGTCGTTATCGATCTACCGAAAGATATTGTTAATCCGGCTAACAAATACAATTATCACTATCCAAAATCAGTTTTAATGCGATCTTACAATCCAACTATTCAAGGCCATAAAAAACAGATCAAAAAAGCATTAACCACGTTATTATCGGCTAAAAAGCCAGTGCTATTTATTGGTGGAGGGGTTATTGCCGCCGATGCTAGTAATGAAATAAAGACACTTGCAGAAAAACTAAACTTACCTGTTGCTTCAACGTTAATGGGTATTAGTGCTTTTCCGGGAACTGATAAACATTACCTTGGTATGATAGGCATGCACGGTGTTTATGAAGCCAATATGGCCATGCATAATGCCGATGTAATTTTTGCAATCGGTGCCCGTTTTGATGATCGAACAACTAATAATGTTGAAAAATATTGTCCAAAAGCCAAAATTATTCATGTTGATATCGATCCGACTTCTATTTCAAAAACTATATCTGCTTCTATTCCTGTAGTTGGAGACGCAAAAGTTGTTCTTGAAACTTTGCTGTCTATGTTAGATGAGTCAAATATAGAACGTGATCTTGACGCATTAATTGATTGGTGGAAACAGATAGAACACTGGCGAACACGTCACTGCTTAGCTTATAACCATGAAGGGCAAAGCATAAAACCACAAGAAGCTATACAAGTGTTATACAAACTAACCAAAGGCGATGCATTTGTGACAACCGATGTTGGCCAACATCAAATGTTTACTGCGCTTTATTATCCATTTGACAAACCGCGTCACTTTATTACCTCGGGTGGCCTTGGCACGATGGGATTTGGTTTGCCAGCGGCGCTGGGAGTCAAATTGGCATATCCTAAAAAAACCGTTGTATGCGTAACAGGCGATGGTAGTATCCAAATGAATATTCAAGAATTATCAACCGCATTGCAATATGGCTTACCAATAGTGGTTTTAAATTTGAACAACCGTTTTTTAGGTATGGTTAAACAGTGGCAAGATATGATTTATGCTGGACGACATTCAAGTTCTTATATGGAATCTTTACCTGATTTTGCCAAAATTGCAGAAGCCTATGGTCATGTTGGGATGGTAATAACGAAACGTGAGGAACTGGAACCTAAACTGAAACAAGCATTGGCAATTAAAAACCGTTTGGTTTTTGTTGATGTAATGACCGATGCAACTGAACATGTATATCCAATGCAAGTTCGAGGTGGTGCAATGAACGAAATGTGGCTTAGTAAAACGGAGAGAACCTAATGCGTTATATATTATCAATCTTAACCGAAAACGAACCCGGCGCATTATCACGAATTATCGGCTTGTTTTCGCAACGTGGTTTTAATATCGAAACTATCACCACTGCGCAAACCGAAGATCCAACCATGCACCGCATGACAATCCAGACCTCGGGCGATGAGCATGTGATTGAACAGATCCAAAAACAATTACATAAGCTCGTCAACGTCTACCGTGTGCATGATTTGACCGAAGGACCACATGTAGAGCGTGAAATAATGCTAGTAAAAGTGGAAGCAAAAGGTTCACAGGCGCGTGATGAGGTTAAACGTTGTGCTGATATTTTTAGAGGATCGATCGTAGATGTCACTGCGACACATTATATCATACAATTATCGGGTACTAGCGAAAAACTAGACTCATTTTTAGCCTCAATCCGTGAAACATGCAATATTGTTGAAACCGTTCGCTCAGGAATTATAGGCTTATCGCGCAGTGAAAAAACAGTCAAATAGCTATATTTATTGTTAGCATATTTAATTAAGGTGCATAAGCGCCTTAATGGGGTTAAATATTAGCATAAGAAATAATAACTATTTGTTTTATTTATATTTATAAAAAAATAGACAAATAAAAATAAAAACAAAGAACTACCTGTGTGTTTTTTATAGGGAAAAAACTAATTTTGGGCAGATAAAAGTTAGTGCTTTTTTTATATATATTCATTACAGTAGTTTCTCCAATTACTGTAATCAACGCGAATCATTTCAACAAATTATTGATATTAAACAACGGTATTTATCAAAAAAGTTAAATTTTTTGATAAAATAGTTTATACTCTGTTTGCGTAATCGTTAGTGTTGCCATTATGCTTAAAATAGCAATAATAAACAATGGAATATTGATAAAAGAATCACATAATAAAAAATAAAATAAGTGAATTATAAGGAAATAAGGAGAACAATATGGAAAACAGACTTAATCACATAGTTGGTCAATTAGGTGAGGGACTCGCTGACAAATTACTTGGTGGTTTGAGTGATGTTAGCCATAATCGTTCTACCTTAACCGTAGATGAATTCGGCTTGCCGATGTCGGTTTTGCATGTTGAAAGAAAGGCATTGTTAAACCAGCCTTGATATTATACGATTTGTTTTACCAGTCCCGACAAAAGCTTATCGTCGTATGCTTTCCTTAACCAAAAAGCGCACTTTACCTTTAATCCTGTTATCAACAAACCATTAACTTTCGCTATTCAATCATTAAGTGACTTGCCCACGTTGAGTAATAAACGCACCTTGCATGGGGTGATTACCGAATTTAGTCAGTTTATCGGTCAATAAAGATGAAGCGCATTATCAGGTGGTATTATCTTTGTGCTTAGCGAGATTGGCAATGGGGCAAAATAGTGCAATATTTCAACATTAAAGTGTGGTCAGTGTGGTTGAAGAAGTACTACGCAGTCATAGTTTGACGGGGATTGATTATCGTTTAGCGCTAAAAGACCGCTATCCTGAGCGGGAGTTTATCACTCAGTGGCAAGAAAGTGACCTGGCCTTTATTCAACGCTTATTGGCCGATGTGGGGATTTGGTTTCGCTTTGAAACGCACGTTGAGCACCACTGTGATGTGATGGTGTTAAGTGATTATGAGCAAGGTTATGCGCAGGTGGCCGATATCGACTATAAACAACCCAGTGGCATGGCAGATACTGGCGTTGAAAGTGCGTGGGATATCACCTTGCATAGCGAAGTGGTAGTCTCCTCAGTCAAGGTACAAGACTATAACTACCGTGATGCACAGGTGCTTATCCAGAACAAGATGAACACCCAACCCAAAGACCGCACCACCTATGGTACCGACTATCGTTATGCTGAGCACTACAAAGGCTTAAATAGCAACGGACAGCAAACCACAGCAACATTCAAAGCATATTAGATTTTGACCCTAACATAAACCGTGACCAGCTACCTTATGATGAAAATCGATACCTTAGTTTCAATAAAGACAACGAAAACGCCTAAGCATGGGTAAAATTTAATGAACAATTTAGTAAAGGTCGTGAACAACAATACCAATTTGACGCAAAAATGTTAGACAAAAACAGCACCTGTGAACCTTGGACTGATTTTACATCAAACTCAAGCAAACACTTAGCGCTCACCATGGAGCGTTACAGTCCAAGAAAAAAAACGATGATTATTGCGATTGGGTATTGCAACCGAATTAAATGGTTATTATAACGAATCCTATGTCCCTGTTTTACATTATCAGAAAGAACGAAAATTAGAATACGATGCCTTAGGCTACATTGAGCAAGCAAAATCTTTGGCAGTAATGAAAAAATATTACAAAGACTATTCCTTTCCGAACCATAATAACCAGTATGTTAAATAGGTAATGAAAAACGGCAAAATAGAACATCACCCCGACAAACTTATGTATTGCACTAGCCGCGGGCTGGAAACACTAATCCGTGAACAACTTTACAGTAAGCCTGATGGGTATGGCTACTATAACGATTTTTATAAGTTTAGTTTATATCAAAAAGCTGGTGGTGAAGTATTTAATATATCAATTTATGAAAATTTAGTTCAAAAATAGAAACTTAATTGCATAAGCCCGAGTGAAGCAATGTTAATTAAACCGCTTCAAAACGAGTTAGTACAACAGTATAACAAATCGGTTAAAGATTTTTTCAGCCAAGAATCGGTATTAAAAACGAAGTGTGAACAAGATATCAAAAAATATCTGCGAAAATATGAAGAGTTAGTTAATATTAAACCATTTGAAGACAAACACAACGAATTGATAAAGTTGGTTGAAGAAAAATATCAAAGCCGTGTTAAACAACTTATCACGTGGATACGTGACAGTAATTTTTACACAACTGTTTACAAAGACATTGACGGTAATGCGTTATATGATTTTGATAATGACAATTCCCCTGAACTTCAAAAATTGGAAGAAAAGTTCGAAAAAAAACTATAAGAATCCCTTAAATTGGGCTAAATCAATGAAGCAGATCTCGATGATTTACGGAAAATTAATATTGAAGGCATTTTATTTGCGTTTATTATCAACAAAGTAACCCAAGGGGTTGAACAGTGTGAAGAAGGCAACACCTTTTTACAACCCATGACCAGTTTAGACTACGCCAAACCCAATATCGATAGTGTTAATGGCATGTTATGGCGTATGTTTGCTTACCATAATGATGAGTTACTTAGCATGATTGACCAAGTGGTAACTACAGTCAAGTCGAATCAAAATAAAACGCTTATCGAAAAATCGGTTGAGAAACTGATAACCAATTTAGATTCACTGTCTTACGCTAAAATATCGTTATCGTTTAAAAAAGTACAAGATGTCATTATGACCCTTGACGATTTAGAGCGTAACGATCCCAATAGGAATATAAAAGAAATTTTATTCAAGTCAAAAAAGTTTTACAATCCCTTTCAAATTAAAATTAAAGGATTCACATCTGGTGAAGAAACGATCGCTAAAATAACCAACGTATTACAACCGGTATTTAACCAACTTGCTAACGTGCTTTATTCTGTCAGTACTGCAATGTATAAAATGCTATCGTTAACCTCGGCAGGGGTATTAAAAGGAACGGCGATCTCCTATTTACATTTAGAATACCAAATGATCGCAGCCATAATTAACTTAGATCAAGGTCCTAACTTTGGCACCGCTAATGCGCCACGGTATCATCCTCGCTGGGAATTGCGCAAAAGGGCCCCAATCAGCAAAGCGAGCTCATTGCTAAACGATGCTATAGTTAAAACCTTGATCGGCGGCTTAACATTGTAGTTAACCGCACCTTATCACAAAATAAAGCTAATAAATTTTTACACTTTATTTTTAAAGCGAGCGATGCCGAACTCGGCATTTCCAAAAACTTTTCTACCACACTGAAATCCAAGTGTATGGCAGCGGTGGTTGCCATGCTTGAGCTGTATAATTTCAATAGTCTAAGCAAAACCCACCCTAATTTAAAATAAAATGAATATTTTTTAACCTTAAAAGCCTCTGTTGGTTTTGCTTTAGCCGCGGCTAGCGTCGAATTAATGGCAATGGTAACGGCGGCATTTAAAGGAATGAGGAATGTTGTATTTAGTATTGGTAAGGCATTATCGGGGGGGGGATTGCATCTTTTCTATTGATTTTAAATGAGATAAATCAACTTGGTGAAAGTGATAAAAAGCGTCATAGTACAACTTTAAAGGTGTTGCTGAGGGCTAAAATTGTTACATTATTTGTAATAGTAAGTGCTAGTACCCTTATAGGATTTTCCTATCACTTTATCTGGTTTCGGCGGTTTTTAACTACTAGATTCACATTCTGGATGATTAAAATGTTAGGTAAAGGTGTAGGTGTGCAGAAAATTGCTTCTATTTCTGGACTACTGTTGGTCTTATGGATGTTTGGTGGCTTGGTAGGTTTAATCGCAATGGTATTAGATTTTGCGATTACTATGCTATCTGATGATAATCTTGAAACTTGGCTTAAACGTTGCGCGTTGCGTACCGATAAATATTTAATGCCTCATAATAAAAGTCATATTTATCAAACTCCACAACAGCAAACCACCGCGTTTGAAACTGAAGTATTAAAGGATATGTTTGATATTAACAAAAATGATTCACAAGCTAATAACAATACCAACTATATTATTGATATTGATGAAGCATTAGCATTAATTGAATAAGATGTGGATGAAAGAGGATTTTTAAATGGCTAGGCAGTAAAAAGGTACAAGGAAAATTAGAGTATATAAGTTTTAAAGACGGCGATTATGTAGAAATGGTGGTAGGTCAAATTGACCTAACCTATGAATCAATTTGTGTATTTGCTCATATTTAAAGTACTCTATTGAGTAAGAAAACTGAGAAGGCCGAGCATCTTGAACGTGAAAAAATCAGAAGAAGCATGATAGAGAAAGCGATTTTGAGCTACAGTTCGTCAAAAAACATCGAACGCAAATCGATAAAATCAATCATCAAATCTTATTTTTGTATGCTAAAGGCATGGCCATAAGGGAAATTACGAACACTTTCAAAGCAATGTACTCTCTAACTCTCATTTCGAAAGTGACCGATTCAGTGAAAGAACAAGTGATTGAGTGGCAAAATCGTCCACTTGATAATCTGTATCCAATGTGATCCTCGCCAGAATATTAGACAGTGCCCGCCTCTATCATTTTTTCGTTTTGGTAATATTGTTGTTCATATTGTTCAGGTGATACCCAGCCATTGGCTGAATGACGGCGTATCCGATTATAATAGATTTCAATATATTCAAATAGTGCTTTATTAGCCTGCTTCCTCGTTTTGTAGTAACAGTCATGAATAATGTGTGTTTTGAGTGTATGAAAAAAACTTTCAATAACCGCATTATCAAAGCAGTTTCCTCTTCGACTCATGCTTTGCCTTAGTTCATATTGTAACAATAATTGCTTGAAATCAGCACTGCAATATTGGCTTCCTTGGTCACTATGAATGAGTACATTTTTAGGAAGGTGACGCCGAAATAAGGCTTGTTTTAATGTATTACACACTAAATGACGGTCTATGTAGCGACTGGTTTGCCTAGCAATCACTTTTCGTCCATATAAATCGATAATCACCGATAAATATAACCAACCTTCCAGTAATATCGGTTACCCATGTCGTATTCGGCTTATCAGGGTTAAATTGCCTATCTAACGTGTTGGGCGCAATATTGCGATGAGTCGTGTCTGTTTTATACTTGAATTTACGTGCTGCTTTACTCCGTAATCCCAATTGTTGCAAAACACGGCTAATTGTCCTTTCTGAAACTTGATAGCCCGCTTCTCTTGCATCATGAAGCAGGCTTGGCGCACCCAAACGAGCTTTATGTTGCCAATACTGCTTTTGGATATACTCGCTGAGTTTAGCTGATTTGTTTGCTCTTTTTAACCAAGCATAATAACCCGATGAACTGACACCAAGTAATGAGCATATCCTAGTAACGGGATAGCAGGTTACATGATTTTTCATATAAGCGTACTTCATCGACTTGGATTGTTGATGATATGCACATGCGCCTTTTTTAGTATATCATTGGCCATTTTCTGTTCTTTAATCTCTTTTTCTAACGCCATAATCCGCTGTTGCTCAGCGGTTAACTCTCGACGGCTAGTTTTATTCGGGGAAAGTTGCCTAATCCATTTATCTAGGGTTGATTTACCCACAACCTAGATGGTTGGCAAGTTCGCTGATAGAAAGGTGTGCATTAGATAACGCATAATCCACTGATTGTTGTTTGAATTCGATACTAAATTTTTTGACCATGATATTTGTCTCCTATGATTTTTGTTTATATCATAGAGGCAACTTTTGTCCACTTTTTTGGCGAGGATCAATGGTTTATTTGGACTGTCTTGTTGTAAAAGTCAAACAAGATGGTAGCATTATCAATAAGTCGAAAAATATATTGAAGATGTCAAAATGTGTAATAACCATCGTATTAATCAAGAATTAACCAAACCCGCCTACTCACAAACGAATGGGAAAGCCGAAAGAGTGATACGAACTTTGAATTGAGATGTGGCATAATCAGCAAATATTTAGCGATTTAAAAGATAGAAAACAAAAGCTCAAATGCTTTATGAGTTTTTCGAATTACCATAGACATTATGACTGATTACTCAAACTACTATTCTCTCAATTTTGTATATCTGTTTGGAGAATGTATGATGATTTGCGCTTTGCAGCATTGTGCCTATCGTGTAATATAGATAGCATTATAAAAAATGGAAAGAATTGCGAAAATTGTATGAAATCAACTATAAAATTACTCTCTGTCTGTTTTGTTACATTGGTATTAGTGGGATGTGGATTAAAAGGTCCGCTTTATCGTCCTGTTGAAAAAATAGTAATGCAGCAAGCAAAAATAACCACAGCCTCAATTCAATCTGATTTATTTATTAAAACTGCATAATGGAATAAAGTGATGGATTTTTTAAATTATCAACACAATCGCTTATTTGCCAATCAGATAGCGATAGCAGATCTTGCTAAGCAATATGGTACACCATTATATGTTTATTCGGCTGAATACATAAGTAAACAGTTTTTAGAATATGAACATGCTTTGGTTAATAATAAACATTTGGTTTGTTATGCGGTTAAAGCTAATAGTAATTTGGCAGTTTTGAGTTTACTTGCAAAACTGGGTGCTGGTTTTGATATTGTTTCACAAGGTGAGTTAGAACGAGTATTAAAAGCAGGAGCAGATCCTAAAAAAATTGTCTTTTCAGGTGTTGCTAAATCAATAGTTGAAATTGAACGTGCGCTTGAAGTTGGTATTAAGTGCTTTAATGTTGAATCTGAGGATGAATTATACCGAGTTGATGAAGTTGCTAAAAGATTAGGTAAAATTGCACCGATTTCATTGAGAATCAATCCTGATGTGGATGCTAAAACACATCCTTATATTTCAACAGGTCTTCGCGAAAATAAATTTGGTATTAGCTATGAGTTAGCTTTAGATGTTTATCGAAAGGCAAACTCATTAGCTAACATTAAAATCGTTGGTATTGATTGCCATATTGGCTCTCAATTAACTCAATTGTCACCATTTCTTGATGCTGCCGATCGTATGCTCGCTTTAGTTGATAAATTGCAATCTAATAATATTGTAATTGAACATATTGATTTAGGTGGAGGTTTAGGGGTCTGTTATGATAACGAACAACCACCAACAGCATCGCAACTTGTAACCGAACTTAAGAACAAATTAGTTGATTATCCTGATATTGAAATTTTGTTCGAACCTGGGCGTTCGATTGTTGCTAATTCAGGTTTGCTAATTACTAAGGTGGAATATACCAAACACCAAGATAATAACCATTTTGCAATTGTCGATGCAGGTATGAATGATTTAATTCGTCCCGCTCTTTACGATGCTTGGATGAGAGTGTTACCTGAAAAGCAACCACAAACTGGTGATGAATTTTTGGTCTATAATGTTGTGGGGCCTATTTGCGAATCTAGCGATGTATTGGCTTATCAGCGTGAGCTTTCGGTTAAACAAGATGATTTATTGGTAATTTGTAGTGCAGGTGCTTATGGCTTTAGTATGGCATCAAATTACAATAGCCATTTACGACCAGCAGAAGTGATGCTTATTGATGATAAACAACATAAATTAATTCGCCAGCGTGAATCCTTCGATGATTTATGGCGAGGTGAAGTAGTTTTATAATATTTAACAGTTTATTGAATGCTTAGTCATAATAGCATTCCTCTTTTAGTTTATGTTGATAAACAATTTTAACTAAAAGTAAAAAATAAAAACATGTTTGGCAACAGAAGGTACAATAACGATGAACTTTTCAAAAATGCATGGACTCGGAAATGATTTTATGGTTATTGATGCGGTGACGCAAAATGTTCATCTTTCGACAGAAATGATCAAACGTATGGCAGATCGATATACTGGTGTCGGGTTTGATCAACTTCTTATTGTTGAGCCACCTTATGTACCGGATAGTGATTTTCATTATCGTATTTTTAATTCAGATGGTACTGAGGTTGAGCAATGTGGTAATGGAGCGCGTTGTTTTGCACGTTTTGTTCGTTTAAAAGGTCTCAGCCGGAAACGTGTCTTAAAAGTTAGTACCATGAAAGGCAATATTGTTTTAACCGTAAATGATGATAATACCGTGCGAGTTAATATGGGACAGCCTATTTTTGAACCTAACAAAATTCCTTTCAAAGCTATCAAAGAAGAAAAAACCTATATAATCAGAGAACAAGAACAGACTATATTATGTGGTGTTGCATCTATGGGTAATCCTCATTGTGTTGTTCAAGTCGATAATATTGTAACTGCAAAAGTAGCAACAATAGGTCCGTTATTAGAACAACATGAACGCTTTCCTGAACGTGCCAATATTGGATTTATGCATATTATTGATCGCAATAATATTAACTTGCGTGTATTCGAACGTGGGGTTGGCGAGACACAAGCTTGTGGTACTGGTGCCTGTGCAGCGGTAGCAGTGGGTATTAATCAAGGGTTATTAAATAAACATGTTAATGTTAATTTACCTGGTGGCAAATTATTGATTGAGTGGAAAGGTGGAAATCAGCCACTTTATATGACTGGGCCTGCTACGCATGTATATGATGGTTTTATTGCTACTTGACTTTAATATCATCACCGATAAATTCTGTAACTTATTGGCAGAAAATGATAAAGCCAAAAGATTGGTTATTATGTTGGGTTTATTTAATTTCTATTGTTTAACCGAAAGTGGTAGAAACATGAGATAACACGGTAATAAATTAGACGCTAATTATGGTTGGTAAAAATATACGAAATTTAAGAGTAAAAAAAGCGCGACGATCACCTTCATCATTAAAATTAAATGATGAAATTGTTTGTCAATATATTATCGATAATCCTGAATTTTTTGTGAGAAATGCACGACATGTTGAGAGTATGCGAGTGCCTCATCCTGTTCGAGGTATGATTTCTTTACCTGAATGGAACATGGCGCGTCAGCGCAACAAAATCAACCAATTAGAGTGCGAAATTTCATCGTTACTAGAGCATGCCAGTGCTAACGAATTGTTGTTTAACCAGCTAATGGATCTACAAATTGAATTAATTAAAACACAAGATTTAAATCAACTAATTATATTATTAAATGCATGGGCAAAATCATTAGGACTTAGCGGCGCTTATTTATACCTTTTTGACGATAAATGGTTGCTTAGTGCGCCATCAAATTACCATTACATAGCTTTAGATTCATCACGATTTGATTTTATTCGTGTCAGACATTTCCAGTATAGTCAACAGTATTTAGGTACATTAAATTCAACCGAGCTTGATTTTTTATTACCTGATGAACACGGTTATGTTGGCTCAGTGGCATTATCTTTGTTAGGTCAATTTGGTGATTTAGGGCTTTTAATGTTTACTAGTGCTAATCCAGAACATTATCAATCAGGGCAGGGTACATTATTACTTGAAAAAATGAGTGAAATTTTACCAATTTTAATTAGTAGATGGATTATGCGAACAAAATAAGGACATATCATGGCGCAGCCTAATAAAAAAGATAATATGACATTAACGTTGCCCGTTGATCAATTTTTAAATTACCTGAAATCAGAAAAGCAACTAAGCTTAAATACTCAGATTAATTATCGGCGTCAGCTTTATGCTCTTATTTCGTTGGCAAGTGAGGTTGAAATTTCGAGCTGGCAAGATCTGGACTCATCCGCAGTTAGATTATTAATCAATCGTAGCAAACAGACAGGATTACAAGCAAGAAGCTTATCTTTAAGGCTCTCTGCTTTGCGTAGTTTTTGTGATTGGATGGTAAAAAAAGAGCAGCTTACTGCTAATCCAGCTCGAGGCGTGCTAAATCCAAAATTAGGTCAACACTTACCCAAAAATATTGATATTGATGAAATTAATCAATTGCTTGATATTGACCATGACGATCCTCTTTCTGTTCGTGATAGAGCTATGCTTGAAGTTATGTATGGTTCTGGATTACGCCTTTCTGAATTAGTCAGTCTTAACTGTCGAGAATTGAATCTTGTTGATGGTGAAATTCGCGTAATGGGTAAGGGTAATAAAGAGCGGAAACTGCCATTAGGTCGAGAATCTATCAAATGGATTAAACACTGGTTGTCAATGCGAGATTTTTTAGCACCACATGATGATGCTTTATTTATTTCCAAATTGGGTAAGCGTATTTCACCGCGAAATGTTGAAAAACGGTTTGCTCAGTGGGGAGTTAAACAAGGTTTAAGCAGTCATGTTCATCCTCACAAATTACGTCATTCATTTGCAACTCATATGCTAGAATCAAGTGGAGATTTGCGAGCAGTTCAAGAGTTGCTTGGGCATGCTGATTTATCAACGACTCAAGTTTATACGCATTTGGATTTTGCACATCTATCTGAAGTTTATGATTCAGCCCATCCACGAGCTAAAAGAGGAAAATAACGGTGCACTTTTATCGCTCTATTAATACAATTAAAGCATTTACTTTCGATCTAGATGACACTTTATACAATAACAACATGATTGTTGAAAATGCAGAAGAGAAAATGCTCAAAACGCTTCAAGGGTATGAGCAATTACGCACGCTTAAGTTATCCGAATACATTGCTGAAAAACGCACTGTACTTGCGTTTGATCCTGAAATTTATCACGATGTAAATGTTTGGCGAATTCAAACTATTAAGTCGCTATTAAATAAAACCAATATACCAGTATCAAAATTTGCTGATGTTATCGATGAATCAATGAATTGTTTTATTTATTGGCGGCACAAAATGAAAGTTCCTGAATCAACACATTCACTATTAACCAAATTAGCCACTAAATATCCTTTAGCCGCTATTACTAATGGTAATGTTGATATTAATAAAATTGGCTTGAGTGATTATTTCCAATTTTCACTACGTGGTGGCGAGCACGGACGTTCTAAACCTTTTCCTGAAATTTTTGATTTAGCATCTAGCAAGCTTAATATTTCATCACACTCTATTTTACACGTGGGTGATAATTTATTAACGGATGTTAATGGTGCTATTAATAATGGTTTTTTAGCCTGCTTTATCAATATTTATAACCAGAATATTTTACATCTTGATGACACTAGATGTTTACCTCACATCGAAATAACCCAATTGCCAGAGTTAGAGAATCTGTTATAATTAACTTATTATCTGTACAAATAAACAGTGATATAAATATAACTTTTTATGAGTAAAAGGATACTGTATTTTAGAAACTCTATCTTTATGCTCTGTTGTTTTCCAGTCAAAAATGTATTCGGAACATGATGAAAATATTAATAACTCTCTCAATATTAATGTTAGTTGGTAATTTCTATTATCCAAATAGGTTTGTATTTAATGGAAATTAATAAATCATTACTAGATTGTCTAAATGTAGAGCAACAAAAAGCAGTTACTACTGATAACCAATATTCCATTGTTCTTGCTGGCGCAGGGAGTGGTAAAACGCGAGTTTTAGTTCATCGTATTGCGTGGCTTTGTGTTGAAAAGCATTATTCACCAGGATCAATTTTTGCGGTCACTTTCACTAATAAAGCTGCTACTGAAATGCAGGAACGTATTCAAGCACTAGTGGGCGAAGGTTACTTCAATGGTATGTGGGTGGGTACGTTTCATGGATTAACTCATCGTTTGTTACGTATGTTTTCTGAACAAGCAAAGTTGCCGTCTAATTTTCAGCTTATTGATTCAGAAGACCAAGTAAGGCTTATTAAGCGAATTTTTCGTGAACTAAAAATCGACGAAAAGCAATGGTCGCCTAAACAATGTGCTGCTTTTATTTCTTCTCAAAAGGAAAAGGGATTGCGTGCGGAAGATATTATTCCTGAAGATCCTAAACAAGTGATGTGGCAAACGATTTATCGTGACTATCAAACTATTTGTGATAGAGTTGGATATGTTGATTTTTCAGAATTAATTTTAAGAACGTATGAACTGCTTTGTCGTAATCAAGACGTTTTAAATTATTGTCATCATCGTTTTTGTAATATCTTAATTGATGAATTTCAAGATACTAATAAGATCCAATATCATTTGGTACAAAAACTAGCAGGGAATACTGCTAATGTGATGATTGTGGGGGATGATGATCAATCTATTTACAGTTGGCGCGGTGCTAATGCAGATAATCTGCAATTATTTATAAACGATTACCCTGAAACTGAGATTATTCGACTGGAACAAAATTATCGTTCAACCAGTAATATTTTAGATGTTGCGAATAAATTGATATCAAAAAATCAAAATCGACTAGGTAAAAATTTATGGACAGATATAGGCGATGGTGAACTAATTTCACTTTATATTGGTTTTAATGATATTGATGAGGCAAGATTTGTTGTTGGTCAAATAAAAAAAATCCATGACGAAGGTGGAAAGTACGCAGATTGTGCGATATTGTACCGTAATAATGCACAATCACGTATATTTGAAGATACATTGTTACAAGCAGGTTTACCTTATCAAATTTATGGCTCTATTCGCTTTTATGAACGACAAGAAGTAAAATTAGCACTTGCTTATTTACGGCTATTGCATGATCACAATAATGACATGGCGTTTGAAGCTACAATCAATACTCCAACACGAGGTATAGGCAATGTCACGCTAGATAAAGTTAGATTGACTGCAAAGCAGTATAATATTTCATTATGGGATGCGTGTATAATGCTAATTCAAACTAATTCTTTTACTGATCGGCAACGTTCGGGCATTGGTCGTTTTTTGGAATTAATGGAATCTATCTTCAATGAAGTAGAACTTAAGCCATTTTATAAACAACTTGATAGTATTATTAAGTTATCTGGTATATTGCAGATGTATGAGCAAGAGCTCGGCATTAAAGGGCAATCAAAGTTAGAAAATCTTGAAGAATTGTTATCGGCTGCTGAGCAGTTTTATCGTTCTAATGAGAATACCCTTATTCAAGATAGAGAAACAGGTAAGACTTTAACTGTTCTAGAATCATTTTTAGCATATACGTCACTAGAAAGCAGAGATGTGATTAATGAACAAGATACAGTTCAATTAATGACTCTGCATTCTGCTAAAGGCCTTGAATTTGACAATGTCTTTATCGTTGGACTAGAAGAGGGTATATTTCCAGACTTAAGATCTTCTCAAGATTTCAATAAAATGGAAGAAGAAAGACGCCTTGCATATGTCGGTATTACTAGAGCACGTAAGTGTCTAACATTGTCATTAACTCAAATAAGGCGCCTCTATGGACGTGAAGAACGTAATTTACCTTCGCGTTTTTTGTCTGAATTACCAGTTGATAAATTAAATGAAATTAGTTATCAAGGATCTGTGTTGCTTGAGGAAAGAAAATCTTACCCTAAAATGAAGCCTCAATGTGATGGTTATAAATTAGGACGTAAAGTGTTACATAAACGTTTTGGTGAAGGAACTATTGTTAATCTTGATGGCGAAGGTGATCATAAGCGAGTACAAATTGCTTTTGTTAATGAAGGTATAAAATGGCTAGTAATTAAATTAGCAAATCTTACTTTATTGTAGATTTTTTAAGTAGGAGTTTGTGACACTTTCTTAAACGGGAATTAAATATAAACTAATTTCCGTTTTTTATGTGTTATTGATCGGCTTGCTCTTTTACAGATTCAGAAAAAATCTGCTCAAACGACTTGTCGGTTCGATTGCAAATCCAACTATTATTAATATAATCAAAATGATAACCCTGTTTTTGTGTGGCTAACCAAACCTGAAAAAGAGGTTCTTGGGTATTAACGATGAATTTACTGCTATTGGGAAAACTAACGGTAATGACATTACCGTTTGTTTCATAGTCTAAATCGATGTCATGTTCAGCTGCATAATCATCTAAAAATAGTTCGATTTTATTGAACAATTGATCGATAAGGATGTGGAATTGTGAGATATTCATAAAGGTATATTCATTCAAATAAATAATGGAATGATATTAGCATAAATAGATATACTCCGCCACACAGCAAGGCGACGAGAGTAAAATTTGTTATGATTTAACAATAATTAATTAGCTAGTGGTAAGGAACAGGCAATAACGAGTAGCTTATACCGTTCGTTGTCTTGAGTTATAGATATCCAACGACTTGGTATTTCAATAGTATTGACTAATTTACCATCACCAAAGTTTTTTTCGATAATCTTAAGTTTCCCTTTTGCTAACTCCATTTTGTCACAATTGACATAATATTCAATCTTTATGGAGTGATAAAAAGTTTCAGTACCATCTGCATTTTTTTGCACCAATGCAGGGCTGTAATTAGTTACTTCATTAAATACACGAATTCTAGGATTGAAAGGGTGGCGTTTGATAGATTTTCTATCTAAAAAAGAATAACTAATAGAATGATCTTCATTTGTTTTAGATGTTGGAATGAATTTTTCACCTATTCTAGGATCTTTTAAGCTTTCAACTTCTGTATTTTTACTTGTTTTAGCGTTGCTATTAGCTATTTCTTCAACTGCATAATTAAATGTTGCAAAAGAAAGGAGAACTAAAAATAAACTGACCTTTTTCATTTAAATATTATCTCCATCTTTTGAGTTGGTTTCTGTAGAGTTAATTTGTGGATGAGATTGTTGTTTTTCTTTTTGCTTTTTTTCTTGGTATGCTTTAATTCGTTCTTGTCTTTCAGTTTCTTGTTTTTCAATTATTGGTTTTAGATCTGGGCGAATCGTAAGAATTGTTTCTTTTTCTAAATCGCCTTGAATAGAACAAAAAATACTATTTTGATTATTTGAAAAAGATTCTAAATAAAGAGCTTTATTAATTGTACCAAACCTTGCAATAACACCATCAATGGCATAAATATCATCTTCCCATGTTTTAGATTTTGATTTTCGATCAAAAATTTTAGGGTTTGCTATGTAAGCACTTGTGCTGTATTGCATCCAATTAATATTGCTTAAAGCGTTTCTAATTTCATCTTGCTTGTTATCAACAATAAATCCCCAATAAAAAAACTGACCAGATAAAGCCGTTGGGATATAAATATTTTGGTAGCCAATAATTTTTAACCCGTGATACTGAAATGGTTTTTTAAACATGACTTTATTTTTGTCAGTTTGTTGAATAGATTCAACAGGAATATAAGTTACATTATCAGGTGTAGTTGCTAAATCAACATATTGACTTATTGACTCTTGGTGTTTAGATAGTTGTACAAAAAACTGATTATCACATTGCAAAAATGTATCAATTACCTTATTTGTTTCATCTTGCATATTGTTTGTTTGTGCGAAAGATATACAAGAAAAGGAAGATGCACAAACGAGCACAGAAATTTTTTTGAGAAGCATGGCGAATTTCCTCTAACCATAATTATAGTTATTATTTTATGAATAATAATTGTAAAGTAATGTAAACATCAATGTCAATTGACATTATTTCAATCCTCAACAAAAACCATTAAGTCACCATTTTTAAAAGATATTTTAACTAAATCACTAATTGCCTTGTTTCTTAAACTAACGAATTCTCCAAGCGACAATGTGGCATCAATTAAGGGGTATTGAAAGCCTGTAATGGTTACACCGGTTACTTTTGAAAGCGGCATTAGTGAAATAATATGATCTTTTATATTGGTTATTTCTTGATACTGTTTGGCAAAAAAGAAATGGCAATAATTATCATAAAAGGTGATTTGATACTGATGATAATATCTCATTGCAACAGAAATATTTCCTAAAAAGTGATCGCTTGCATGGCCACTGGCTCCATAAACATCAAATGCTTTCATCCCTTTACTAACTAAAAACAAAATTGCTTTTTCAAAATCGGTTTTATTTTGGTCGGGTGTGTGAATAATTTGAGTTTTAGATGGAATTGCTTTGTTAGGATTATAACTATCTAAATCGCCAATAATGAAGTTTGGTTCGATTGACAAGGTCGACAGATAATTATGGTAAGCTCCATCTGTGCAAGCAATATAAGTATACTTATCTAAATGGTTAAAGTCATGTTGTGGTGGTTCGCCATTAATAAAGAGTAAAGCTCTATTTTGTGACATTACACTTTTTTCCTTTTGCTAATTTTATCGGTAAATCATAAAGCTAAAGTATATGCCATGATCATAGCGTCTTCTTGTTTACCATTAGTTGTTGGGTAATAATTTTTTCTAATCGTTATTTGGTTAAATCCTAGTGTGTGATATAGCTTAATTGCTAGCGTATTTGATTGTCTGACTTCAAGCCAAAGTGTTGAGATTGGGCAGGGTGATTTTATCGTAATTAACGCATCTATCAAATGGTTGAGCAGCTCTCTTGCTAGTCCTTGCTTTCTAAAACCGGGATGTATTGCAATGTTAAATAAATTTGCTTCATCTGCTACATGTTGGCAAATACAAAACCCAACTATTTGGTTATTAATCGTTATTTTAAAATTGAGATAACGCTCACCTTGGTTTGAAAAGAATGTTTGTTTTGACCAAGGAATAGCATGGCAAATCTGTTCTAATTCAAAAGCTTCTATTAAATCATGTTCGGTCAGGGTGGAAATGGTTTTCATATTGACATAATTTTTGCCATAGTTGGCGTTTTTGTTGTGGTGTTTTTGCAAGCTGATCTAGACTGGTTGTTTGAATAGTTAATGGGTTAACCCATGACTCATCCAAGGTAATATCAATAAACCAAATTACTGTTTTAATTTCATCAGCAGGAATAATTAATTGTTGTGGAGTTAAAAACAATACTTGTTCTTCAGTTAGATGGATAGCATTTAAAATATCATAATAGATTTTTTGTGTTGGTTTTTGCTCTGCAATCACAATCAACCTAATTTCTTCACTTATTTGTGTCGCTATTTCACCTTTGAAAACATTGGCATTTCTCAGAACGTATTGAGTTATATTGCACTGTTTTAGGTACCAATCTTGCTGTGTCATTATTGACTTACTGTTTTTTATTAGAGATTAAAGATAGTTAATTGTATAATCAATGCATCAATTTATAAAGGTTTTTCATTGAGGAAATATGGCAACATCTGCTTTTACTCCAGCAAGTCAAGTAATTGAGCGTCACCAAACATTTTTTAACGATAAAAATGTGTTGATAGCTGGTGATATTCAGGATAGTTATCCATCTATTATGTCAGTAAATCAAGTTAAGATTCATTGCACACAATTTCATACTTATTTACGTCTAAAAGCTAGTGCACGAGGCAATCACACCTATTTTTCATTATTGCCCGAAGCGGATTTTTACGTTGGAATGAATACGTTGATTTACTATTGGCCAAAAACTAAAAGTGAAGCACAATTCCAGCTTTCTTATTTATTGCATAATATGCCAAAAGGTAGTGATATTTTTATTATTGGTGAAAATAGAACCGGTGTAAAAAGTGCGGAAACTTTATTGAGTGATTTTGGTACAATTCAAAAAATCGATAGTGCAAGGCGCTGTGGCTTATATCATTTTCAGGCGGATAGCCGTTTAGCTTTTGATCTTGATGAATGGTGGTTAAGTTATCATTTAACTATTGAAAATCAGAATATTGAAATCAAAAGTTTACCCGGTGTTTTTAGCCAAAAAGGGTTAGATGCTGGCAGTGAATTACTGTTAAATGCATTGATGGATCATACTGATATCATTAAAGGTAATGTATTAGATGTGGGATGTGGTTCGGGCATCTTATCCACGGTACTAGGGAAATTATACCCTGATATTGCACTGACGTTATCCGATGTAAGTAGTGTGGCAATTGAATCAAGTAAAGCCACGTTAAACCGTAATCATGTTAATGCCACAGTTGTAGTGAGTGACGTTTTTTCAAATCTAAATGATAAATATCATCTTATTGTTTCGAATCCACCTTTTCATGATGGTAAACAGACTGATTACACGGCCGTCAATACGTTAATCAAAGAAGCAAAAAAACACCTAAAATTAAATGGTTATTTGTGCATTGTGGCAAATTCATTTTTACCGTATCAAACTATCTTAGATGAGACATTCAAAAGTGTTGAAGTGATTGCACAAACGACAAAATTTAAGGTTTATCTAGCAAGCCATTAATAAGTGCAGCATGTTTATTTTTTCTTAAAAAAATAAGTTGCAATATATATCACAAGTTTTAAGAAATAGGGCGATGCTATCGCCCTATATATAAAATTTAAATATTTAAACTTAAACTGGTTTCACACTATTATTGATATCATATCTGCATTAACAGAGAACTTCTTTTAATGCTTGAATTTCATTATAGGTAAAATCACAGCGTGTAAAGTTTTGATCAAGAAGAATAGGAATAGGATTATTTTGCCCGATTATGGCCAAGACATTACATTTATTTTTAGTCATATCACCTATAATGATTGGTCCACCGTTTGAGTTTTTATTAACAGTAGCTATACATTTAACATCTGCACCTTGAGCATTTTTTGCCTGATATAAAGCTGTTATGTAAATACCCCCCAAACTTAGTACACAACTCACGTAGAAAATTAAGCTGCTTGTTTTAGTGTTTTATACTCAATCGGTGTCATGTTATTTAATGCCTCATGCGGTCTTTCAGTGTTATAAATCGTTAACCATTCTTCGGTTACCTTCCTTACCTGTTCCAGATTATTAAAAAGATATAAATCCAATACCTCTGTACGGTACGAACGGTTAAATCGTTCAATATAACCATTTTGATAAGGGCTACCGGGTTTGATGTAATCTATAGTTATACCATGTGTTTTTGCCCAATTAGTAAACGTGTTTCCGGTGAATTCTGGTCCATTATCGACTCGTATTTTTAATGGATACCCATTATATTCGGCCAGTTTATCTAAGTAACGGGTAATCCTTCCTGCTGGTAAGCTTATTGCAATATCAATCCCTAACGCCTCACGATTAAAGTCATCAATGACATTGAATGTCCTAAAGCGACGTTGATTACGGCTACTGTCACTCATAAAATCCATTGACCAACATTCACCTTGTTTATTAGGAGCCAATAGCTTTTCTGGAGTTCGTGGGGGGATACGTTTTTTACGCTTTACCCTGAGATTAAGTTTCAACTCACAATACACCCGATACACCCGTTTATGATTCCATTTATAGCCGAGCTTTCTGATACGATTAAAGCATTTAGGAAAGCCCCAGCGCAAATGCCGGTCAGTGATAGCATTCAACACCGAAACAATCACCGAATCATCCGGTAACTTAGGTTGATAATAGTAAGCACAACGGCTTAAGCCAACAATGGCACAACTCATAGCAATAGTAACCGAATGATTTTGTTGTAGTTGCTGTGCCCACGTTTTACGTGCTTTTGTGGGCACTACAGCTTTTTTATGATTTCTTCCTGAAGCTGGGATTTTAAGCTCAGTTCGGCAAACATCTGTTTAAGCTTACGGTTTTCAGCCTCCAGCTCCTTTAA
>NZ_LZHQ01000012.1 GCF_001690655.1 Gilliamella sp. Occ3-1
TTTTATTAAAAAATCATTTATAGCTAACCTAAGTAAATCAGATATTGTTTTTAAAGCCAATTTCGCCCGTTTATTTTTTTATTGCAATATTCATATTGGCTTTCATCAATTAGAGATTTAAAAGCCACTTTAAAGGGCTTTCAAAACTTGTATTAATCCCAACTTGCATTACCAACTCTATTTTTTGAAACTATTGCTTTGTGAGAATTTTGACAATTCAAACTATCACCATCAATTTCACCGTTTTCACATTTTTTACGGTATTTATCTAGTAGTTCTTTGTTATTTTTAAAATCTTCTACAGTATAGGTCTTCTCATTACATCCGAATAAAAACATAGCAGTAATTAATATTAGTATTTTTTTCATATAAACTCCTTATAATCGTTGGTTAATATTAGATTAAGCTTTATTGTGTTTTATTAAAAAATCATTTATAGCTAACCTAAGTAAATCAGATATTGTTTTTAAAGCCAATTTCGCCCGTTTATTTTTTTATTGCA
>NZ_LZHQ01000013.1 GCF_001690655.1 Gilliamella sp. Occ3-1
TACCAAATTTTAGCCGAAGCGAGTTACCATCAATATCAACCATCAATATTTTTTGATAATGCTGATATAAATTTTGAACAAATTAAAGATAACAAAACCAAAGCTTTGATTTTAATGGCTTGTGAAAAATGGGAGGAAGCTTATTCATACTGGGATATAGCAATTAATAAACAAGAGATTGATTACTATTATCAATTAATGTGTTATCAACATATTTATCATCAAGGACATAAATTAGCAATTAACATTTCAGATTTAGAAAAACTAACTGAAAATAAAAGTGTTTTATATTTATTTAAAGCATTAATATATAATTCTCAACAGAATTTAGAGGATGCAATAAAACAACTTAATTTATGTCTAACTTATAATACCTCTTCTTTATTTTTGAAAAGATATCAACCCCAATTATTGTTAGCCGATATATATAGGCGTATAGGTGAATTAGCTAAATGTCACTCACAATTAATTGATTTTGAAAAACATACTAGAAATAATACGCAATGTCGTATTCAAATAGCTAAATTAGCTTTGAAAACTAAAAATTACTCAAAGGTGATTAAGCAATTGGATCAAGCTTTTAATAATAACTTTAGAATGATGCCGTTGTCTGTCCTAGATATCTATTTTAAAGCATCAAAAGAAACATTAGCAAATGAACAGCTTGATAAGTTACATTAAAAGTTTTTGATAATTAATAAAAGCAGATTTAGTAATAAAATATAACAATACTAAATCTGCTATATTAGGAGTAACACCTTAAAAAAATTAATGAGGATATAAAAATGGAAGAAATGGAATGTAATATTTCGGGTATCAATATTAAATATAAATTTAAACCCAAAAAATATGATAATAATCATTTGATAATTGTTTTTTCTGGATTTGGGGCAGCGTCGGAGTTTACTTATGATTTTGAAAATTTGCTACAAATATCTAATGCTAATGTACTATGGATCAAAGATGATTTTTATGGACATTGTTGTTATTATTTATGTAAAGAAATGAATTTTGATATAGAAAAAGCAATAATAACATTTATTTATGAAAAAATAGAACACTTAAAGCTCTCTAAAAAAAATTGTTCTCTGATTGGTTTCTCGAAAGGTGGATCCGCTGCTTTATATTATGGAATAAAATATGGTTTTGAAAATATATTAACCACAGTTCCCCAAACTTATATAGGTAGTTATATCGAAAAATATTGGCCTGATGTTGCCAAGCATATGATGGGGAAGACGTTTAATGATAATGAAATTGCTACGTTAAACTCAAAAATCATTAACTTGTTAAAAAATGATAATAAAAAACAAAAGAATATATATTTAATAACATCTAAGCAAGATATACAATATAACACAGAAATTGTACCTCTTATTGATGAGCTGTTTAAATATTCAAATATGAATTTCATAATATCAGAATCTATTTTTGTGCGAGCACATAACCAAGTTACCTCCCACCACTCACAATTTATATTAGGCATATTGTATATTTTAACAAATAATATTGCGCCGCATTTAGGGTACAAAATTTTAGAAGGCGAGCGAAGAAAGGAAATTGAAGATAAAAGTGGAAATCCAGTTATTGATATAAAATATATCAATTTAAATAATAACCTCTTATTTATTGAAGGTGTTGCACTTTTAAGAGGGATTGAATTTAAAGAATATGAAGATGTGGACTATTTTCTTAAATTTACCAATATAGACTCTCAGGAAATTATTAAACTAAAATTAGCCAAGATGCATAAAGCTAATATAACGAAAGAATACTATAATGGCGATTTTGTAATTTATGATAAAGCTTGGGTTACTACTCATAAAAATCAGGGAGTGAGTCTTGAAAAATTGGAGAAAGGTTTATACGAATTGCACCTTTTGATTTATGCTAATCATGAAAACTTTTTCAAAACCATTCAATTAAACTCAAATAAAGTTGTAAACTTACAGAGTAAATTTAAAGGTGTAAATTACGCTATTAAACAAATAGAAAATCATTTGATATTAAAAATATCAAATGATCAATAAAGTTTACTAAAACGTATAGCTTCCCCGAAATTTCTTGGCAAGTGTTATTAAATTAACTATAACGCTTGTCGAACTAATATAATCTTGTAACTATCATTAATATTTTAAATATAACTATATTGATAGTTGTATCTATTATCTATTTTTGTGATCATATATGCTGTATCCTTAATCGCAATATTGCGATTTATTTTTATCATTTGAAAATTAATATATCGAAAAAGAGAAAAATTATGATGCGAATTGGATTATTTATTCTAACTAACTTAGCCGTTATGTTTGTTTTTGGAATCATTCTAAGTATTTTAGGTGTTGATGCGCATAGTACTTTAGGGTTACTTATTTTTGCAGCAATCTTCGGTTTTGGAGGATCTTTTATATCTCTTCTATTATCTAAGAAAATGGCTTTGAAGTCAGTAGGGGGACAAATCATTACTCAACCTATTAATAATCAAGAACAATGGTTACTTGATGTTGTTCGTCGATTATCAACGGAACTTAATATAAAAATGCCAGATGTTGCCATCTATCATGCTCAAGATGTTAATGCTTTTGCAACCGGCACAACTAAAAATAGTTCTCTTGTTGCAGTAAGTTCTGGTTTATTAAATACTATGACTCAAGATGAAGCTGAAGCGGTAATCGGTCATGAAATGAGCCATGTTGCTAATGGTGATATGGTCACAATGACTTTATTACAAGGAGTTCTTAATACTTTTGTTATTTTTATTTCAAGAATGTTAGCATCTGTTGTAACCCAAGCATTGGATGATCGTAATCGTGGTTTATCACAGTTAACCTATTTCTTGATAGTTATGTTTTTTGAAACCGTATTTGGTATTTTAGCAAGCCTTATAGCTATGTGGTTTTCTCGTTATCGAGAATTTCACGCCGATGCTGGTTCGGCTAAATTAGTAGGCAGTACAAAAATGATTGCCGCGTTAGAAAAACTAAAAACTAGCCATGAACCAAGTGAAGATACTTCAATTTTAGCGTTCTGCATTAATGGTATGAAAAAAGCAAAATTTTCTGAATTGTTTATGTCTCATCCACCATTAGAAAAACGTATAGAGGCTTTAAGGAATGAAACTTATCGAAACAAAGGCTAGATGATCTATATCAAATTTATATTCAAACACATACTTTCCTGAATTTATTTTACAAGTATTATTAATTTTATAATAATGCTTGTAAAATAAAACCAAATTATTCACTAGTTAGATTTTCAAAGAGTTTATAATGTCATATCTTGTCACCAATAATAAATTAGAATTGCTTAGTCCCGCTAAAAATATTGAGATTGCACAACAGGCTATTTTACATGGTGCAGATGCAGTCTACATTGGTGGACCAAATTTTGGTGCCAGACATAATGCTGGTAATTCGGTCAGTGATATTGCTCAGTTAGTCAAATTTGCTCATCATTATTATGCAAAAGTATTTGTAACCTTAAATACCATTCTTCACAATAATGAACTTGAACCAGCAAGACAACTTATATGGCAATTTTATGATGCAGGTGTTGATGCATTAATTGTGCAAGATATGGGCATTTTGAGGATGGATATTCCTCCTATTGATTTACATGCTAGCACTCAAATGAATATAAGAACACCTGAAAAAGCCAAATTTTTATCTGATGTTGGTTTTTCACAAATAGTATTAGCTCGTGAGCTTAATTTAACTGAGATAGCTAAAATTCATGAGCAAATTGATGCAAAAATAGAATTTTTTATACATGGTGCGCTTTGTGTGGCATTTTCAGGACAGTGTTATATCTCACATGCACAGACAGGGCGTAGTGCAAATCGAGGAGATTGCTCTCAAGTTTGTCGACTTCCTTTTACCTTAAAAGATAGCCAAGGGCGCATTGTTGCTTATAAAAAACATTTATTATCAATGAAAGATAATAACCAATCAGATAATTTGAACGAATTAATTCAATCAGGTGTACGATCCTTTAAAATAGAAGGACGTTATAAAGATCTAAGTTATGTTAAAAACATTACAGCTTTTTATCGACAAAAATTAGATACTATTTTGTCAAATTCGTCTAATTTACAATCAGCGTCAAGTGGTCGAACTGAGCACTTTTTTATACCAGATCCTCACCAAACATTTCATCGAGGAAATACAGATTATTTTGTACATGGAAGAAAATCCAATATAGGCGCATTCGATTCACCTAAATTCATTGGTTTGCAAATTGGTGAGATAACTCAAATTACGCCTAAAACTATTGATATTAAATCTGAGAAAATATTAAACAATGGAGATGGCTTAAATGTACTAATAAAACGAGATATTTTAGGGTTTAGAGCTGATAAGGTAGAGAAACTTTCGGCTAATCAATATCGAATTTATCCAAATGAAATTCCTAAGCCGCTTTTTTCAGTTAAATTACCTTATATAGTGAATCGAAATCTTGATCATGTGTGGCAACAAAATTTATTGAAAGAATCAAGTAATCGCAGAATTGGCGTGTCATTTAAACTATATAATATTGAGAAAGGTATAGAGCTAATTGCAAAAAGTGAAGAGGGGCATTGTGTCAAGTTAGAACTTAATGGGAAATTCGAACTTGCAGAACAACCAGATAAATCATTAAAAAACATTAGAGATAATTTATCTAAATTAGGAAAAACTATATATTATCTTACTGATTTTGATTTAAATTTATCAAAAATTTATTTTATTCCAAGTAGCCAACTAAATCAGTTTCGAAGGGATACTATTAATAAACTGACGGCTAAAAGATTAACAAGTTATTGTCGCCGAAAACGTAAACCAGAACAAAACCCAGTTCCGTTTTATCCTGAAAATCATTTGAGCTTTTTGGCAAATGTTTATAATCACAAAGCAAGAGAATTTTATACACAACATGGAGTTGAATTAATTGAAAGTGCCTATGAAGCACATGACGTTAAAGAAGATGCGCCCTTAATGATAACCAAACATTGTTTACGGTTTGCGTTTAATTTATGTCCAAAACAAGCAAAAGGAATTCAAGGAGTTAAAACTAAAGTTACGCCAATGAAATTAATTCAAAATAATGAAGAATTATTGCTAAAGTTCAATTGTAAAGCTTGTGAAATGCAAGTATGGGGTAAAATAAAAAAACACATTTTAAAAATGCCACTCGCAGGAAAAGAAATAAAGTATTTTGAATAAAAATATTCAATGAAATTGTGTGATAAACGAGAGTGGTTTAGCAGTTCGTAATAATAGACATTATTTAACATAATATACATTATGCGAACCACGATAAACGTACGTAAAACTAGACGATGAAACCTGTATAATCATGACCTCAATTTAAAAAAACACGATTTACCAGTAAAATGTTAAATTAATCAATCTACTAACAAATTAACAAAAATAAATAATCATTAAAATCAATACGTTACAATAATGTATATTATGTTAAATTAACTGGATATAAATACAGTTATGACGCAAGCCTAAAAATTTGTGGCATCTGATACCAATCAGGGATTTGACAATCTGAAACTTCAACTTTTCTTATTTCTCTAACTGTCACTGGGCTAAACTTAGCTAAATTACAACGTTGTGCTATATCAATACCAATTTTACGTAATCTTGCCCTATGTGTCTGAACTGCTTTTTTATTAAAATCAAACGTTTGCCCATGCATCCATTGCAACGCATACATAGCGGTTGTATTGGCTGAGCGTGTTGTATCAACTACGCCACATCTTATTAATTGTTCACTAATCGTTTCAAAGTCCATAGCATTCACCGATAATTTTTTATCTAAGTCTAAAAATTCATTATGTAAGTTATTTAATCGTGTATAGTCTGATAATCCCCAGTAATGTAAATTCTCTCGTTTTAAAAATCGGGATTTTAATTTTTGTTCAAATCGTACTACGCCGTTATTTTTACAATATTCTATTACGTCAGTTAAATATTTAAATTCTATTGAGTTTTCACCAAATTTATTTTTTATTTTTGTTAAGCTGTGTAATTCAAGTTCATGTGCTTTATTGTAAACAGTAGGATAAATAAGATGAGCATTGCCGTTTTTCGATAGCCAATCCACAGATTGACCGTTACTGTGTAATCGCGGGACACTGTAACGATAATTTAAAGTTGATAGCCCTGCCAAATAATCGTTTTCGTTACCCTGTCCCACCATTCTATTTGATGTAATATGCAGTTCTTTAATAATTGCACCGTCTGAAAAACTTTCCACTTTTGAACCATTAGGTTGTCTAAACTGCAATTTAGTGCATTTTGTAAATACGGGTAAATTAAGTTCAGTTAAAATTTTGTTATAAACATCAACACAATTATCAACAGTTCGTAAACCGAATAAGTTCTCTATACGTCCCCACCGTGACGGATTACCCGACATTTTTAAGACTGAACCTGAGATCTTAATCAGAACAGAATCACAAAATGAACCCGAATGCTTATAAGCGGGTTGAGACAAAGAGCTTGCCTCCCCAGTTTCTAAAAATATGCGTTGATAAGCAACATCACCGATAATCGGCAATTGATAACCAAAATCCTGCTCTATTGATAACCAGTCAAAAAACACGATGAACTCATTAGTTAATATAATGGTTATATATAAAACAACACGAGATCACATAAATGAAAAGAATGACATACAACATAACAGAAAACAGAAAGATTGAACTTGAGAAGTTAGCAATAAATATATCAGTTAAAACAGGGAAACTAATAAAATGGTCAGAACTATTAACATATATAATAGACGAATACGCAAGAGAAGCTGCAGACGATTTTATTGATAGAGCAACTAAAAAGTAACAATCCTACCGTAGGAAAGTACGGTAAAGTTCGGGTGTCACTGAACATCCGAACTTAAAAACAACAACCCTATTACAAAAAATGAAATAAAGGAATAAAAAATGAAAAACAAAAACCCTAAAGACTTGTGGTATAACCCCAAGCTATATCGTAGCAATAACAATAACAACAATAACAAAGATGAAACACCAAAATATTTGATTTTTATTGTAGGGTTTTGTGTCGGGTTTTATGTGTGTCATAAATTCTTTTAATGATTAATTCGCATAACGGCATTATGCTAAATTCTTGGCTGTATGCGCCCTATTCGGTCGCCAATATTTTACAGCCTGCGAATTAAACATAATGCATTTTACATTATGCGAACTAATTTTTTGTAGAAATTCAGTTTTTCTTAAACGTTTCTAATTTTACTAAATTGACTATAAATACGATTAAATTACCGCTCAATTCCTCGGCTCATCCCTTGAAACTGCTGTTTTTGATTTGATTTGTTTCTTTGCTCTAATTTTTTCGAAGCGGTTTGTAATGCCTGATTAAAAATTTCATTTGATACCCCATGCTGTTTTTTAACATCAAGATATTTACTTTTTGTTAGCTCTACCACCTTATCCGATTCAATTAATGCCTTTTCTAACTCCACTTTTTGAACCGCTTTATCATCACCAAATTTAGCCAAATTAAATTTAATATAAGCTAGATTTTTAGTTTTATCAGATTTGATTTTGGTTAAATCGCATAGTTTGATTGCAGTTGTCTCGGCAACTAACTCATCCCTTGGGGAGAATAATCTTTTTTGTTCATGTGTAATCGGTATTCGATCCAACTCTTTACAGGTGGAATGTCCTATTTCATGAAAAATATCATTATAGTAACCTTCCGCAGTATCATACTGGGATTTATCGGGCATATGAATGGTATGAGTTTTAGCATTATAACGTGGGTTTGATGGGCTGTTATGTAATACCTTAATCCCTTGGCTTGCTATAAATTGCTCTATTTTAAAATTTTCCTGCCATTTTTTTTCTGGCTTAATTTCAGGTGGGAGCTTATCAAATGAGGTTTTATCTAATTGCTCTACATTATAAAATCTAATATTTTCATAATATTCATTATCTTTATATAAATCACTTTCAATAAAATTCTCTTTTTGTTCAGCTTTTACTTGTAAATTATTTGCCTGTATTTCATCTTCAGTTAGCCATCGTGTTTCTGAAAAACCCTTTTGATGACCTTTTTCATATAAAAAACTAGCTTGATAAATTTCTTGAGTATAAGGATTTCTAGGGTAATTTGTATTATTCTGAGTAAAATTAGATATCCCTTTATTTTTATCTACTTGTTCTATTTGTTCAATGAGTTGATCAATATTATCTACTTTTATCATTATTTACATCTCTATAAGCCAACTGTCTTCTAAGCCCTCTTTTACATACCCTCTAACAAAATCAAGCCCTATTATTTTTTCATAATATTGATTAATTTTATCCCAATCATCTGGATAAAAACTTGGGTCATCTTTATATTTTTCATAGATATAAGAAGTTAATTCATTTAGTTCTTGCAGGTATTTATCATGCTCTTCTTGTGTGATTAAATTAACTGCTAATGCATGTCTAAATTCATTTTTAGTTAATCTTTCAATGCTGTAAACTCGTTCTTTTTGGTCTCGCATCTTGTGTTCCTTAGGTAGTTTTAGTGATATTTACGGCTGAATTATAACTAAATTTTGGGGGTCATCCAAGCGGAAAGGCTCGCTATGCGTTCCTTTCCACCTGGCCTAAAGGGTAAAATTGGGAGAGTTGTCAATAGTTCACTTCGTCAAGTGCTCACTCGGTTCACTTCGTGACTGCGACTTCCGCCTTGCTGCGCCCTACTCGGTCGCCAATATTTTACAGCCTGCGAATTAAACATAACGGCATTAATACATTATGCGAACTAAATTTTTATAGAAATTCAGTTTTTCTTAAACGTTTCGAATACCGATAAATTTGATTAAATTATCGTTCAATTTCACCCCATTCCTTGATGCCTTGTTTTTTGATTTGATGTACTTCTTTGCTCCAATCTTTCCGTGGCGGTTTGCAATGCCTTAGAAAAAGGATCATTAGGCGGTTGTGTTAGATTGTTTTTATTTAATTGTTTATCATTTTTATTTATTTCCGCTTGAATAACTACTGAAGGTAATCCTTTATCTACTTTCGAATCAAATAATTGCTTTTCACGGTTATAAACAGATAACTTTTCGATTTGGCTAGATTTACTTAACTCATCTGCGTTATTAGGCAGTACAGCAACCACTTTATCATGTATATGTTTAGGAACATAACGAGGAATTCGACCAGCTTTTAACGCATTTTCATAACGGTTATTTACGCTATCCCAACTTACTTCTTTAGGGCAAGTGTGAATAAGAACGTCGACTTGATACCCTTTATTTTTTAAAGTCTCTATAAGCTTTTTAGCTTTATTTGTATTTTTTAATGTGCCATCTACAATGATGTTGTATTTAGCTTCAATCGCACGTTTTAGAATTTCCTCCTTAATTTCACTCGCAAATTCGTGGGTATATACGGCTGAATCTTTGCCATATTTTTCATATAACGCTTTGAAGTTTGGATGACGTTCTCGATAGGCATCTAAGTCAATAGTTAAAATATTATTTTTATATTTAGTTTCAAGTTTATTTGTAGATGTCGACTTTCCTGCACCAGGTTGACCTCCCATAACATAAGCTTTGGGATTCGATTGCTGTGAAATTAATTCGGGTTGATCTATATGAATATCATTCCATACATCATTAATTATTTTACTTTTTTCTTGAATACATATCTGAGATAAAATTTCATTCTTATTCATATTAATTACTTATATTTATTTTCAATTAATTGGAAAAATTTTAATGCAGTTTCATAATTAATTTCCTCATAGGTAGTGTCAGCAATTTTTTGTCTAAACTCCCTTAATTTTGCAATATCTTCTAACATATCTGCTGTATATTCGTTGCTATAACCTTTTGCTTTGGATATACAAATTCGGACACTATTATAAACTTCTTCCAATAAAAACTCTTTTTCATCAAACGTCGCCATGATCCACTCCTATTTAATATTGGTTTATTGATAAATTATTATTGTGATATTTAGGCTGAATTATAACTAAATTTTGGGGGTCATCCAAGCGGAAAGGCTCGCTATGCGTTCCTTTCCACCTGGCCTAAAGGGTAAAATTGGGAGAGTTGTCAATAGTTCACTTCGTCAAGTGCTCACTCGGTTCACTTCGTGACTGCGACTTCCGCCTTGCTGCGCCCTACTCGGTCGCCAATATTTTACAGCCTGCGAATTAAACATAACGGCATTAATACATTATGCGAACTAAATTTTTATAGAAATTCAGTTTTTCTTAAACGTTTCGAATACCGATAAATTTGATTAAATTATCGTTCAATTTCACCCCATTCCTTGATGCCTTGTTTTTTGATTTGATGTACTTCTTTGCTCCAATCTTTCCGTGGCGGTTTGCAATGCCTTAGAAAAAGGATCATTAGGCGGTTGTGTTAGATTGTTTTTATTTAATTGTTTATCATTTTTATTTATTTCCGCTTGAATAACTACTGAAGGTAATCCTTTATCTACTTTCGAATCAAATAATTGCTTTTCACGGTTATA
>NZ_LZHQ01000014.1 GCF_001690655.1 Gilliamella sp. Occ3-1
TCGCACTTCTGATACCTCCAGCATGCCTCACAACACACCTTCTACGGCTTACAGAACGCTCCCCTACCCAATACACTTGCGTGCACTGCCGCAGCTTCGGTGCATAGTTTTAGCCCCGTTACATCTTCCGCGCAGGCCGACTCGACTAGTGAGCTATTACGCTTTCTTTAAATGATGGCTGCTTCTAAGCCAACATCCTAGCTGTCTAAGCCTTCCCACTTCGTTTCCCACTTAACTATGACTTTGGGACCTTAGCTGGCGGTCTGGGTTGTTTCCCTCTTCACGACGAACGTTAGCACCCGCCGTGTGTCTCCCATGATTCAACTTGTCAGTATTCGGAGTTTGCATCGGGTTGGTAAGCCGGGATGGCCCCCTAGCCGAAACAGTGCTCTACCCCCAACAGTCATTCATGAGGCGCTACCTAAATAGCTTTCGGGGAGAACCAGCTATCTCCCGGTTTGATTGGCCTTTCACCCCCAGCCACAGGTCATCCGCTAATTTTTCAACATTAGTCGGTTCGGTCCTCCAGTTAGTGTTAACCAACCTTCAACCTGCCCATGGCTAGATCACCGGGTTTCGGGTCTATACCCTGCAACTTAACGCACAGTTAATACTCGGTTTCCCTTCGGCTCCCCTATTCGGTTAACCTCGCTACAGAATATAAGTCGCTGACCCATTATACAAAAGGTACGCAGTCACTATTACCCAACGGTAACAGCTCCCACTGATTGTACGTACACGGTTTCAGGGTCTATTTCACTCCCCTCCCGGGGTTCTTTTCGCCTTTCCCTCACGGTACTGGTTCACTATCGGTCAATCAGGAGTATTTAGCCTTGGAGGATGGTCCCCCCTTCTTCAGACAGGATATCACGTGTCCCGCCCTACTCTATAAGCTTCCACATAACGTACCTTCGTGTACGGGACTTTCACCCTCTATCGTGCGACTTTCCAGACGCTTCCACTAATACCTTATGCTACCCGCTTGGGCTCCTCCCCTTTCGCTCGCCGCTACTCAGGGAATCTCGGTTGATTTCTTTTCCTCGGGGTACTTAGATGTTTCAGTTCTCCCGGTTCGCCTCATCTAACTATGAATTCATTAGATGATAGTGTGGTTACCCACACTGGGTTTCCCCATTCGGACATCGACGGCTATTACGCTTTTTATCAGCTTACCGTCGCTTTTCGCAGATTAACACGTCCTTCTTCGCCTCTGATTGCCTAGGCATCCACCGTGTACGCTTAATTTCTTAACCTTACAACTCACAGTTGTCTTGGTTTAAATTACGCTTTCTTCTCTTTCTTACTTATTCTCTTTTTATTTATAGATTGTTCAATCAAAGTTCAATAAACTTTAACTCAACCTATAATTAAAAGCCTTTCGTAAAAACGAGAACTCGTTTCTTTCAGCTTGTTCCTAATTGTTAAAGAGCTTTATCTTTCTATTCACTTAAACACTAAATCAAGTAAATACAAACATAATTTTTTAGAAAATAATTTCATCACATTTTATGGCGTCCCCTAGGGGATTCGAACCCCTGTTACCGCCGTGAAAGGGCGATGTCCTAGGCCTCTAGACGAAGGGGACTTAATTATTTCTCTTCTAAACAAACAATCTGTGTGAACACTTACGAGCACTTCGTAAGGAGGTGATCCAACCGCAGGTTCCCCTACGGTTACCTTGTTACGACTTCACCCCAGTCATGAACCACACCGTGGTAAACGCCCTCCCGAAGGTTAAGCTATCTACTTCTGGTGCAACCCACTCCCATGGTGTGACGGGCGGTGTGTACAAGGCCCGGGAACGTATTCACCGTGACATTCTGATTCACGATTACTAGCGATTCCGACTTCATGGAGTCGAGTTGCAGACTCCAATCCGGACTTAGACGTACTTTGTGAGGTCCGCTTACTCTCGCGAGGTCGCCTCCCTTTGTATACGCCATTGTAGCACGTGTGTAGCCCTGGTCGTAAGGGCCATGATGACTTGACGTCGTCCCCACCTTCCTCCGCTTTATCAACGGCAGTCTCCTTTGAGTTCCCGACCTAATCGATGGCAACAAAGGATAAGGGTTGCGCTCGTTGCGGGACTTAACCCAACATTTCACAACACGAGCTGACGACAGCCATGCAGCACCTGTCTCACAGTTCCCGAAGGCACTCTCGTATCTCTACAAGATTCTGTGGATGTCAAGACCAGGTAAGGTTCTTCGCGTTGCATCGAATTAAACCACATGCTCCACCGCTTGTGCGGGCCCCCGTCAATTCATTTGAGTTTTAACCTTGCGGCCGTACTCCCCAGGCGGTCGATTTATCGCGTTAGCTTCGGAGCCCATCACTCTAGGCAACAAACTCCAAATCGACATCGTTTACAGCGTGGACTACCAGGGTATCTAATCCTGTTTGCTCCCCACGCTTTCGCATCTCAGCGTCAGTATCTGTCCAGAAGGCCGCCTTCGCCACCGGTATTCCTCCACATCTCTACGCATTTCACCGCTACACGTGGAATTCTACCTTCCTCTACAATACTCTAGTTAACCAGTTTTAAGTGCAATTCCTAGGTTGAGCCCAGGGCTTTCACACCTAACTTAATTATCCGCCTACATGCCCTTTACGCCCAGTCATTCCGATTAACGCTCGCACCCTCCGTATTACCGCGGCTGCTGGCACGGAGTTAGCCGGTGCTTCTTCTGTGATTAACGTCAATTAATGCACCTGTTAGATACATCACCTTCCTCATCACCGAAAGTACTTTACAACCCGAAGGCCTTCTTCATACACGCGGCATGGCTGCATCAGGGTTCCCCCCATTGTGCAATATTCCCCACTGCTGCCTCCCGTAGGAGTCTGGACCGTGTCTCAGTTCCAGTGTGGCTGGTCATCCTCTCAGACCAGCTAGAGATCGTCGCCTTGGTGAGCCTTTACCCCACCAACTAGCTAATCCCATATGGGTTCATCAAATGGCGCATGGCCCGTAGGTCCCACGCTTTGGTCTCTCAACTTTATGCGGTATTAGCAGTCGTTTCCAACTGTTGTCCCCCTCCATTCGGCAGATCCCCATACCTTACTCACCCGTCCGCCACTCGTCATCAAGTGCAAGCACTCATGTTACCGTTCGACTTGCATGTGTTAAGCCTGCCGCCAGCGTTCAATCTGAGCCATGATCAAACTCTTCAATTTAAAGTTTGATGCTCAATAACTGTCTCTGACATATTCAAATGAATCTTCAGTGTCACTTATCAAGACTTAATTTTTTAGTCCGTAGACTTTAATCTTTTGTCTCGCAAGTGCCCACACAGATTGTCTGTTTCTTCTTTTTAAAGAGCTGACAGCTTATATTCCTCATCAACTTTTCGTTGACTTAGTTCTCTGTCTCAAGGGTTGCGTATACTAC
>NZ_LZHQ01000015.1 GCF_001690655.1 Gilliamella sp. Occ3-1
GCCTTCGCCACCGGTATTCCTCCACATCTCTACGCATTTCACCGCTACACGTGGAATTCTACCTTCCTCTACAATACTCTAGTTAACCAGTTTTAAGTGCAATTCCTAGGTTGAGCCCAGGGCTTTCACACCTAACTTAATTATCCGCCTACATGCCCTTTACGCCCAGTCATTCCGATTAACGCTCGCACCCTCCGTATTACCGCGGCTGCTGGCACGGAGTTAGCCGGTGCTTCTTCTGTGATTAACGTCAATTAATGCACCTGTTAGATACATCACCTTCCTCATCACCGAAAGTACTTTACAACCCGAAGGCCTTCTTCATACACGCGGCATGGCTGCATCAGGGTTCCCCCCATTGTGCAATATTCCCCACTGCTGCCTCCCGTAGGAGTCTGGACCGTGTCTCAGTTCCAGTGTGGCTGGTCATCCTCTCAGACCAGCTAGAGATCGTCGCCTTGGTGAGCCTTTACCCCACCAACTAGCTAATCCCATATGGGTTCATCAAATGGCGCATGGCCCGTAGGTCCCACGCTTTGGTCTCTCAACTTTATGCGGTATTAGCAGTCGTTTCCAACTGTTGTCCCCCTCCATTCGGCAGATCCCCATACCTTACTCACCCGTCCGCCACTCGTCATCAAGTGCAAGCACTCATGTTACCGTTCGACTTGCATGTGTTAAGCCTGCCGCCAGCGTTCAATCTGAGCCATGATCAAACTCTTCAATTTAAAGTTTGATGCTCAATAACTGTCTCTGACATATTCAAATGAATCTTCAGTGTCACTTATCAAGACTTAATTTTTTAGTCCGTAGACTTTAATCTTTTGTCTCGCAAGTGCCCACACAGATTGTCTGTTTCTTCTTTTTAAAGAGCTGACAGCTTATATTCCTCATCAACTTTTCGTTGACTTAGTTCTCTGTCTCAAGGGTTGCGTATACTACTGACTTCACTTGTGAACGTCAACCCCTATTTTTAGATTTTTTTATTTTTTTGTATTGATTGGCTGCTTTTTACGCAAATTTAGGCGTTATAGGGTTATTTTTAGTTGTTTTGTCACATTAATTGCTTTATTAGTAGCCTCTTTAACTGTCGATGCTCTAGCTAACGCAACACCCATTCTTCTTGTTCCTTTTACTTCTGGTTTACCAAATAAACGTAAATCAGTTTGCGGTTCGCTTAATGCTTTATCAATATTAGCAAAAGTTATTTGTTTGGAGTTACCTTCTATTAATAAGACAGATGATGCACAGGCACCATATTGTTCTATAATTGGAATTGGCAATCCTAATATTGCCCTAGCATGTAATGCAAACTCAGATAGGTTTTGTGAAATTAATGTCACCATACCGGTATCATGGGGGCGAGGTGATACTTCACTAAACCATACTTGCTCCCCTTTAACAAATAATTCAACACCAAATACCCCTCGCCCACCTAATGCTTCTGTTATTTTAGTTGCAATATTTTTCGCTTGTTTCAATGCTTTTTCAGGCATCTGCTGAGGTTGCCAAGATTCTCGATAATCACCTTTTTCTTGACGATGGCCAATTGGTTCGCAGAATGAAACTCCGTTAATATGCCGAACAGTCAGCAAAGTAATCTCGTAATCAAAATCAACAAAACCTTCTATGATTACTTTACCCCCACCAGAGCGCCCTCCCTCTTGAGCATATATCCATGAAGATTTAATATCTGCTTCACTACGCAATAAAGATTGACCTTTACCCGAAGAGCTCATAACTGGCTTAACCAAACATGGAAAACCTATCTCTTTTACCATTTGTTCATATTCAAATTCGTTTTCGGCGAAACGATAAGATGAAGTGGGTAGTTTTAATTCTTCTGCAGCAAGACGGCGAATCCCCTCACGATTCATTGTTAATTGCGTTGCTTTTGCTGTTGGAATAACAGTAAATCCTTCTTTTTCCAACTCAACTAGTGTAGATGTGGCAATAGCTTCAATTTCTGGAACAATATAATCGGGATTTTCCATTTCAATGACTTTTCTTAGAGCATCCCCATCAAGCATATTAACAGTACGATACCGATGAGCTACTTGCATTGCTGGCGCATTAGCATAGCGATCAACTGCAATAACTTCACAGCCAAAACGTTGTAATTCAATCGCCACTTCTTTAGCTAACTCTCCTGCACCACAAAGTAATACTTTAGTTGCAGTCGGTGATAAAGGAGTACCTAATTTAGCCATAATTCCCTCATACACAGTTAATCGTTATATCTCAAAAAATAAAAAATCGGGAAAATTATCCCGATTTTCTAATCAATATTATGCTTGATAAGGATCACGTAAAATAATGGTTTCATTGCGATCCGGACCTGTTGAAATAATATCAATTGGTGTTTCGGTTAACTCTTTAATTCTTTTGATATAAGCTTTTGCTGCTTGTGGCAGTGCATCATAGCTTTTAATACCAAAAGTTGATTCGCTCCAACCTGGCATAGTTTCATAAACAGGTTTAACTAAGCTCCACTCTTCAGCGGCAGCTGGAGCATTTTTGATAATATCACCATTTGGTAATTGGTAACCGACACAAATTTTTACTTCTTTAAGCCCATCTAACACATCAAGTTTAGTTAAACAAAATCCTGAAACAGAATTAAGTTGTACCGCTTTACGCACAGCAACAGCATCAAGCCATCCAGTGCGACGACGACGACCAGTTGTTGCACCAAATTCATTACCTTGTTTGCAAAGATATTCACCAACTTCGTCAAATAGCTCGGTAGGGAATGGGCCTGCACCAACACGCGTAGAGTAAGCTTTAACAATACCTAACACATAGCCAACGTAACGTGGACCAAAACCAGATCCCGTTGCCACACCACCAGCAGTAGTATTAGAAGAAGTTACAAAAGGATAAGTACCATGATCGATATCAAGTAATGTACCTTGTGCACCTTCGAACATAATTCTTTCGCCTTTTCTTCGTGCATCTTCTAAAAGCGCAGGAATATCGGCAATCATAGCAACTAAAATATCAGCTATAGCTAATGTAGCATCTAAAACTTTTTGATAATCTACAGCTTCGGTTTTGTAATAATTGATTAATTGGAAATTATGATATTCCATCACATCTTTTAGTTTTTCAGCAAAAGCTTGACGATCACGTAAATCACCAACTCGAAGTCCACGGCGAGCAACTTTATCCTCATAAGCAGGACCAATACCACGCCCTGTTGTTCCAATAGCTTTATTGCCACGAGCTTTTTCTCGAGCTTGATCTAATGCAATATGGTAAGGCAAAATTAGAGGACATGATTCAGAGATAAGGAGTCTTTCCCTAACAGGAATACCACTATTTTCTAACTCTTTCATCTCTTTCATCAAAGCATCAGGACAAAGTACTACACCATTAGCAATAATGCTAATAACATCATTACGTAAAATTCCTGATGGAATTAAGTGTAATACTGTTTTTTCACCATTAATAACTAATGTATGACCTGCATTATGCCCGCCTTGATAACGAACAACATACTTTGCTTTTTCCGTGAGTAAATCAACAACTTTACCTTTGCCTTCATCACCCCATTGTGTACCTAGCACAACAACATTATTACTCATAAACTATTTACTCATTCAGCTAATTATTAGATTTTAATTTCATATATTTAAAAAATTCGCTTTCAGGACTAATAACTATAACATCATTTCCTATAAAGCTTCTTTCATAAGTTTTTAGCCTACGTATAAAGCTAAAAAACTCTATATCTTTACCAAAAGCATCGACATAAAGTTTGATTGCATTTGCATCACCCTCACCACGGATAGAGCGAGACTGACTTTCAGCTTCAGACAATATTTTGGTTACTTCTAGAATAGTCTCTGCTCGTATTTCATCAACTCTTTTAATACCTTGAACATGTTGATTTTGGACAACATTTTTTCGGTCTGTTTTCATTTTGCTATAAATAGAATTAAACATTTCTTGAGGAAAATTAACTTTCTTTAAGCGGACATCAATAATTTCAATACCGAACGACCTCATACTCGCTTGATTATCCTCTAAAGCTTTTTCATCTCTATTAACGTGCTTTTCAATCGAATCACTTTTAACCAATTCCTGAGATGTACTATTTAAAGCGTTCTTTACACGCGTCACTATAGAATTATGAGAGCTATTATTTGGATCATTAACAATATCAATGATATTTAATTTTTCAATTTCTGCTCTCAAACAGCCATTTAATCGAGCAATCAGCAAGTTATCAATACTATTACCACCAGCAATAGTTTCATAGTATCGATCAAAATCAACAATCTTCCATTGTACGAAATAATCAACAACTAAATCTTTATTTTCACGTGTTCTATATTCTTGTTCTTGACCGACATTATTAGAACTATTTGTTGTTTTGATTTTAGCATCAACAATTTTTACATTATCCATTCCTGGAAATTTAAAATGTAATCCAGGTTCAGATAATCCTATAATTTTATTAAACCGTAAAACTATTCCACGAGTACCTTCTTCAATAACATAAGCGCTAGAAAAAAATACACCAATCAAAATCAATACTATAGGAATCAATAATTTGCGCATGCTTTTCTCCTTATCTTCCCATAAACCGTGGAGTCCGCGTAGTCTCGCCAACTTTAATGGTGTTATTAGTGGTATTAGTGTTTTTGTTATTTTCTTTTAATAATTCCGGTATTGGTTGAGGCTGCTCTTTTACTGTTTCAGACGAGCTCAGCATATTAGAATTATATTCACTATTTTGGTTTGATAACGTCATTATTTGAGAATTTTTTTCACTCTTATTTTTTAATAGTGCTTCTAACGGTAACACCATCAAATTTCCACTTTTATCATTCACTATAATCTTATTGTTTTTGGTTAATACTCTTTCCATAGTTTCAATATATAAATGTTCTTTAGTAATTTCTGGTGCTACTTTATATTGTGGTAAGATTTTTTCAAAACTAGCCACATCACCAGCAGCTTCAAGTTCTACTCTAACCTTATAAGCATTAGCATCAGCTAAAATTCCTGCTGAACGTTCTTCTGCCTGCTGAATTTTCTTCACCTTATCAGCTTCAGCTTGTTTAATTTCTCGCTCACTATCGTCTTGAACATGAAGCGTATCATTGTAAGCGCCTTTCACTTCATCTGGTAGACGAGCAACTTGAAAATTCAAATTAATAACATTAATACCCATATCATAGGGACTAATGATATTGACTAACTCATCTTTAGTGCTACGTTCTAGAGCTGAACGTTCATCAGAGATTATCGCATCAATATTTGAACTTGCCACTACCGTTCTAAGGGCGCTATCGGCAGCTTGGCGCAAACTATCTTCTACATTAGTGACATTAAATAAATATTTTAAAGGATCGCTGACACTATATTGCACATTTATATCAACAAAAACCAAATTTTCACCAGCTGTAACAATAAGTCCCTTTTCGTTAAAATTTCGAATACCCTGTGTATCAACAATATACACTTTATCGATTAAAGTTGGCTTCCAATTTAGTCCTGGTTGAATGATTTCAGATTGAACTTGACCGAAGCGAGTAATTACACCACGTTGATTTTGGTTAATGGTATAAAATCCACTTCCTGCCCAAACTAGAACAAGTAAAGCAATTATAGATATGATAATTTTAGTTGTACTCATCGGCAATTTAATTCCAGAGGAACCATTATTATTACCGAAATTATTTTTTTTTAATAATTTTTTAACTTTATCAAATAAACCATCAGATGAATGATTAGTTGGCTTTTTTTTATTATTCCCCCATGGGTCGTTATCTTGTCCGTTATTGCCGGGCTGATTCCACGCCATATTGTATATGCTCCATTTGATAATTAGTTGTTATTTTGCTTATTGATCAAGTATAACAGATCTGGTTCTTGTTTACAGAGGCGATTCCATTCTATAGAGGGAATTCTCACATCTAGATGAAAACTACCATCCTCATTAATAAATTCATTTTCTACCGCATTTAACTGATATAAACGACTTCTTAATCTTGCTAAATAAGCAGGTAAGTTTAAGTGGCAAACTTGTATTTGCTTAGCTAGCCTTTCTTTTAAAGCGATAAATAATTGATCTAATCCTAAACTATTTTGCGCTGAAATCCAAACACGAATTGGTATACCGTTTTCATCTCTATCAATACTTGGTTGTTTGCCTTCTATCAAGTCGATTTTATTCATAACAAGTAATGTTGGAAGTTCGTGCGCATCAATTTCGTGCAAAACTTCATCAACAGCATGCATATTATCTAATAAATTAGGATCTGCTGCATCAACAACATGTAATAACAATGCAGCTTGTTGAGTTTCTAATAACGTTGCTTTAAAAGCCGCGATTAAATCATGTGGCAAATGGCGAATAAAACCAACCGTGTCAGCTAAAACAACTTCACCTACATCATCAACAATAATTCGACGAAGTGTTGGATCGAGTGTAGCAAATAACTGATTAGCAGCATATACATCAGCATTTGTTAACGCATTAAATAATGTTGATTTACCTGCATTCGTGTAGCCAACAAAAGAGACTGTTGATAGATCTGCTTTATTTCGTGATTGACGATTTTGATTTCGCTGTTTTTCAACTTTAGCAAGTCTTGATAAAATTAATTGAATCCGTTGACGAATCAACCTTCTATCAGTTTCTAATTGAGTTTCACCTGGACCACGTAAACCTATCCCACCTTTTTGACGTTCTAAATGCGTCCAACCTCTAACTAAACGAGTCGAAAGATGTTTTAACTGTGCTAACTCGACCTGTAATTTACCTTCATGTGTTCTGGCTCTTTGAGCAAAAATATCAAGAATCAATCCGGTTCTATCAACAACACGACATTTGCACAATTGCTCTAGATTACGTTCTTGGGAGGGAGTTAATGAATGATTTACTAAAATAACAGAAGCATTGAGCTGTTTAACTTTTTCTGCTATTTCTTGAGCCTTACCTTCACCTACAAAATATTTGGTTTGAGGTGCTTTTCTTGAGGTTGTTACAATATCGAGAATATCTATTTGAGCCGAAGAAACCAAAATTTCAAACTCTTTAAGATCCTCGATATTGCTCTCTTGAGGGAAAAATACATGGACTAATAAGGCAGATTCACCGCCTTTATATCTCTCAAACAATCAGATTCTCCACTGAAATTCAGCTTTCGCTTTCCTCTTCGGCTTGAGATACCAATCCAGAAATAGGTCTAGATGGTACGACTGTCGAGATGGCATGTTTATATACCATTTGGCTTACAGTATTTTTTAACAAAATCACAAATTGATCAAATGATTCAATTTGCCCTTGTAACTTAATACCATTAACTAAATAGATTGAGACAGGAATGTGCTCTCGACGAAGCAAATTTAAATAAGGATCTTGTAATGACTGCCCTTTTGACATGAGTTTATCCTTTAAAAAAATAATTATATTAAGATAAAATAAATACATTTATAAATAATTAATGTATTTTTACATACTATTTTCAGATACATCTTTAGTATCTACCAAAATAACACAAAAAGCGATTCTCTTGAACCAATCAACTATAATTAATGCACAAATAACTAAATTTTTAATAAATTTAAACTAAAAAGGTAAACAAAATACTAAATACTGACAATAATACACATAATTTTAACTACTAAAGAACTTATAATTGTATATTATTAGACCACTATAAAAATTATCGCTTAGAATACGTTTCGGAAAATTGTATCCATATTATCATTGTTTAACCATGTTATAGGTTGCTTCCAACCACGAAGCCATGTTATTTGTCGTTTAGCTAATTGACGAGTAGCGCAAATTCCTTTAAAAACCATTTCATCATAACTTGTATTGCCATTTAAATACTCCCACATTTGACGATATCCAACACAACGCATAGAAGGTAAATTTAAATGTAAATCCGATCGCTGCATAAGTGCTCTAACTTCATTTTCAAATCCTTGATCCAACATTTGTAAAAATCGTTGTTCAATACGTTCATGTAATTGCGACCTATCTTGCGGCATAATAGCAAATTGCATAACATCGTATGGTAATACTTGGCCACTTTCTTGTATAAGTTCAGTTAGACTTTTTCCTGAAATTAAATAAACCTCTAAAGCACGATTAAGCCGCTGAGGATCGTTAGGATGAATTCGTTCAGCTGAAATTGGATCGACTTTTTTTAGATCTTCGTAAATCGCTTGCCAACCTAATTTATTGGCTTTTTCCTCTATTTGCTCACGAATTTCTCTATTAGCAGCAGGAAGCGGTGAAAGTCCTTCAATTAAAGCCTTAAAATAGAGCATTGTCCCACCAACCAACAATGGAATTCGTCCTTTTTTTAGTGTTTTTTCAATTTCCACAATAGCATCATGTCTAAAATTAGCTGCCGAATAACTTTTTGCAGGATCACAAATATCAATCAATTTATGTGGATACTTTTGTTGCTCTTCTTTAGTCGGTTTTGCAGTACCAATGTCCATACCACGATAAATTAGAGCTGAATCGACACTAATAATATCAATAGGATAACGATCATAAAGCGCCATAGCAAATGCTGTTTTACCAGATGCTGTTGGCCCCATTAACGAAATAATTTTTGGTTTATTCATGATAAATCGATTGAGTTAAAGATTGCATGTCAATTGGGTATAAAAATGAATCTTGTTGTAACAGATTAATATCCACTTGTTCTAATTGAGCTAGTAACTGAATGGCTTTTACTACACTCCAGTTCATCGTAACACTATCATCATATTGATTAGCTAGCCAAGCCGCTATTTGTGTTGGATCTAAAACTTCATTTTTTGACTCAGAAATAAAAGCAATTAAAGCCGGCAATAATTGTTGCCAATTGATAGTGCGCAACATTTTAGGAACATTTTGCAAATACAACTTTGCTTTATCAACATAAAAATCAAAACCTAAAAAATTTAGCTGCGGCTGATAAGAAGAAAGAACTTGCTGCTCTTTATTATTAACTGAAATTGTTAATGGGATAAGCAATTTTTCAGAATCTTGTGACAATAATTTAATCGCAACGACTTTTTGCTGAGCAATAGGCAACTTCATCAACATTAATTTTTGTTGATTATCTTCATTTTTTTCAAGCAATGCAATATCAGGTTGAATAATAGTTAACACCCGTCCAAATGTCACTAATGATGAATTGTCAATCTGCTGTTGTAGTGATTGCAATGGTGAATATCGTTTAGGAAATAATGATTCAATAACCGCTTTTTGTGGTTCAGTTATTTCATTTTCTTCTACCGATAAAAATGGCTTTTTAGGCTCAAGTTGTGCAATATTTTGAGAAGGAGAGTCAACGCAAACTAACTGACCATACAACGCATTTTCTTTAGCATAATTACTAGGTTTTTGAGGTAATTGGTTACTAGCTTGATAAGGCTTAGAAATCGTCTTTTGATTAAATATATTTTCTCCAGCTGCTTGCCGATTAGGTGTTATTGTTACTTTTTCATCTATTGCAGATAAATCCGATTCAAGAGCCATAACTATAGCTTGATAAACGAAATCATGAACCAATCTTGCCCCATGAAAACGGACTTCATGTTTAGCAGGGTGAACATTAACATCAACTTGTTTTGGATCAATTTGTAAAAACACCACATAACTTTGCTGTTCATTCGCACGTCTTATATAGGCTTGTCGCAATGCATGATTAAGTAATTTATCTTTGATAACTCGACCATTAACATAAAAATATTGCAAATTACTAACTTCACTACTTGTTACCCAACCTTGAATGAACAAATCATCATGTTGCCAATCTAATTTGACTGCTTTTTGCATAAATACTCGTCCACATACCAATTCTACCCTTTTTTCAAGGGTAGATGAACGGTACTGCTTAACAAGTTTACCATTATGCTGCAAATTAAAAGTAACATCAGGACGTGCAAGCGCAATACGCCGAACAAATTCCTCAATATGCATAAATTCGGTTTTTTCTGTTTTTAAAAAACGGCGTCTTGCAGGAGTATTGTAAAACAAATCAAGTACTTCAACAGTCGAGCCAACAGGATGTGCAGCAGGTTTAATCACCGGTTCCATATCTCGCCCTTCAGCATAAACTTGCCAAGCTTCAGTTTGTTCTGCTGTGCGTGAAGTTAATGTCAATCTTGCAACTGAACTTATACTCGCCAGCGCCTCACCACGAAATCCAAGGCTAATAATAGAATCTAAATCATCTAACTTGCTGATTTTACTTGTCGCATGACGAGCAAGCGCCAGTGCTAATTCATCTTTAGCAATACCGCAACCATTATCTCTAATACGAATTAATTTACAGCCGCCTTGCTCAAGATCAATATCAATTTGACTACTGCCCGCATCAAGGCTATTTTCAACCAACTCTTTAATGACTGATGCTGGTCGTTCTACCACCTCACCAGCAGCAATTTGATTTGCTAATTGAGGAGAAAGAATATGAATTGCCATTAATGCTGTTCTCCAAACTTTGGATTTTGTTTAACGTAATTTTTTATACCTTGATAGATAGCTTTAGCAATCTTATTTTGATGAGCATTACTACTTAGTAAGCGTTCTTCACCTTCGTTAGAGATAAAACCAACTTCAACTAAAATTGATGGAATATCTGGTGAACGTAATACCCCTAAGCTTGCATGTTCTGGAGCAGATTTATGTAGCTTTGTTATCCCTTTCATTTCTTTTAATACTTGTTTTGCTAACTCATACCCCACTCGTTGAGAATAAGAAAATTGGAGATCTAATACAGCTTGACTTAAATGAGGATCATGATCATCACTAAGCGCATCACCCGCCCCGCCAAGTAATTGTGACTGTTTTTCATCTTGTTCAAGCCAACGACCAAGTTCTGTGTCAGCTCGCTTAGTTGACAATACCCAGATCGAGGCACCCGTTGCATTCCGATTTGGCGCAGCATCAGCGTGAATGGAAACTAACAAATTAGCTTTATTTTTTCTAGCTATTTCAGAACGTTGCGAAACAGAAATAAAATTATCACTGCTACGGGTTAATACCCCTTTAAAATTAGGATCTTTATTTAGTAACTTGGTAAGTTTTTTAGCAATAGAAAGAGTAACTGTTTTTTCATATAACTTATTTTTCCCTATTGCGCCGGAATCTTTACCACCATGCCCCGCATCAACGGCAATCACAACTTTAGCTGCATAGGCAGAACTACAAAGTATTAATAAGATAAAAAAAGTGAATAGTTTTTTCATTGTCTTTATATTGTTTATTTCAATTATGATAGATTAATAATCTCGTGACCTTTTTCGCTTATAGCCTGAACGCAAGCAGTACGTTCAAGCGCCAAATAAGTCAAATTAACTTCAAGATCAGCACTTGGCAAAATCCCATTTGCTTGCTGTGGCCACTCAATCAAACAAATTGATCGTGAAGAAAAATATTCACGAATCCCCATAAACTCTAACTCTTCTGGATCACAAAGCCTATATAAATCAAAATGATAAACTAAAAAATTAGCAAATTGGTAGGGTTCAACTAATGTATAAGTTGGACTTTTTACGTTACCTACATGACCTAATTGTTGCAAAAAACCACGACTAAAAGTTGTTTTACCTGCACCAAGATCGCCAATTAAATAGATAACAATTGTATCATCATGCTTGGACAAATAGTTTAAACATAGTTTGGCAAGTTTACTACCAAACAAAATCGTTTGTTGCTCATTGCTTAAAATAACTGGTTTCATGATGAATTCTTTGCTCAATAAATAGTTCTTATTATATACTAATAACATCAAAGATGTACTAACTAAAATGAGCTTGATTTTGTAAAAAAGTTTCAGGTAACTCTACGTTTCAGTATAAAAAGTGAAAATAATGCTACATACTATATCAACAGCAAACCAATCAGCCATAAATCTACAATTAATATCAGATCAAGATGTTGTATTGTTCTGGCAAAATGGCGTTATTCTGGCTATACAAAATAATCCATTATTAAATGATATTATAAAAAAAACTAAACACTGTTACGTCATCAACAGCGATATAGAAGCCCGAGGAATAAGCAAAATTATTGATTCAAGGCTTAAAATTATCAATATGCAACAAGTTGTTGAACTTACAACTAACCATTTTCCACAAATAAACTGGGAATGACCATAGGCATAATGCTAAAACTACCCAGTTTTATAAAAAGCATGAATCATGCAAATTTGCAAAACTTAAAACCTAAGTTTAATATAAATCTCAATTGTACTCAGCTCGTATTCAAATTTATGGCTAATTTATTAACGCTATCGGAAATCAATAATTATTTAAAAAATGGTGAAGTGATTGCTTACCCTACCGAGGCCGTTTTCGGTCTAGGGTGTGATCCTGATTGTGAATCAGCCGTATTAAAATTGTTACAACTAAAACAGCGTTCAGTAGATAAAGGCTTAATTTTAATTGCCAGCCATTACCAACAATTGATCCCCTATATAGATGAATTAGCTATTACCAATGAACAAAAACAGTTAGCATTTACTAACTGGCCCGGTCCTATTACTTGGATTTTTCCTAAAAATAAAAAAACACCTTATTTTTTGACCGGCAAATTCAACACTGTAGCAGTACGAGTCACCAATCACCCTTTAGCTCGTAAACTATGTGATCTTTATGGCAAACCGATAGTTTCAACCAGTGCTAATTTATCGAGTTATTCTCCTTGTAAAACAGCCATCGAAGTAGCCAAACAATTTGGCCAAAATTTTCCGATTTTAGCAGGCGAAACAGGTAATAGATTACAGCCATCTCAAATCAGAGATATTCAAACAGGTAACATTATTCGACAAGGATAGATATATGCAAAATTTATATATTGGTGTGATGTCGGGAACCAGCATGGATGGAATTGATATTGCTATAGTTAATATTACCGCAAAAAATGTCACATCAATAGCTAGTAGTTGCTACCCAATGCCCACCAACTTAAAACAGCAACTATTAACATTATGTGAAACAAAGCAAACCACATTACAAAATTTGGGTGAATTAGACCATCAACTTGGTGAATTATTTGCCGATAGTATTAATCAATTTTTAAAAGACAATAAAATTGATAAACAACAAATAAAAGCAATTGGTTGCCACGGACAAACTATTTACCATGCACCAAACGGTAAAAATCCATTCACCTTACAAATTGCCGATGCCAATATTATCGCAGCAAAAACAAGCATAACCACCATAGCTGATTTTCGTCGAAAAGATATGGCTTATGGCGGGCAAGGAGCACCACTGGTACCCGCTTTTCATAAAGCGGTGCTACAAGATCCACAAATTAATCGTGTAGTATTGAATATAGGAGGAATTAGTAACATTTCAGTATTAATTCCTAACCATACTGTTATTGGTTACGATACAGGTCCAGGAAACGTACTGCTTGATTGCTGGATAAATCAAAACCTAGGTAAAAGCTATGATAAAAATGGACTGTGGGCAAAAACAGGAAAAGTTAATCAAGACTTATTGAATAAATTATTTGATGAAGATTATTTCAAAATACCAGCACCTAAAAGTACAGGGAGAGAGTTATTTAATTTACCATGGTTACATAAAAAATTAATAGGGACGGATTTTAAAGCAGAAGATATTCAAGCAACGCTCGTTGAATTAACCTCTTTATCAATTGCAAATGAGATCAACAAATTATCTATATTAAAAAAATTACCTTGCGAGCTTTTAGTCTGTGGCGGAGGTGCTAAAAATCCACTTATTATGCAAAGATTATCAGCATTATTACCATCATGGTCAGTATTAACAACCGATACAAAAGGTATAAATGGGGACGATATGGAGGCAATAGCCTTTGCTTGGCTTGCTTATTGCCGAATCAACAATATTCCATCAAATATTCCAGAGGTAACTGGCGCAAGCCAAGCTGTGTGTTTGGGGGTTATTTATCAATAAAGTATCTAATCAAATAACCTTATTTACTTGTTAAAACTAATAATCTCTGAAATTTTTTCTGCAGATTTGTTCAACTCACTGATGTATCAGAAATAAACAGTCTAAGTAGTATATCCCCGTTAATTACAACCGCATTTTTTATGGCATAGTTCGTAAAATGTGGCTTTAAACAACTCTTTGTAATTGCAATATTAATCGTAATATTGTCAGTAATTGGTTATATAGGCGTATATTACTTTAATATGCCTAATGTTACTTCGTTCGTTATTGGTATAACCATTTGGTTTGGGTTAGAAACAGGTAGAATTTACTATATCCCTTGGCGTGTATATACCTTTTTGGCTGATATCGACGAAGTATTAACCGGAAGACGCCGTGAAGGTATTTATGCTGGGGCCATAACAATGGAGGGAAAATTAATACGTGCAACTATTGTATTCATTTTAGGTATTGTTCTTAAATTCTCAGATTTTGTATCAGGTATAAATACCGTACAACCGAAAGTGCGGTCACAGTAATTAACTCAGTCATAATTTTTGGAGTATGTAAAATGGCTGTTTTAGGAATATTTTTTACCTACCGAATGAAATTAAATAAAACAGCTCATGCTTAAATCATTCAAGAACTTGATTGCTTAAAAAATGGTCGCGAAAAAGAAAGAATAACATCTGAAATGATAATTTTATTAAAATAATCAAAAATTTATAAATATGGTAACTACTTTAGTAACAACAATGTAGGATTCAAACACCATTAATTGCTAATAAATAAAAATACATTATTACTAAGAGTTTTGGCGACTAAATTATAAAGAAAAATAACCGTCACCGATTTGGTTAAACGTTTTATGATCAGTCGTCTAATCTGTTGAAAAACACCTGCTAATTTATACTTATTGATTAAAATAATTTTCTGAATTTTATAATATTTTCTGATTATTCTACATATCCATTATAATTATTAATTTTATTTAACCTTTTAATTCTTTTTACGTTAATATTTACCTATTAAATAATAAATATTTAATCAAACTAACCTACAAACCATTAACAATGGTTAACATAGTTAACAACCTACAAATAAAGCTAGCAATCTTATACTATTTATGGTATAAAACGCGCGCTACATATCACATTATTTTTTGCAAAAGTAATGATGGATAAAAGCATTAAATTTAATGATTAATTAACGTTATAACACACACATATCATTACACTTTTCCGGGGTGCCTTTTACTTTATGTATAGGTCGGATAGAGCGGATATGTGGAGGCATAACCCCAACGTCAAAATGAGGAAATCATGACTACAGTATCAATGCGCGATATGTTACAAGCGGGTGTACACTTTGGACACCAAACTCGTTATTGGAACCCAAAAATGAAACCATTTATTTTTGGTGCACGCAATAAAGTTCATATTATCAATCTTGAAAAAACAGTACCGCTGTTCAACGAAGCATTAGCTGAATTAAACAAGATTGCCGCTCGTAAAGGTAAAATTTTATTTGTTGGTACAAAACGTGCAGCTAGCGAAGCAATTAAACAAGCTGCTGAAAGCTGTGGACAATACTACGTTAATCACCGTTGGTTAGGTGGTATGTTGACTAACTGGAAAACAGTACGTCAATCAATCAAACGTCTAAAAGATTTAGAAACACAAGCTAGTGATGGTACATTCGATAAATTAACCAAAAAAGAAGCACTAATGCGTGCTCGTGAAATGGCTAAATTAGAAAATAGTTTGGGTGGAATTAAAAATATGGGTGGCTTACCCGATGTGATCTTTGTTATTGGTGCAGACCACGAACATATCGCTATCAAAGAAGCTAACAATTTAGGTATTCCAGTCATTGCTATTGTTGATACTAACTCAGATCCTGATGGTATTGATTACATTGTTCCAGGTAATGATGATGCGATTCGTGCAATTCAATTATATGCAAATGCAGTTGCTGAAGCAGTACGTTCTGGTCGTGAACAAAACCAATCTCCAGTATCTGAAGAAAGCTTCGTAGAAGAAGCACCAGCAGCAGAGTAATAAACTCAAATATTTTCAGGGTCGATAATAATATCGACCCATTCTAATGAAAATCATCACAATGGTTAAATAGAGGATTAAAAAATGGCTGAAGTTACCGCTTCTATGGTAAAAGAACTGCGCGAAAGAACTGGCGCAGGTATGATGGAATGTAAAAAAGCATTAGTTGAAGCAAACGGTGATATCGAACTTGCAATTGACAACATGCGTAAATCAGGTCAAGCAAAAGCAGCTAAAAAAGCAGGTCGTGTTGCAGCTGAAGGTGTTATTATTTCTAAAATCTCTGCGGATAAAAAATTTGGTGTAATCTTAGAAGTAAACTGCGAAACAGACTTTGTTGCCAAAGATGCAGGATTCTTAGCATTTAGTGATAAAGTTGCAGAGGCGGCATTAACAGAGCGCATTAGCGATATCGCTGCACTACAAGCTAAATTTGAAGAAGAGCGCACAGCTTTAGTTGCTAAAATTGGTGAAAACATCGGTATTCGTCGTGTTGCTGAAATTGCTGGTGACGTAGTAGGTAGTTACCAACACGGTGCTCGTATTGGTGTATTAGTTGCTGCAAACGGTGCTGACGATGAATTAGTTAAACATATTGCAATGCACATTGCTGCAAGCAAACCAGAGTACGTTGATCCAAGTGACGTACCTGCTGATGTAGTTGAACATGAACGTAACATTCAAATTGATATCGCAATGCAATCAGGTAAACCGCGTGAAATAGCTGAAAAAATGGTTGAAGGTCGTATGCGTAAATTCACTGGTGAAGTATCACTAACTGGTCAACCATTTGTAATGGAACCTTCAAAAACTGTTGGCGATTTATTAAAAGAAAAGAGCGCAGCAGTTGCTTCATTCATTCGTTTTGAAGTGGGTGAAGGTATTGAAAAAGTCGAAGTCGACTTCGCAGCAGAAGTTGCAGCAATATCGAAACAATCTTAATTGTTTTATAAAACCGCCGTTAAGGCGGTTTTGTTTATCTACAAAATATTTTAAAATTACTGCTAGATAGGAGCCATAGCTCCTTATTTTATTAAATAACGAAACAGTGAGACATCATATGGTAACCCCTTTTTATAAACGTATTCTTCTTAAACTCAGTGGTGAAGCACTACAAGGTGACGAAGGTTTTGGTATTGATGCAACCGTTCTTGATCGTATGGCTCAAGAAATAAAAGAGCTTATTGAAATGAATGTTGAAGTTGCTGTTGTTATTGGGGGTGGTAATCTATTTCGTGGCGCAGGGCTTGCTAAAGCGGGAATGAACCGAGTAGTTGGTGATCACATGGGCATGCTTGCAACTGTCATGAATGGACTTGCGATGCGAGATGCATTGCACCGAATAGAAGTAAACGCTCGCTTAATGTCAGCCATTCCATTAAATGGCGTATGCGATGACTATCGTTGGACCGAAGCAATTAGCTTGCTTCGTCATGGTAAAGTCGTTATCCTTTCTGCAGGAACAGGTAATCCTTTTTTCACAACCGATTCAGCAGCATGCTTACGAGGTATTGAAATTGGTGCAGATGTTGTTTTAAAAGCGACCAAAGTAGATGGTGTTTTCTCTGCCGATCCTGTTAAAGATCCAACAGCAACACTTTATAAAACACTAAGCTATGAAAAAGTGCTTACAGATGAGCTTAAAGTAATGGATTTAGCAGCATTCACATTAGCAAGGGATCATAATCTACCAATTTGTGTCTTTAATATGAATAAACCTGGAGCGTTGCGTCGTGTTATATTAGGCGAACAAGAAGGAACATTAATTAATAACAAAGCAAATGTAACCAGTTAATCATCTTTATTTTAAATAAGGCTTTTATTATGTTAAACGAGATTCAAAAAGAAGCGCAAACGCGCATGGAAAAAAGTATTGATGCGTTTCAAAATCATATTTCTAAAGTAAGAACGGGGCGCGCATCACCAAGCTTATTAGATGGTATTATGGTTGAATATTATGGTAGTCCAACACCATTACGCCAACTAGCTAACATCGTTGCTGAAGATGCAAGAACGCTAGCGATTACTGTATTTGACAAATCACTTACACCACTAATTGAAAAAGCAATCTTAACATCAGATTTAGGACTTAACCCAGCATCAGCAGGTACTGTTATTCGCGTACCACTTCCACCATTAACCGAAGAACGCCGTCGAGACTTAACCAAAATTGTTCGTAACGAAGCAGAACAAGGCCGAGTATCGATCCGTAATATTCGCCGTGATGCCAACGACCAAATCAAAACATTACTAAAAGATAAAGAAATATCTGAAGATGATGAACGTAAAGCACAAGATTTAATCCAAAAAACGACAGACGCCGCAATTAAAAAATTAGATACAGTGCTTGCCGATAAAGAAAAAGAACTAATGGAATTCTAATTTTCCCTCCCTTTTCTTAACAAGTGCTCTGCTTTACCAAACAGAGCGCTTTTCCTAAAAAAACAGTCTAATTTTCTTATCAATAACTGGCAAAAAATTATTATATAAAACAACAAACCATGCTTTTAAAGCATGTTTATCTATAAAATATAAGTATTTTACATGGTTAATTAAATTACCTATACTTTTTTAAACTTGCCATTTGAACTAGTTAAATAAAAGGTACTTTATGTAATGAAAACACCATTATCCTATCACACAGAAGAAAAAACCTCCCATTGGTCTGCTGTTTTTTCATTATTTATGGGGGTAACTAGTCTTATTTCAGCTGAATTTATTCCTATCAGTTTGTTAACACCTATTGCACAAACTTTGCATATTACTGAAGGAATGGCAGGGCAAACAGTTACCGCAGTTGGTATTTTTGCAGTTATTGCAAGCTTGATACTAGCACCACTAAAAATAAATAGACGCTTGGTACTATTAATTCTCTCGATGTTATTGGTGATAGCCAATATATTAGTCGCATTTACACCTAATTATATTATTTTATTAATAGGAAGAAGCATATTGGGGATATGTGTTGGTGGTTTTTGGTCTCTAGCATCAGCAGTAACACTACAACTTGTACCGATAAAAGATCTGCCTCGAGCATTAAGTATTATCTATGCTGGCGTTTCAGTAGCAACAATTATTTCACTACCATTAGCAAGCTATCTAGGTGATCTTATTGGTTGGCGAAAGATCTTTTTACTATCGACATTACTAGGTGTGATTGCTTTTATTTGGCAATTTATTACGTTACCTACTTTACCTGCACAGCAAGGTAATAGTTTTAAAAGCATGCTTTTTCTCTTAAAGCAATGCTGGATAACGGTAGGAATAGTAGCAACAATATTTAGTTATGGTGGATATCATGTTTTTTTTACTTATTTAAGACCATTTTTAGAGCATAATCTTGCCTTGCAAACAAATTCCATATCCACGATTTTACTTCTATTTGGAATAGCTAACTGCATTGGCACCGTTATTGCGGGTTTTGTTATGGGAAAACAATTTAAAATAACGATGATAGCAGTTCATTTTATTTTATTGATGCTTGCTATTACTTTAATGTTCAGCCATAAAAATATAACATTCAATATGCTACTAGTTATTGCTTGGGGATTGGTGTTTGGTTTTATTCCAGTAGGTTGGTCTACTTGGATTATACGTACACTTGCTGATAAAGCCGAAATGATGGGAGGATTATCTGTTGCTTCGATTCAATTTTCCATTGGGTTAGTAGCAGCAATGGGAGGTCTCATCTTTGATCATAAAGGGATACTAGGCATATTTTTTAGTGCTGCACTTATTTTTTTATTTGCCTTGATATTAATTCAACTCAGTTTTCAATTATTTACTCGTGTAACAGGACATCCTATTGCATAGAAATCTTTTTTCAATTTATTGATAATATTAAATAAAAGTTACTTATTAAAAGGATCACATCAATGAAAAAGGTTTTATTTTATTTCAAAGATAGTACTGCTTTAATCGTTTTTTTAAGTTTTTTAGGGTTATTTTTATCACCATCAGTAATGGGAGCCGATATGTCTAGCAATGCAAATAATTTTTATCAAAGTAATAATGTCACTATGCAAAAAGTTAGTTTTCTAAATCAATATAAAATGAGTGTGGTTGGAAATTTATTTATGCCTAAAACGCTTGATGCCAAAAACAAATATCCAGCAATTATTGTTGGACATCCAATGGGCGCAGTTAAAGAACAAAGTGCGAATTTATATGCTACTAAAATGGCTGAACAAGGCTTTATTGCATTAGCCATTGACCTATCTTTTTGGGGCGAAAGTGAGGGGCAGCCTCGTAATGTTGTATTACCCGATATGTATGCAGAAGATTTCAGCGCTGCAGTTGATTATTTAGGTACTCAAACTTTTGTGGATCGTAACAATATTGGCGTAATTGGTGTTTGTGGTAGTGGTAGTTTTGTTATTAGTGCCGCTAAAATTGATCCTCGTTTAAAAGCCATTGCGACGGTTAGTATGTACGATATGGGTTCAGCCAATCGCAATGCACTTCACCATTCGTTAACACTTGAACAGCGAAAACAGATCATAAAACAGGCGTCAGAACAACGTTATGTTGAATTTACCGGCGGTCAGACATTATATACAAGTGGCACGGTTAATAAGGGCCAACTTAGACCTGAAGATGGTCCTATTGCTCATGAATTTTATGATTTTTATCGTACGCCTCGTGGTGAATATACACCTGTAAGTTCAACGCCAGAACTAACGACTCACCCAACATTAACTAGTAATGTAAAATTTATGAACTTCTATCCATTTAACGATATTGAAACCATTTCACCACGACCAATATTATTTATCACAGGTGATCAGGCTCATTCTAAAGAGTTCAGTGAAGATGCTTATAACCGTGCGATAGAACCCAAGGAACTCTATTATGTGAAAGGAGCCGAGCATGTTGATCTTTATGATCGAATCGATTTAATCCCTTTTGATAAATTAACAATTTTTTTTAAAACGTATTTAAAATAACCATTAATTTTTAATGAAATGTTATCCGACCGCAAAGGGAGTATGAATTTATGATGCTTCCTTTCTTTTACTCATCATTATAAAATGATAGATGAATATCAAAAATGTTCTTTTAGCTGTTTTAAGAGCAGTTCAGCAGCTTTAGAAAATACATGATATTTTTTCCAAACAATATTTACATCTACTTTTAATTTTGGATATAAGGGTTTAAAACAAAGCGAATTATCGCCTGCTGTATTAATGAGTTTATCTAAACACAAGGCATATCCGATATGTTGTTCAACCATTAACGCTGCATTAAATATTAAGTTATATGTTGCAATAATATTTAGTTTTTCGTAGTTCCGTTTAAACCATTTTTCAATGCTATCACTAACATATTTTTGTTGGGATACAATCAGTGGTAATGACCATAAATCAGATGGAGAAATAACCTCAAGGTTTGCCAGCGCGCAATCTTTTCTCATTAATACCCCCCATGTATCTTGTTGAGGAAGGCACAATGATTCATATTTTGTTAGATGAGTTGGCTCAATTAACACACCAAAATCAAGTAATCCCTTATCAATACGTTCGGTGACATCATTTGCATTACCACTATAAATATGAATGCGGATGCGAGGGTAAACTTCTTGCATTGATTTGATAACATTTACCACTAACTTCATTGCATCGGTTTCACCACAACCAATATAAATATCACCACAAATACTTTCGTTTGGTGCTTGAAATTCTTCTACTGTTTTATGCACAAGTTCCAGTATTTCCTCCGCACGTTTACGTAATCGTATTCCTTCATCGGTCAAGGTAATTCGCCTACTACCGCGAATAAATAGGGTTTTGCCAAGTGTTTGTTCAAGTTCAATCAACTGACGAGATAAGGTGGGTTGAGTTAGATGTAAATAGTTAGCGGCAGAGGTAATACTTTCTTCTTTAGCAAGAGCAAGAAAATAACGTAAAATTTTAATATCTATCATTTTCCTTTCCCATCATTCTTGTTTAACAACTCTTCTTTTTTTATATTTAAAAGATTTTGTGTAAAAAATGAGGATGTTTATATCTCATTATTAACATAATATAAAAACTTCAGATGTTTTACCATAAATTGCTTAAGTTTTACTGAGAAAGCTCATCGGCATTAGAAGATTTAGTAGGATGTTAAATAAAACTTAATACACAGATGTACACTCCAAGGTTAATCATTCAAACATATTAAAAAATACTCAGAAAAATTTATTGATTTTATCTAAGTTTTTTTTGTTAACATTTAAAGAAAAACAAAACTCAATATCCGCCTATTTTTATCTGTACTATTTTTTACAATTACCCATAATGTTATTATAATAACATTATCACCTTATATCTGTTATTAAAATAACATTTTACACCTAACAAATTTATTAAATTAGACATCAAAACTAAAAAAATTAAGGATATCACTATGAATTATGCAAAGTATATCGATCATACTTTACTTGCGATGAACGCAACAAAAGACCAAATAACTAAACTCTGTGAAGAAGCTAAACAATATCATTTTTATTCAGTTTGTGTTAATTCAGGCTATGTTCCTTTAGTGGCTAGTTTACTAAAAGGTAGCGATGTAAAAGTGTGTTCAGTAGTTGGCTTTCCTTTAGGTGCAATGCTAACTAGCGCTAAAGCCTTTGAAACCGAAATGACGGTTAAAGCAGGTGCGCAAGAAATCGATATGGTTATCAATGTGGGTTGGTTAAAAAGCAATGATTGGGATGCGGTTAAACAAGATATTGAGGCGGTATTTAACGCTTGTGGCGCTGTGCCATTAAAAGTGATTTTAGAAACTTGTTTATTAACTAAAGACGAAATTGCTAAAGTCTGTGAAATTTGTAAGCAAATCGGTGTTGCTTTTGTTAAAACCTCGACTGGGTTTAGTGTATCTGGCGCAACGGTTGAGGATGTTAAGTTGATGCGTGATACCGTTGGCAATGAGATGGGCGTTAAGGCATCGGGTGGTATTCGTGATCGTCAAACGGCTGAAAAAATGGTTCAAGCGGGGGCTTCGCGTTTAGGGGCTAGTGCTGGTATTGCGATTGTTTCTGGTAATGTAACTTCGACCAGTGATTATTAATCAATGATATCAATTAATAAGCTACTTATGTAGCTTGTTATTATTGATTTATAGGATCAGCATGGAAACACAACCACAAAAAAGAGTGAATGATCTTATTCAACTTTTAAAAAAAACAGATAAGATTCATTTAAAAGAAGCCGCTAAGTTGTTGGCTGTTTCAGAAATGACCATTCGCCGAGATTTGAGCAATGTTGGTTGTTCCCTAAGTGTTTTGGGTGGCTATGTTGTTAGTGATGCTCGTCATCAAATTACCCCGTATTTTTTGTCAGACCAACAAGATAAACAGGTTTATGAAAAACAATATATTGCCAATATAGCTAGTAAATGCATTGTAGAAAACGATACCGTCTTTTTTGATTGCGGTACGACTATTCCTTTTATTATTGATGCCATTGATGATGAAATAACTTTTACTGCTATCTGTTATTCATTAAACGCATTTTTAGCATTACAAAATAAATCTAATTGTAAGACAATTTTATGTGGAGGTCATTATCAGGCTAATAATGCGATTTTTAGCGCTATTGGACAGCATAGTGGATTAAATTCGATTTGCCCAAATAAAGCATTTATTTCGGCCGCAGGGATTGATATTGAACAAGGTGCAACTTGTTATCATTTTGATGAACTTGATATGAAATTGCAGGCTATAAAAAAATCAGGTCAAAATATTTTGATTGCCGATCATACTAAATTTAATCAAGTTAAACCGGCTTTTATTGGTGAGTTAACTCTGTTTAATCAAATTATTACAGATAAAATGCCAACCAAGGAATTTATTAATTTTTTAGCTAATCATAATATAGATTTAATGTATTAATATGAAAAATATCACAATTTTAGGTTCGACAGGTTCAATTGGTTGCAGTACGCTAGCGGTTATTGCTCAAAATCCACATCTATTTAAAGCTTATGCTTTAGTAGGAGGTAATAATGTTGCCAAAATGACTGAGCAATGTCTGGCTTTTAAGCCTAAATACGTTGCCATGGCAACAGCGCAAGCTGAGATGGCATTAAGAGCAAATCTTGCCAATCTAAAATTGGATATTGAAGTGTTAAGTGGTGAACAAGCCATTTGCGAATTAACGCAGTTGTCCGAGGTCGATCAAGTGATGGCCGCAATCGTTGGAGCCGCAGGATTAAAACCAACTCTTGCTGCGATTAAAAAAGGTAAGCGTATTTTGTTGGCCAATAAAGAATCGCTAGTAACCTGTGGACATTTATTTATGCAAGCGGTTAAAGAGTATGGTGCTGAGTTGTTGCCGGTAGATAGCGAACATAACGCTATTTTTCAAAGTTTACCAACGACGGTACAGCATGATTTAGGTTTTGCTAACCTTGCTGAGCATGGTATTACTAAAATCGTGTTAACAGGTTCTGGCGGACCATTTCGTGATTGGGATTTAGCTAAACTGGCACATGTCACCCCCGAGCAAGCGGTTGCTCACCCTAATTGGTCGATGGGTAAAAAAATATCTGTTGATTCAGCAACGATGATGAATAAAGGGCTGGAATATATTGAAGCTCGTTGGCTATTTAATGCTAGTGCCAACGAAATGGAAATTATTATTCATCCGCAATCAATTATCCATTCAATGGTACGTTATCAAGATGGTAGTGTGATAGCTGAACTTGGTGTGCCTGATATGTGCACGCCAATTGCTTATGCCATGTCTTACCCCGATCGTGTTCCTTCAAGCGTACCACCTTTAGATTTTACGCAAATTTCGTCGTTAACATTTAAACAACCTGACTTTGACCGTTATCCATGTTTAAAATTGGCAATCGATGCCTTTAATCAAGGGCAAGCGGCTACCACGGCGCTCAATGCCGCCAATGAAGTTGCGGTTGAAGCATTTTTGCAACATAAAATTGGTTTTATGGATATAGCTAAAAATGTATCAAAAGTATTAGATCAATTGGCTTTCCCTGAGCCATCGACAATTGATGATGTTTTTATGATAGATCAATGGGCAAGATCACAATGCAGTCGGTGTTAAATGCTATTTTATTTTATAAACAGTAATTTAACTAAATAGTTAAGTTATTGAGTGGTAAAGGGCAGTCAATAACAATTATATTTTGAAACTATTGTGCTCAATCTTGCTGCCCTATTAGTAAGTTTTTACTATTTTTATTATGCCATTTGTTTTGCTGTTAATGTTGGATTATCGCTAATAAATGATTGTAAAAATGTACTATCAGGTAGTGCAGTTAATGCGCCTTTTTTGGTTGTAGCTAAGGCTCCACAAGCACTGGCAATGGTCATCATGCTTTCTAACATCAGTTTATCATCAGGCATGCCTGATGATGCAATACTGCTGAGTAATCCTGCGACAAAAGCATCACCTGCACCGGTTGTATCAACACTATTTACATGGTACGAATCAAACGAAAATGTTTTGCCTTGCCATAATACAATGCTGCCATCTTTACCTTTGGTAATTAATTTTAATGATGCTTCATAGTGTTGTTGTAGTTTATTTAATGCTTCACTCCAATCATTGCTTTGAGTTAACCAAAATAGTTCTTCGTCTGATAGTTTGAGGATATCAGCATCATGACAAAATTGGGTAATGGTGGTGCGCATTTCGTCTTTATTGACCCACATCTGTTCGCGCAAGTTAACATCAAAGCTGATTAGGCCATTTTTAGCGGTAAGCTGTTCAATCGCAATTTTAAGTGTTTGACGGCAGGTGTGGCCAACTAGCGCCAAAGAGCAAAAGTGTAAAATATCTTGGTTAAAATTAGGAATTGCTTGCTGAGATAAAAATTGATCAGCTGAAGGTGAAACCAAAAAAGTAAAACTACGTTCACCGTTTTTTCCTAAATCAACAACCACAGTACTTGTTCGATGATGTTCATCTTTTTCAAGGCTTTGACAATCAACGTTATATTGGCGGAATGTGGTTTCCATAAAATCACCAAAAGGGTCATTACCAACACGACCAATAAACGCTGAAGGCAACCCTAATTTTGCAACACCAATTGCAACATTTGCAGGTGCGCCACCAGCACATGCTTTATAATTCATATCACCAAATGGCAATAAATCAATAACGGCATCCCCAAGGGACCAAACTTTAGTATTATTCATTTTTTAACTCGATTATAGTTAGTTACTGCGGTAATCTAGTATAGTGACAGATTACTTGAGTTTTTTGAAATATGTCATCTTTTTACTTTTTAGTAAAGTCATTAATAGTTAATCTGTTGTTGAATTTATAATAGTCATTTTTTAAAAGTCCGCCATAGACTAAATCATTTGACAAAAAATTCATTGTTAACGTTAAAAATATGTGACTATCATCACATATTTTATCGCTAATTTCATTAACAGTTAACGTTAACAATTAAATTAAGATACTATTAAATAAAGGTATCTAATATTGGATAAAAAAGGGGTTTTTATGTCTACTGCTATTGATAAAGCCAATCTAGCTGTTAAAAATTTAGAAAAAGCAATGAATAAACAATATTATCCACATTTTCATTTAGCTCCACCAGCTGGTTGGATGAATGATCCTAACGGTTTGATTTATTTTAAAGGTCAATATCATGCCTTTTATCAGCATCATCCTTATGATGAAAATTGGGGACCAATGCATTGGGGACATGCTGTTAGTGATGATTTAATCACATGGCGAAGGTTGCCAATAGCTATTGCTCCCGATCAAGAATTTGATAAGTCAGGCTGTTTTTCTGGATCGGCCGTAGATAATAATGGTGAGTTATGCTTAATTTATACTGGTCATATATGGTTGAGTGGCCAAGGTTATGATGAACAGATTCGACAAAGCCAATGTCTTGCAACTAGTAAAGATGGCATTCATTTTGAAAAGCAAGGCACAGTACTTATACCCCAAGACGGAGTAATGCACTTTCGCGATCCTAAAGTGTGGCAACAAGATGGTAAATGGTGGATGGTTGTTGGTCAAAGAACGCCAAATAATGTTGGTCAAGTTTTACTATTTAGATCTGATGATTTAAATGAATGGCAATTGGATCATGTTGTAGTGAGTGATATCGATCCTGATGTTTATATGCTTGAATGCCCTGACTTTTTTCCACTTGGTGATAAATGGGTTTTGATGTTTTCACCACAAGGGTTGAAAGCAAAAGGTTATCAGTATCGTAATCAATTCCAATCAGGCTATATAGTAGGTAATTGGCAACCTGGGCAGCAATTTTCAATAGTTAAAACCTTTCAAGAAATGGATTTTGGACACGATTTTTATGCACCGCAATCATTTCTTGCCGCTGATGGACGTCGTATTATTTTTGCTTGGATGGATATGTGGCAGTCAGCCATGCCAAGCAAAAAAGATAAATGGGCAGGCGCATTTACACTTCCTCGTGAACTGATTTTAGATCAAGATAATAAAGTCAGAAATCGCCCAATAAAGGAACTTGAAGCATTGCGCGAAAAGCCAAAATCATTTGATGAAATAATGATCAATAGTGAGCTTAAAAATACCAATATTGAGTCAATTTGTTGTGAACTTTGTGTTGAATTTGATCTAAAAGAAAGTGATGCTGAGCGTTTTGGTTTGCAACTTGCTGCCACTGAAAATGGTAAACAAGCAACATTACTATATGTTGATTTACAATCTAATCGTATTGTTCTTGATCGTAGTTTATCTGGTCTTGAATTAACTGGTTATCGTAGCGTACCATTACCAGAGAGCCAAAAATTAACTTTACATGTGTATGTTGATGCTTCATCTGTAGAAGTATTTGTTAATGGTGATTTATATAGCCTTTCAAGCCGTATCTATCCAAAATTACCAGCAGAGCGAGTAGTTAATTTATTTGCTGAAAATGGTAGCGCCAAAATAACCAAAGTAGATAGCTGGCAGTTAAAATCTATTTATGCGTAATTGAAGATTGAATTGATCGCCATTTGGCGGTCAATTTAAGTAAGCTATAATGAATTCCTTTCTAAATAAGGTGATGCTACCTGTATTATCTGTTTTTGGTTTTTGTTATTAATTATATGTAAAGCTGCTTGTTCTCCAATCTCATAATGAGGCAATTGCACTGTTGTCAGGGGGGGATAAAATAGTTCTCCAGTACCTACCATGTTATCGTAACCTAATACAGCCACATCAGAAGGAATATGAAGCCCTTGACCAAGTAAATATTGATAAGCAACAAAAGCTATTCGATCATTACCACAAATTAATACATCAAAATCAGGTTTTTTATTACAATGCTGTTTGAGTATATCAACCGTCATCATATATTCTTGAGCAAGATCATCTGATAAAGTTGAGGTATGGTAACTAGTAATCTTATTTAAATTGTAACCCGCATCTAACCACGCTTGCTCAACAGCTTTACGTCTAGTTTTCCCTGCTAATGTGGTTTCTGATAAATAGATGCATAATGGTTTTTTATAGCCTTTCTTTATTACCTGTTGCATGGCTTGATATTGACCCAAATAGTCATTTGGAATGTAGCAAGCTAGTTGTTTTGAATCACTTATACAGTTGGCTAATACAACATTTTTATCTAATAACTTTTCAGGAAGTTCAACTTTTCTTAATCCCATCGTGGTATAGATAATACCGTTAGGGCGATATGATAGCAGGGTGTTTATTGCATGATCGGGATCTTTATCATCAAATAAATTAACTATAAAGGTATTCCAGCCATGATCTTGTGCAGTCTTTTCTATGGCTTGTAGTAATTCTACCGAAAATGGCGTCATTGCTGTTTCTAATGCCAAAACACCAATTGCTCTTGGTCCTGAATTATCACCACGAATCTTCCTTGCCGATAAGTCAGGTACGTAATTAAGGTGCTCAATAGCTTGTTTAACGCGTTTGTAAGTTTCTTTATTTAATTTTTCAGGGTTATTTATTGCGCGTGAAACCGTCATCAATGAAACAGATGCTAGCTTTGCAACATCCTTAAGTGAAGCCATAGTTAAATCCTTTTGTTTAACAAGATAAAAATGATTATCAGCCATTACTATGCATGATGATACCACAAATAGAAATGATAAAAAGTGTGAGGTAAGTAACATTTATGACAATTGGTTCTATCTATTTAGTATCAAATATGACAATAATGTTAACGTTAAACTTCATCGATTTTCAACAATATAAGAGTAATAAACATGAATATGATAAAAAATAGAAACTATTGGTTCTCGTCTGGTTACCTTATTACTTTTTATGCTGCGTGGTCGCTGTGGTGGTCTTTTTACGCAATTTGGCTAAAAAGTAAAATTGACTTATCCGGTGAGCAGTTAGGTATTGTTTATTCGGCTAATTCTGCCGCAGCCATGTTTTTCATGATTTTCTATGGCATTATCCAAGATAAATTACAAATAGGTAAAGCCGTAGTGACCTTCCAAAGTATTATCATGGTTCTTATTGGCCCTTTTTTAATTTATGTGTATGAACCTTTATTAAAAAATGATTTTATTTGGGGTGTTTGTATCGGTGCACCAGTTTTAAGTGCCAGCTTTATTTCGGGCAGTGCTTTGATTGACTCTTTTATTGAACGTATTAGTCGATTATTTGGCTTTGAATTTGGTCCTGCTCGTTTTTGGGGATCATTTGGTTATGCTGCTGCAACGTTTGTTGCGGGTATTTTATTTGGCATTGATCCTCATATTAACTTTTGGATGGCGTCGGGTGTTGCGGTTATCTTTTTCACCATTAATATGATATTTAAGCCAAAACAATATCAAGCATCACCAACTGAAAATAACGATACTACTTTAGTAGAAAAAACAACGACTATACCAACAATTGGCGAAATCTTATCGCTATTTGGTTTGCAAAAATTTTGGTTGTTTGTGTTGTTTGTTATTGGTACTTATAGTTTTTATACTATCTATGATCAACAGTTATTTCCTAATTTTTATACTGGTTTTTTTGAAAAACCAGAAGATGGCTATCAAGTTTACGGTTATTTAAATTCCTTCCAAGTCTTTTTAGAAGCAACTTGTATGATTATTGCTCCTTATTTTATTAACAAAATGGGAGCTAAAAAATCGCTATTAGTTGCTGCACTAGTTATGATTTGCCGAATTGCATTATCTGCAACGTTAGATAATATTTATCTGATATCATTCGTTAAGTTATTTCATGCAATTGAAATTCCATTATTTATTTTGGCGATGTTTAAATATATTGTAGGTAATTTTGATGCTCGGTTATCTGCTACACTTTATTTAGTTGGTTTTAATATTTCATCAAATCTTGGCGTTATTGGGTTGTCATGGTTTGTGGGTAAATTATTTGATAATACAGGATATGCGACAACATTTTATGTGCTCGCAGGTGTTGTTTTGATTACTTCGATAATAGCTATATTTACTTTAAGTGACGAAAAAAAAGCAAAACAACAATAATTTTAAATTAGCTCTAATAATTATAAAAATGGGGACATATTGTTTCCATTTTTCTTTTTATTGATGTCAAATCAATACAACCCTTGCTTCTAAGGAAAGTTTGCGAAACAATATTAGCAATTTAGATAATATGTATAGGGACTTGTAGTGAACGATGTAAAAGTAGTTGTTAAACCCGAGATGTTATGGCAAACCATTCGACAAGAAGCTTCTGAATTAGTTGAAAGCGAGCCGATGTTAGCTAGTTATTTCCATGCAACATTACTCAATCATGAAGATCTGGGGAGTGCTTTAAGCTATATTTTAGCTAATAAGCTTGTTTCTCAGGTTATGCCCGCTATTGAAATTCGTGAAATTGCCCGTCAGGCTTATCAAGCAGACCAAAATATTATTCAGTCAGCTATATGCGATATCATGGCTGTTTATATTCGCGATCCAGCCACTAATTACTATTCAACACCACTTCTTTATTACAAAGGATTTTTATCCTTGCAAGCTTATCGAATTGCACATTGGCTTTGGAAGCAAAATCGTAAGTCATTGGCTATTTTTTTACAAAGCCAAATTGCGATTGTATTTGGCGTTGATATTCACCCTGCGGCAAAAATTGGCTGTGGAGTAATGTTTGATCACGCAACAGGTATTGTTATTGGAGAAACAGTGGTAATTGAAAATGATGTTTCTATTTTACAATCGGTTACATTAGGCGGAACGGGTAAAGAAAATGGTGATCGCCATCCAAAAATTCGTGAAGGGGTGATGATAGGAGCTCATTCAACGATTTTAGGTAATATTGAAATAGGAAAAGGTGCTAAAATTGGAGCTGGCTCTGTTGTGTTAGATCCCGTACCTCAGCATACAACCGTTGCAGGTGTACCAGCCAAAGTGGTGGGTTGCCCTGATTGCGAAAAACCAGCTCTAAATATGGATCAAGATATTTAATTGTTATTAGATAATAAAAAACTCCGTTGATAAAACAGACGGAGTTTTTAATAATTGATTGGCTACTTATTGTTAAGATTTACATCCATTGTTGGATATGGAATATTAATATTATTTTCAGTTAATCCATTTTTGATATTTTCAAGCAGCTCACCTTTTACCGTGCCATAATTTTCGTTTAATGTCCAAACTAAAACATTAAAATTCATCGAGGACGCATCTAAAACATCTAATCGAATGGTAGGCTCTTTGGATGTTAATATATTATTCGTTTTATCAACTGCTTGCTTTAACACTTGATAGACTTTTTGAATATCTGAATCATAACCAACATTAACCACCAAATCTAAACGTCTTTCTGGTAAGCGAGTATAGTTGATAATATTAGCACTTACTACTTGGCTGTTAGGAATTATAACTAGTTCGTTGGTTGGTGTAACAATAGATGTTGAGAAAATTTGTATAGAATCAATAATACCTTGCTGACTATTGATTATTACCGTTTCACCGACTTTAAATGGGCGAAAAATAATTAAAATAACTCCAGCCGCAAAGTTAGATAGTGAACCTTGTAACGCTAAACCAACAGCTAAGCCAGCGGCACCAATCACTGCAACAATGGATGCTGTTTGAACTCCTAATTGACCTAAAACGGCAACCAATGTCATTACAATAGTTGCATAGTATGCTAATGCACTGACAAATTTAACAACAGTTGGATCAACGTGTCGATTTGATAATATTCTTTTTAATTGGTTGCTAATAAATCTAGCGATAGTTCTACCAATAACAAAAATTATAATGGCAAAGCAGAAATGAGCAATATAGCTAAATACAACTCCATCATATTTTTCGATAAATAAAAGAATATAATTGAAAAAACCTTCAAAATTCATATTATTATCCTCATTAATAGGTAATAGAAATTTCTGTTAAAGTGTTTTAGTACGAAATCGGCTAGACCAGTTGTTTAGTTAATAAAGTCCAACGTACCTCAAAATTAGTTGTTGGTAGATATTTAAAACCTGAACGAGAATAACGTGTCATCATACCTTCACAAAAAGCTAATAATTGACTAGATAAAATACGTTCATCAGTTATGAAAGCAACGCCTTCACGAATTTTTCGTTCACGTAAAACTTGTTTAATTTGAGTTTCAATCCGTTCAAACAGCTGGCTAATACGTTCTTGTAACTGCTCTTGTTCAAACATTAATGCGTGCCCAGTCATAATTCTGGTTAATCCTGGGTTCTTTTCAGAAAACCCTAATATCAAAGCAAGAATAAGTTGTAACCGAGTAAATGTATTTGGCTCTTCATGCATGATCACATTTATACGGGATAACAAGATATCTTCAATATAGACAATTAAACTTTCAAACATTTTTGTTTTACTCGGAAAATGTCGATATAAAGCTGCTTCAGAAACACCTACTGTTGCAGCTAATTTAGCCGTAGTTATTCTTTGAGTGCCTTCATTAGATTCAAGCATTTTTGCCAATGCTTGTAAGATATCTTCTTTGCGATTTCTATTTTTGCTACTCACGATCATTTTTTACCCGAATGTCCAAAACCACCTTCGCCTCGTGCTGATTCAACAAATTCATCAACAATGTTAAATTCGGCTTGTACAACCGGAACAATGATTAGTTGAGCAATTCGATCGCCTGCTTCAATCACAAAAGGAGTTTGGCTTCGATTCCAAACAGGAACAAATAGTTGTCCTTGATAATCTGAATCAATCAAACCCACCAAATTACCAAGTACAATACCATTTTTTGAACCAAGCCCTGAACGCGGTAACACTAATGCCGCTAAACTAGGATCAGCAATATGCATTGATAAACCAGTCGGCGTTAGGATAGTTTCTCCTGGTTTTATTTCGGTTGTTTTATCAAACATTGCTCTTAAATCAATGCCTGCAGATCCTTCAGTTGCATAAGTAGGTAGAGGAAATTCGTTACCTAAACGTTTGTCTAATACTTTTATATCAATTTTTCTTTTCATCATGACTCGCTTTATATCGTGTTATAACAGTTTGAAGTAACTGTGTTGCTAATTGATTTTTACTGCTTAATGGTAACGTTTGCTCACCATTTTGCCAATACAGTGTTAATGCATTTTGATCGGAATTAAAGCCAATGGTTTTATCAGAAACATCATTAGCACAAATTAAATCTAAGTTTTTTGCGGTTAATTTTTTTAGTGCATAAGCTTTAACATCATTAGTTTCAGCGGCAAATCCTACCACAAAAGGGCGATGTGTTTTTAGCGCTGCGACACTAGCTACGATATCGGGATTTTTAACTAATTCAATCACAAGTTCATCGTTATCGCCCGTTTTTTTAATTTTTTGTGTCGCAATTGTTTTAGCATGATAGTCGGCAACAGCGGCACAAGAAATAAAAATATTTGATTTTTTAGCGTGATTCATTGCTTCATCGTACATCTGTTTAGCGCTTTTAACGTCAATTCGGTTGACATTATTCGGCGTATGTAAATGAACTGGTCCACTAATTAATGTGACATTGGCACCCATTTGAGCAGCGGCGTTTGCAATTGCAAATCCCATTTTTCCTGAGCTGTAATTACTAATATAACGAACGGGATCGATTTCTTCGATTGTTGGTCCTGCCGTAATGGTAATTGATATATCTGAAAGCACTGAGGTTGATTTAAAATAGTGGGTTATTTCTTCAACAATAGTGAGCGGCTCAAGCATACGTCCTGGTCCAACATCACCGCAAGCTTGAAAACCACTGTCTGGACCTAAAATTAAGGTATTTCTTGACGCTAATACAGATAAATTATGTTGAGTTGCAGCGGCTTTATACATTTGTTGATTCATCGCCGGAGCAATAGCAATTGGCGAAGATGTTGCTAAACAAATTGTTGATAACAAATCATCGGCAATACCATTTGCCATTTTAGCAATAATATTGGCGGTTGCAGGCGCAATTAATACTAAATCTGCCCATTTGGCAAGTTCAATATGGCTCATAGAAAGCTCGGCCGATGGATCAAAGAGATCGCTAGAAACCTGATTGCCAGAAACAGCTTGAAGCGTCATTTTAGTGACAAAATGGCTAGCAGAATCAGTCAAAACAACACGCACTTGTGCGCCAGATTTTTTTAAATGGCGAACAAGATCAGGACATTTATAAGCGGCAATGCCGCCAGTAATTCCTAATAAGATACGTTTACCTGTTAGACTCATAAGCCAGCTTCCTTCCTACCAAAATGAAAGCGTTATATTACCACAATTAAGTTAGATAATAAGTAGCTCTTTCGCATTGGCTAATGTTGCGTCTGTAATTTTATCGCCGCCTAATAATCTCGCTAACTCGTTTAATCGCCCATTTTCGTTTAATTTTTGCATATCTGTAGTGGTTTTTTTACCATTAGTTTGTTTACTAACAAAATAGTGTTGATTAGCTTGTCCTGCAACTTGTGGTAAATGAGTAACGGTAATTACTTGAGTTGATTGTCCAAGCTGCCTTAATAGTTGCCCCACTTTTGCGGCAGTTGGACCGCTGATCCCAACATCGATTTCATCAAAGATTAAAGCTGGCGTATCCATTTTTTGCGCAGTTAAAACTTGAATTGCCAAAGCAATACGCGATAATTCCCCACCCGAAGCAACTTTAGCCAGAGGTTGGGGACTTTGTCCTACATTAGTACTAACTAAAAAAGTGACTTGATCAGCACCATCTTCATTTAATCGATTTTCGTCAAAAGAAATATCGATACTAAATTGTCCATTAGGCATAGATAATTCATGCATAATAGTGGTTACTTTTTTAGCTAATGTTTTGCTTATCGTTAACCTTTTTTGATGCAATTTTGTAGCAATTTCAACGGCGATTTGATGGTATTTATTAATATCATTTTTAAGTTGTTCACTTTGTTCATCTTGCTGATTAATTTGTTTAAATTCAGCTAACAAAGTTTGATGTAAATCTGGCAATTCTTCGGGCAAGACATGATGTTTACGCGCCAAAGCAATCTGTTTAGATAACCGCTGTTCTAGTTGCATGACTCGAGCAGGATCGAGTTCTAAACGTTCACTATAATGACGAAGCTCATCACTTGCTTCTTTAATTTGAATAGATGCCTCTTCCAACATGTTATAAACATTATTTAACGCTGGATCGAGCGAGGTTAGTTCTTGAACACTATTTTTCACACTGCTTAGTAAATTACTGACGTTATAGTCGTCTGCCTCGTCTAACAACATGACAGATTGCTGGCTTAGATTAATTAACTGTTCGCTATTAGATAACCGTTTGTACTCTTCATCAATTTGTTGAAACTCCCCTTCAATGGGCGAAAATTCATTAAGTTCTTTTAATTGATATTGCAAAAGTTGCATATGTGCATCACGCTCTTGCCTTGTTGTTTCGTATTGCTGGTAAGCCCGTGTTGCTTCTTTCCATTTCTTATAGGCTTGATGCATTTGAGCAAGTAGTGTTGGTTCATTCATATAATGATTTAACAACAACTGCTGATAATCACTGCGTAACAGGCGTTGATGCTCATGTTGCCCATGAATTTGAATCAACATTTGCCCCAAATCTTTTAATTGCGAAATAGGAACAGCTCGACCATTAATAAATGCTTTAGAACGCCCATCTTGATTAATCACTCGTCGCAAAATGCACTCATTGCCCTCATCAAGTTGATTTTCGCGTAACCAAGCAAAAGCCGCTGGCGTATCATCAAGCACAAAACAAGCCGAAATATCAACACGATCAGCCCCATGCCGAATAGATGAAGCATCAGAACGATTACCTAAACATAATCCCAATGCATCAATAGCAATCGACTTCCCTGCTCCTGTTTCCCCCGTAATAGCGGTCATCCCAGTAGTAAAGTCGACAAGAAGTTGATCTACAATAGCAAAATTATTAATAGTTAGTTGAGTTATCATAATAAATTAATACATAAGGCTAGTTATAATATTGGCAGTATAGCAGTAAAAATACTGTAAATAAATACAGGTTTGTGGTTTTTTGTTTTTTTGAGGGGGTTGTGTTGTAGATAAATGGTAAATAATTGACGGTTAATGGTAAAAAAACAATTTATGATTGAAAATTAAATCAATAGCTAATATTAAACCTTATAAAGGTTCTAATTTGATCAGCTAACTTACTATGATATATAAAGATATATTGAATAAATATTTAATATTAGTTTTTTTCTTCTTGGCGGCGTAACTCCTCAATGAGTAAATGTAAGTTTGAACTAGGATTAGTGCTTTTTCTATCTTTTGCTGTTTTCATAGATAGTTCTGCATTTCGTAATGCTATATCTAATTTACTTATAAGTCCAATAATAATTTTGCTGTTATTTTTTGTATATTTAGGCTCATATTTTTTAAAATCGCTTATTACACACTTAGCTCTACTTTTATGTGATTTACTATTATAAGGTTTATCGGTATAGACATAATGCAATAAAAACCAATATTCAATACAAGGATCGGATAAAAACAGTTTAAATTTTTTGTTCTGTAATTTTTAGTTTAGACTATTTATTTTATTTTTGGCTTGATTGTACGTTGGATGACTATCTCGATCAATAACACAAAAAACATGATCGTATTCATTATTTTCATTATATTTTTTATCTTCCTCATATTTTTGTTCAGCATAATTGATAATAGAAATAGGTGATGAGTCATTATCCTCAGGAATAATAATTTCATTTGTTACCCCTAATTTAAATTCATTTTTAATACCATTCAAATAAATTCGTTCAGTTTTTCCTTCACAAACAATCAGGATTCTCTTATTTATAGCGCGGATACTTTTTTTTCGTGCTAGTTCTTTTTTTGTCTTAGGTTTTCTTTTTGCCATTTATTAGTTTTCTTCTTTATCACTATACTCAAAAGATATATTAGGTACTGCTCTAAATCGGCCTGACAAATAAGCTTTTTCAAATTTCATATCTTTACGCATACGAAATTCTGCTAATGGATATAATTCACTTTCTTGTTTTTCATTTTTGTTAACAAACCAAACTTGATCTCGTCTTATTTCTGACAGCAATGAAACATCATGCGTTGTAAAAATAAGTTGAGCATTTGCTGTATTAATTTTAGAAGAATTAAACTGTTGAAGAATAAAATGCATAATTTGAGGATGTAAGCTACAATCTAATTCATCAATAAATATTACTCCGCCCTGTTTAAATGAACGTAAAAACATAGCTGATAACGAAAACATTCTTTGAGTTCCCTCTGATTCATCTTTTTCTAAATCGAAACAAACATTGTTTCCTGAATCAGTTTGATGTACTGTCAATATTTTATTGTTTTGGTCCCATGAAATTAACTCTTTCAATTCAGCGGGCATATCATCAGGGAAACTTATAGTTGATTTTCCTTTTTCTAAAGATGTAACTATCCCCTAAAATAGTACAGCAAAAAAGTAGAAAATTCTCTATGATAAAAGAAAAGGGGATTTAATTATGAAAAAAATGACTGAACATCAAATCGTCGCTATTTCAAAAGAAGCTAAAGCGGGTATTCCTGTCAAGGAACTGTGCCGTAAATAGGGCATGATAATTCAACTTTTTATAAATGGAGGGAAAAATACGGCGGAATGGAAACTTCGGATATCAAACGCTTAAAGGAGCTGGAGGCTGAAAACCGCAAGCTTAAGCAGATGTTTGCCGAACTGAGCATAAAATCCCAGCTTCAGGAAGAAATCATAAAAAAGCTTTAGTGCCAACAAAGGCACGTGAAACGTGGGCACAGCAATTACAACAAAATCATTCAGTTACTATTGCTATGAGTTGTGCCATTGTTGGCTTAAGCCGTTGTGCTTACTATTATCAACCTAAGTTACTGGATGATTCAGTGATTATTTCGGTGTTGAATGCTATCACAGACCGGCATTTACGCTGGGGCTTTCCTAAATGTTTTTATCGTATCAGAAAGCTCGGCTATAAATGGAATCATAAACGGGTATATCGGGTGTATTGTGAATTAAAGCTTAATCTCAGGATAAAGCGTAAACAGCGCATTCCTCCACGAAGCCCAGAAAGGCTATCAGCACCCAATAAACAAGGTGAATGTTTATGAGTGACAGTAGTCGTAATCAGCGTCGCTTTAGGACATTCAATGTGATAAATGACTTTAATCGTGAGGCGTTAGGTATTGATATTGCAGTAAGCTTACCAGCAGGAAGGATTACCCGTTACTTAGATAAACTGGCCGAATATCATGGGTATCCATTAAAAATACGGGTCGATAATGGGCCAGAATTTACCGGAAAAACCTTTATAAACTGGGCTAAATCACATGATATAACCATTGATTATATCCAGCCCGGTAGCCCTTATCAAAATGGCTATATTGAACGATTTAATCGTACCTATCGTACTGAAGTACTCGATTTATATCTTTTTAACAACTTAGCACAAGCAAGGAGAATAACCGAAGAATGGTTAACGATTTATAATACCGAAAGACCGCATGAGGCATTAAATAACATGACACCGATTGAGTATAAAACACTAAAACAGGCAGCATGATTTTCTACGTGAGTTGTGTACTAAGTCTGGGATATTTACACCACCAACCCCACTTATTCCTCTTTTATCCCAAATTACACAGGAGTATAATTTATACACCTATTATTATAATTATGGAAAACCCAGTATGTTTGGAAATAAAACAAATCGTCAAGTCATTATTTGGACAACAATCATTGGTGGTTTTATTAGTGCTTTAGTTAAGTGGGGATCCGAGGTTAATATGCCTCCTCGTGTCCCGGGTGAAATTTCGCCTCCAGCGGCACATATTGATGCATGGCTTGGTTGGTTAGGGATTGATTCTCATTCACTTGATTATATTTATCAAACAGCAACTGTTTCTGGTGCGGTAACGCTTTATCACTGGTTATTCAGTTTTGCTTTCGCCTTTGTTTATGTGGCTGGTGCATATTATTGCAACAAAATCCGACTATGGTATGGCGCAGTTTATGGCACGATTATTACTATCTCTATGCATGGTTTTTTAATTCCATTACTTGGATTTCGTCATCCTGCTTATGATGCCGAAGGTACTGTTGGTTGGTTATGGAATTTAAATGGCTATGAACTTTGGAGCGAAATTTTGGGTCATATCTATTGGGGCGTTTCAATTGAAATTTGTATGATTGCCGTTCTTGCTCATTTTTCAAGACCTATTCGTGGCGAGTGGCGTCAATAATTTAAGTTAAATCACTTAATACTAAATCCTACTATTTAACTATAGTGGGATTTTTTATTTTATCGGTTATAGTTAAAAACTATATTAACCAATAAAAAACTAGAATTATTCAATATCTGTTTTTTTTGTTATCTTCTTTATCACTAAAGAAAGTCGATAAAAAGGAAATAAAAATGAATACTGCTGTTATTGGATATCCTCGAGTTGGTAAGCTTCGTGAACTTAAATTTGCAACAGAAGCCTATTTTAAAGGTAATAAAACACAAGCTGAATTATTAAACGAAGCTAAAGCGCTACGAGCTGAGCATTTAAAACAACAAGCGGCTCAAAAAATTGCCTTTATTTCATCTAATGATTTTTCATTCTATGATGCGGTGTTAGATACAGCGTGTTTACTTAATGTTATTCCAAAACGTTACCAAGATTTAGGTTTACCTGAACTTGACCGTTATTTTGCGATGGCACGTGGTTATCAGGGTGAAAAAGGCGATGTGCGAGCACTCGCTATGAAAAAATGGTTTAACACCAATTACCACTATTTAGTACCTGAAATTGAAGATTCAGTACAAATTAAGTTAACAGGCACTAAACCTTTTGATGAATATCAAGAAGCGAAAGCGCTAGGTGTGCAAACCAAACCGGTTGTGGTTGGGCCGTTAACTTTTTTTAAATTAGCGCAGTATTTAGGTAAAAAACAGCTTGGTGATTTTAAAGCCGATATTATTAAAGCTTATCAAGAAATCATCCAAAAATTCACAACGCTTGGTGCTGAGTGGATCCAAATTGATGAACCCATTTTAGTCACTGACCTAAATAAAGACGATATCGCTTTATTTACCGAACTTTATCAAGCGATTTTATCGGTAAAAGGACAAACTAAGATTGTTTTACAAACTTATTTTGGTGATGTACGTGATTGTTATAAAGAACTTGTCGCTTTACCTTTTGATGGTATTGGTCTTGATTTTGTTGAAGGTAAACAATCATTAGCTTTACTTGAAAACAATGGTTTCCCTGCCGATAAAGTCTTATTTGCTGGTGTGGTAAATGGAAAAAATATCTGGAAAAACAATTACCAAAAAACCTTAGCATTACTTGGTAAAATCAAACAAAAAGCCGCAAATATTGTAATCAATACTTCTTGTTCATTACTGCATGTTCCTTATACATTGCAAAATGAGACCAAATTAACTATTCAACAACGTGCTTATTTTGCTTTTGCACAAGAAAAGCTACAAGAGCTTGCTGAACTTGGTCAATTATTTAAGGATGCAAACGCTGAAAATAATGCCGCTTATAAAGCTAACCAAACATTATTTACTCGTGAGCGTGAAGGCGCAAATCAAGCTGTACGCCAAAAAGTGGCCGCATTAAAAGATTCGGACTTTACTCGTTTACCTGAATTTTCAGTGCGTGAAGCAGCACAGAAAAAGGCCTTTAATTTGCCACTATTACCAACAACCACTATTGGATCATTCCCACAAACGCCTGATGTACGTTTAAATCGTGCTAAATTCAAAAAAGGTGAAATTTGCCTGAACGAATATACTGAGTTTAATCAACAAAAAATTGCGCAGTGTATTAAATTACAAGAAGAAATTGGCATTGATGTGTTGGTTCATGGTGAATTTGAACGTAATGACATGGTCGAATATTTTGGTGAAAGCTTAAATGGCTTTGTGTTTACTGAAAAAGCATGGGTGCAATCTTATGGTACTCGTTGCGTTAAGCCACCAATTGTTTGGGGTGATATTTCACGCTCAAAACCGATTACTGTTGCATATTCAAAATATGCACAAAGCCTGACAGACAAACCAGTTAAAGGTATGTTAACAGGACCTGTGACTATTCTAAATTGGTCGTTCCCACGAGAAGATATTTCTCAAAAAGAATCGGTATTCCAAATAGCATTAGCAATTGGTGATGAAGTATTAGATCTTGAAGCAGCGGGTATTAAGATCATTCAAATTGACGAAGCGGCATTAAAAGAAAAATTACCACTGCGTAAAGCAGATTGGAACAGTGAATACCTTGATTGGGCGATCCCTGCGTTTAGATTGGTACATAGCAAAGTGCAAGCAGATACGCAAATTCATACTCATATGTGTTATAGCGAATTTGCTGACATTATTAAAGATATTGATGCAATGGACGCTGATGTTATTTCGTTCGAGGCTTCTCGCTCTAATTTGCAGTTGATTGACGTACTTAATGCAAACAACTTCAAAACTGAAGTGGGACCAGGGGTTTATGACATCCATTCACCACGTGTACCACCAGTAGCCGAAATCAAAGCAACGATTGAAAAGTTACTAGCGAAGATTGATAACCAAAAATTGTGGATCAACCCAGATTGCGGTTTAAAAACTCGTGGCGAAAAAGAAGTGGTTGAAAGCTTACAACATTTAGTACAAGCCACTTTAGAAGTAAGAAAAACACTGAACTAAGTACTATTTTTACAAAGTCGTTGAGTTTTTTATTAACAAATCAGGCTTTGTTTAGCCTTACGTTTCCGCCGCCTATTTGGGCGGCGGAAGTGTCAATAAAGGAAATGAGTGACATAACCAATGGATGAAACAAATGAAAACAAATCTACTATTTAATAAAAAAACCGTATTCTCCTTTGAGGTTTTTCCCCCTAAAAAAACCTCACCTCTAGAAACAATTTATAGTACATTGCGTGAACTTGGTTATTTTAAACCTGATTTTATCAGTGTCACTTATGGTGCAGGTGGTAGCTTAAATGGTCAAACCACCATTGATATTGCCCACTCAGTCAAACACACTTATGGCATTGAAAGCGTCGCTCACTTGCCGGGGATCAATTTTGATAAAGCTGAAATGCAAAAAATCCTACACGATCTTAAATGTGCAGGAATTGATAATGTGCTCGCTTTGCGTGGTGACATTAGCCCGAATGTGCAACCTAAAGATGACTTTCGCTTTGCCAGCGAACTGGTGACATTCATTAAAGAAAACGGTGATTTTAACGTGATTGGTGCATGTTACCCAGAAGGACATCTTGAAGCAGCAACACTAAAACAAGATCTTATCCATTTAAAAGAAAAGGTCAATGCAGGTACCGATCAACTTATTTCACAGCTATTTTTTGATAATGACTATTTTTATACATTTTTAGATAAAGCTCGCGATATTGGCATTAATGTTCCAATAGAAGCAGGCATCATGCCAGTGACCAATAAAAACCAAATTGAGCGTATGGTATCGATGTGTGGGGTGAATTTACCTAAAAAATTCAAACAAATGATGGAAAAATACGAACACCATCCAGAAGCATTTCGTGATGCCGGTATTGCTTATGCAATTGATCAGATTGTTGATTTAGTTTCGCAAGATGTCGATGGCATTCACTTATACACCATGAACAATAGCTACATAGCAAGGCGCATTAGCGAAGCAGTATCAACATTGCTAGCAGTGCCAAAATCGCAATAGCGGTGGTATAAAAATAGTAATGGTATAAAGATAAAGTGTGATGTTTGGAGTACTGTGGAGTTGTTACGGACTAGCTAAAATTGGTTGCGGGGGCTGGATTTGAACCAACGACCTTCGGGTTATGAGCCCGACGAGCTACCAAGCTGCTCCACCCCGCGTCAAAGGAGTGGCTATATTATAGCATTAAAATAATAAAGCAATACCTATTTAGCTTAAACGCCACATTTTTAAACATTCTTGATTGAATATATATTATTTTCTTACATAAATAATAGTTACATGATATTTTTTGCTAGTTATTATGAATAAGATGATTATTTCTGCAATGAAAAGTTTAGTCATTGAATTTTTCATCTGCTCTTATTTTGAACGGATAGTTTTATTTTTATATTATTCCATTACAGTTAATTTATTTGCTTACTGTAAATAACACGAGAAATTTTGACATAATAGGTAGAGTTAGTTTTGAAGGGGATAAGATTGTTCTGTAAGCTAATACTTACAGAACAATGATAGTAAAAACTAGCTAAACAATTTATGGAATTGTAAGCTTATCCAATCCCAGATACTTCCAAAGAATCCTGTTTCTTCAACATTTTGTAAAGCGACAAGAGGTTGTTCGCTAATTACTTTACCATCTAATAGAAACTGCATTTTACCTACGGCAGTACCTTTTGTTATTGGTGCATAAATATAATCGTCAATTTTATATTCAACTTGTACATCAGCTGAGCGTCCTTTTGGTACAGTGATGTAAGACCCATTAATTGCACCTAGTTGAATTTTATTTTCATCTCCATACCAAATCGTTTTTGTCGCTAATGGCGTATCTGCTTTTACAGGATTTGCGGTTTCAAAAAAGCGGAATCCCCATACTAATAGTTTTTTGCTCTCTTCTTCACGGCCTTTATATGTTCGTCCACCTAGTACCGCTGAAATCAATCGGGTATTGCCATCAACCGCTGAAGCAACTAAGTTATAACCAGCAGCATTGGTATGCCCTGTTTTAATTCCATCAACGTTTAATGTGGTATCCCAAAGTAGTCCATTTCGATTAAGTTGTGGTTTTGATAAAGTATAGGTAAATTCTTTTTGTTTATAAATAGAATATTCTTCAGGTAAATCTCGAATCAATGCTTGCCCTAAAAAAGCCATATCTTTGGCTGTTGTATATTGCCCTGGTGCATCAAGCCCATGAACTGTTTCAAAATGAGTATGCGCTAATCCAATTTTTTTTGCATAATCATTCATTAGGTTAACAAAAGCCCCTTGGCTTCCTGCTACATGTTCTGCCATTGCAATACAAGCATCATTACCAGATTGGATGATAATACCTTTATTAAGATCAGAAACTGATACTGTTTTACCCACTTCTAAAAACATCAATGATGACCCTTTTAAAACAGGGTTACCCGTTGCCCATGCATCTTTACTTACTACAACCATATCATCATTTTTTATGCGTCCTGAGTGTAGTGCTTGACCAACCACATAGCTGGTCATCATTTTGGTTAGACTAGCAGGATCACGCTGTTGTTCAGCGTTATATTGCGCTAAAATTTCGCCCGATTTTGCATCGATTAATATATAAGATTCAGCATCTAGTTGCGGAATAGCTGGGATAGGAAAAGCCATTTCAGCCGATACTGATGAACAAAGTGCAAGCGCAAACAACGCAAAAGATAATTTAAATTTCTTTTTCATTTATTTCAATTCCGTTAAATATTTTTAGACAACATATATCGATGTGTGTGGATAGACATTATAATGCCAAAACTTGCCATTAATACGACTAAAGATGAGCCACCATAACTTATTAATGGTAATGGTACACCAACTACTGGTAAGATTCCACTAACCATGCCAATATTAATAAAAGCATAAATAAAAAATACTAAAATTAGTCCACCCGATAAAATTCGTCCAAATGTTGTTTGTGCTTGAGCTGCAATAATAAGTCCTCGCACAATCAAACATAAAAATAAAATTAATAAAATAATGGAACCAATAAAACCAAATTCTTCAGCTATGACTGAAAAGATAAAATCGGTGTGCCGCTCAGGTAAAAATTCAAGTTGCGATTGTGTGCCTTGAAGCCAGCCTTTACCCCATATACCGCCTGATCCAATTGCTGTTTTGGATTGAATAATATGATAACCAGCACCGCTTGGATCAAGCTCAGGATTGATCAGCATTAATACTCTTTTTTGCTGATAATCGTGCATTAAAAAGAACCACATAATTGGTAAAAATATAGCAATTAAAATTAATGCAATAAGAATATAGCGCCAATTAATGCCTGCTAAAAAAATAATAAAAATTCCTGACATAATAATCAATATTGCTGTGCCAAGATCCGGTTGCATAGCAACAAGTAATGTCGGTACTCCAATTATACCAAGTGTTTGTAATGTTGTTTTTAATGGCGGTGGGCATCCATCACGATGAATAAATTTTGCAACCATTAATGGCACGGCTATTTTGGCTATTTCAGAAGGTTGGAATCGTAAAATACCTAAATCTAACCAGCGCTGTGCACCTTTACTAGTATAACCAAAAATATCAACTAATAATAAAATAATAATACAAGCGATATATAGATATGGTGCCAATTTTTCATAGGTTCTAGGTGAAAACTGAGCCAGTAAAATCATTACAGCAAAGCCAAGTAAAATTTGTATTACTCGCTTTTGCATCATATCAATATTTTGTCCACTTGCACTCCACAGTATATAAAGACTATAACCAAGTAATAAAGTAATAAATAAAAAAAACAGAGGATCAATATGTATTTTTTGCCAAAAAGATTTTTTACTACTATTCATTATTAGTCTTCAGCTCCTGTATTTGGTGATGGTTCATCTAGCTCTGTTGAGTTATTGCCAAGAAGATAAAAATCCAATATTTTACGAGCGACTGCACCACCGTTCGAACTACCACCACCGCCATTTTCTAAAACAATGGCTAAAGCAATTTTTGGTTTATCGTAAGGAGCATAGGCTATAAATAATGCGTGATCACGTAAATGCTCAGGGATCTTATGAGCGTTATAAACTTCATCTTGCTTTAAACCATAAACTTGTGCAGTCCCTGATTTGCCAGCAGCTTGATATTTTGCATCAGTATAAAGCTTACGTGCTGTTCCTCGAGATCCAAACATAACACGGCGCATACCTTCTTTAGCTACATTCCAATAAGTTGATTTAACATTAACTAAACTATTATCCTCTAAATATTTTTCAGGCTTAACCAAGGGTTGAAGTTCATTTGAATTTAAAATATCGCTCTTTTTGTATAATAGAAAATGTGGAGTATAAGTTTTACCATTATTAATCAAAGTTGTTAATGCTTTTGCCATTTGAATAGGCGTTGCAGTCCAATATCCTTGACCGATACCAACTGGAATAGTATCGCCCTGTAACCAAGACTTTTTATGGCGTTTTATTTTCCATTCACGACTAGGCATAACAGCTCGTGTTTCTTCGTTTGGCGAAATATCTATACCTGTTCGTTGACCATAACCAAATTTAGTCATCCACGAATTTAAGCGGTCAATTCCCATATCATAAGCAACTTGATAAAAGTAGGTATCAACTGATTCTTCAATCGCTCTTAATATATCAACTCGACCGTGCCCCCATTTTAACCAATCACGATAACGCCGTTCAGTACCAGGTAATTGCCACCAACCAGGATCATTAACCACGCTTTTTGGGGTGATCACTCCTTCACTTAAGGCCGCAATGGAAATAAAAGGCTTAACAGTCGAAGCTGGTGGATAAGCTCCTAGTAAAGCTCGATTGAAAAGTGGCTTACTAGGATCTTTGAGTAATTCTCTATATTTAGTACTCGATATGCCACCAACAAAAGAGTTAGAATCATAACTTGGGCTAGAAACTAAGGCTAAAATTTCACCATTGTTAGGATCGATAGCTACCACAGCCGCTTTACGTCCAGCCAGTAATTGTTCTATATAAAGCTGTAATTTTAAATTAATAGATAAATAGATATCCTCACCCGCTTGTGGTGGATGTTGATTTAGTTGGCGTACAATTCTACCTCGGCTGTTAACTTCAACTTTTTCATAACCTGGAGTTCCGTGTAATACATCTTCGTAATACTTTTCTATCCCCATTTTTCCAATATTAAAAGTTGCCACATAATCGCTAGTTTTATTTTCATCTGCTAAACGCTGCTTATCTTGACTATTAATTTTAGAAATGTAGCCAAGAATATGCGTCAATGATGATCCATAAGGATAATAACGATGCTGTATACCAACAATGGAAACAAACGGAAAACGATGTTGATCCACAACGAAACGAGCTATTTGTTTTTCGGTCAAATCATCTTTTAGCGGTACTGGACGATGGGCTTTATAATTGCGTCGCTCTTTTTGAAAAGTTTCAATATCTTCATCGGTCAAATCAACAATTTTTTTTAATTCGTCAAATTGTTTATTAAGATTTTTAGTTTTATCTGGAATGATATTTAATTGATAAGTAATATTGTTAATCGCTAATGGCATACCATTACGATCATAAATCATACCTCGATTAGGTGAAATAGGAATAATTTCAATACGATTATCATTGGATTTCGTACTGTAATAACTATAATTCAAAATCTGTAAACCAGCTAAGTTTACAATCAACACGATAATTAAAATAATAATTGCAATAAAAGAAAACAGCGCTCGGCGCAAAAACAAGCTTGCTTCTGCAGAATGATCTCGAATTCTAGTTTTCTTTCTTTTACTTGAAATAGAGATAATATTCCTCCTCTACATACTTTTTTCTATATGCTGCAACTTATATTCCTGTTCATCCCATTTTTCATAAGCATTAACAATTCTTGCAACTACTGGATGACGCACGACATCTTCACTATTAAAAAAATTAAAACTAATTTCTTCAACTTGGCTTAATACTTCTATAGCATGACGTAATCCAGATTTTTGATTACGCGGTAAATCAATTTGAGTAATATCACCTGTTATTACCGCTTTTGAATTAAAACCAATTCGAGTTAAAAACATTTTCATTTGTTCAATCGTTGTATTTTGGCTTTCATCAAGAATAATAAATGCATCATTTAATGTTCGTCCACGCATATAGGCAAGTGGCGCCACTTCAATTACACTTTTTTCAATCAGTTTTTCTACTTTTTCAAAACCTAACATTTCAAATAAAGCATCATAAAGTGGACGTAAGTAAGGATCCACTTTTTGGCTTAAATTACCTGGTAAAAAGCCAAGTTTTTCACCAGCTTCGACTGCTGGTCGAGTTAGTACAATACGACGAATCTGTTGCTTTTCCAACGCATCAACTGCAGCTGCTACCGCTAAATAAGTTTTACCTGTTCCAGCAGGACCAATACCAAAAGAAATATCGTAATCCAAAACATGAGCAATATATTGTGCTTGATTCGTCGTTCGGGGTTTGATAATGCCTCGTTTAGTTTTAATTGCTACTAACTTTCCACCTTGGTGCTTGATATAAGCAGGTAAGTGTTCACTTACTTTTTCAAGTACACCTGTTTCTTTGATTGCTAAATGAATTTGCTCAGGTTCAATATCAATTATTTTATTTTTGATTTTGGTTTGTTTATAAAGAGATTGCAAAATATCAATAGCAGATCGAACAAAAATATCATCTCCGGTTATTGAAAATAAATTACTCCGTTGATTAATTTCAATACCTAGTCGACACTCTAGCTTTTTTATATTATCATTATAAGGACCACAAAGACTATTAAGCCGTTGATTATCGGCTGGTTCAAGCATGGTTTCTTGTGTTGTAATATTCAAATGTAAGCCCTCAAATAATTATTTTAACTCTTTTAAGGTTGATAAATCCCAACTCCTAAATCATTTTCTTTTCGTGTACGTGAAATAATGGATATTGGAGATTCACTCACACGTAACTTCATTTCATCTTCGGTTCTAACGACTTTACCGCGCAATGAATTTGGATAAACATCGGTAATTTCAACATCAACAAATTTACCAATCATTTCAGGACGACCTTCAAAGTTAACAATTCGATTATTTTCAGTTCGACCAGTTAATTCCATAAGGTCTTTTTTGGATGGACCTTCAACCAAAATACGTTGCACGGTATTTAACATACGGCGGCTAAATTGCATGGCTTGTTGATTAATTCGTTCTTGAAGTATGTAAAGTCGTTGTTTTTTATCTTCTTCAGAAACATTATCTTCCATTTCAGCAGCAGGAGTACCTGGACGTGCTGAATAAACAAAGCTGTAACTCAAATCAAAATTGACATCAACAATTAGCTTCATTGTTTGCTCAAAATCTTCTTGAGTTTCACCGGGGAAACCAACAATAAAATCAGAGCTAATTTGGATATCTGGGCGTACTTTACGTAGTTTTCGAATAATTGATTTATATTCAAGCGCAGTATGCGTACGTTTCATTAAGTTTAATACGCGATCTGAGCCACTTTGTACTGGCAAATGTAAAAAATTTACTAGTTCTGGTGTGTCACGATAAACATCAATAATATCATCAGTAAATTCTATTGGATGGCTAGTTGTAAAACGAATGCGATCTATACCATCAATGGCTGCAACTAAACGTAATAACTCTGCGAAGGAACAAATATCACCATCGAATGTTGGTCCACGATATGCATTTACATTTTGACCTAATAGGTTGACTTCACGTACACCTTGCTCGGCAAGTTGAGCTATTTCATAGATGACATCATCACAAGGTCGACTAACTTCTTCACCTCGGGTATAAGGAACTACACAATAAGTACAATATTTATTACATCCTTCCATAATCGAAACAAACGCAGTTGGGCCTTCGCTACGAGGCTCTGGTAGGCGATCAAATTTTTCAATTTCAGGAAAACTTACATCAACCACATGATTGCCTTTACCACTTTTAACTTGCTCAATCATTTCTGGTAAGCGGTGAAAGGTTTGAGGTCCAAAAATAATATCCACAAATGGCGCTCGTTTACGAATATGGGCACCTTCTTGCGAAGCAACACAACCTCCCACACCAATAATGATATCTGGATTATTTTTTTTAAGGTTCTTCCAACGTCCTAATTGATGAAAGACTTTTTCTTGGGCTTTTTCTCGAATAGAGCAAGTATTGAGTAATAAAATATCAGCTTCTTCAGCATTATCTATTAATGTTAAACCATGGGTGGATTCAAGGAGATCTGCCATTTTTGTTGAGTCATACTCATTCATTTGGCAGCCCCAAGTTTTGATATGTAATTTTTTGCTCATCAATAACTCAGTTATATTTAATTGTTAAAATGAAAACGGGTTTAAATCCGTGATTTTAGCGTACTATATTGTAATCCTTTGTGATTGTAGGGTCTAGAATAAAATAAAAAAATCAAAACAAAGCTTATTTTTAACATTTAAAGACAATCTTTTTTATAATAAAAATTGGTGGATAATTAAAAAAATTTATTTATCAATAATAACAGACAATTATGATAATCATTCTTTTTTAAAGTCCTTTCTTTTTATGCTATTATTTGCGACTAATTTTGATAATAAATAAAGTATTTAATATATGAAAAAAACATTTAGCCCAACAAAACGCCTATTAGTTAAAGGTATTATTGCTACATGTTTATTATCCTTTACTCGAGTTGGTTTTGCAGCAACCAAAGCACAAATTGTTGCTGTACGAGTTTGGCCTTCATCTACCTATACACGAATCACTTTGGAATCAAATATTAAACTCAACTATAAAAGCGCTTCGTTATTTAATCCGAATAGAATAGTGATTGACATTGATAATCTCAATTTAAATCCAACTTTAAAAACAATATCATCAAAAGTTTTAAGTCATGATCCTTATATTAAGTCGATACAAGTTTTGCAAATAGATTCTAAAATTGTAAGAATTATGATTGAATTAAAACAAAATGTTAATCCTAATACTTTTACTCTATCACCAATTGCAGAATTTAAACATCGTTTAGTGATGGATCTTTATCCTTACAGAACAACTTCAACAAGTGATGATGATCCTTTACTTGTACTATTAGAAGAATATAAAACCGGTGATCTTAGTAAAAAACAAGCAGAGATCAAAACCCAGACTAATAAAAAGAAAAATGCACCAATTATTGTCGTACTCGATCCTGGTCACGGTGGCGAAGATCCGGGAGCTATTGGCTATAATAGAACACGCGAAAAAGATATCGTTTTGCAAATAGCGCGTCGAACTTATAATTTACTTAAGAAAGAGGCAAATATTAAAGTTTATATGACTCGTAATGAAGATGTCTTTATTCCATTAAAAGTCCGCGTAGCTAAAGCACGATCGTTGCGTGCTGATCTTTTTATTTCTATTCATGCTGATGCCTTTACTAACCGTTCTGTTGGTGGGTCATCTGTTTTTGCTTTATCAACACGTGGAGCAAGTAGTTCAGCTGCTAGTTATTTAGCTCAAACTCAAAATGAAGCAGATCAAATAGGCGGTGTTAGCCGCAGTGGCGATAAATATTTAGATAATACTATTTTAGATTTGGTTCAAAAAACAACGTTAAATAATGGTGTGTTACTTGGTAATGCTATTTTGAATCGAATGAAAAAAATAAATAAGTTACATAAACAATCACTTGAAAAAGCTGGTTTTGCGGTGTTAAAAGCACCCGATATTCCATCGGTTTTGGTTGAAACAGCCTTTATTAGTAATATTACCGAAGAAAAAAAATTAAAGACTGCTTCGTTCCAAAATCAAGTATCTAAATCAATTATTGATGGTATTAAAGATTATCTGAAAAGGCGAAAAAATTAAATTTGTAAAAAGTTTAATAAAATCATTTAATTAATCACAAAAATTATTGAATAATAATTAAACACCTTTCAGCATCTAACCCAGGTATAATCAATTTTATATTTTGTTTAAGCGTAAAACCATCTGTAATAGGATCTATGTCACTTCCTTTTAGAGCATAAAAAGCTCCTTGTTCATTAGGAAGATGTTTACACCAACTAAGCATGTCTTGCAATGAAGCAAATGCTCGGCTAATAACTCCATCAAACTTTTTATCATTATATTCTTCTATTCGGCTTTGTATTGGGTTTATATTAGTTAGCTTTAATTCAAACTGTACTTGTTTTAAAAATCGAATACGCTTACCTAAACTATCCACCAAATCAAATTGTTTATCTGGGTTAATAATTGCTAGTGGAACGCCTGGTAAACCAGGACCGGTTCCAACATCAATAAAAGTTTTGCCAGTTAAATAGGGCGATACAACTAAACTATCCATGATATGTTTGATTAACATTTCATTAGGATCTCGTACAGCTGTTAAGTTGTAAGTCTTATTCCATTTGTTGAGAATTTCAACATAATGGATCAATTGATCTATTTGTGATTCTGAGATCAAAAGATCCGTTTGATCTATTAGATTAATGAGTTTCTTTTTTAACATAATTTTTCTTTTTTAAATAAACTAGCAACATTGAAATCGCAGCAGGAGTAATTCCTGATATACGCGAAGCTTGTCCTATTGAAACAGGTTTATGTTGTTTTAATTTAGCCACAACTTCGTTCGATAAACCCGATATTTCAGCATAATCAATATGCTCAGGAATAAGCGTTTCTTCATTGCGTTTTTGACGTTCAATTTCTTCTATTTGCAGTTTTATATATCCATCATATTTAACCTGAATTTCAACCTGTTCCGCAGCCTGTGCGTCAGACAATCCAGGCGCAAATAATGAAAGCGATTTCAATGTGTTATAACTCATTTCAGGTCGCTTAAGTAACTCTTCTCCATTGGCTTCTTTAGTCAAATTAGCACTTAACACGGCATTTACTTCGTCAATGCTTTCAATATGAGGATGTACCCATATATCACGTAATCTTGCTCTTTCTTGTTCAATAGCTTCAAATTTTTCGTTAAAACGTTGCCAGCGATAATCATCAACCATGCCTAGCTTGCGACCAATCTCAGTTAAGCGAATATCAGCATTGTCTTCACGTAACATTAAACGATATTCTGCACGCGAGGTAAACATGCGATAAGGTTCGTTAGTGCCAAGAGTACAAAGATCATCAACTAACACCCCTAAATAAGCTTGATCACGGGTTGGATACCATAGATCTTGATCATATACAAAACGTGCTGCATTTAAACCAGCAAGCATTCCTTGAGCTGCGGCTTCTTCATAACCAGTTGTACCATTGATCTGTCCTGCTAAAAATAGACCTTTGATAACTTTACTTTCAAGTGTTGGCTTAAGATCCCTTGGATCAAAATAATCATATTCGATCGCATAACCTGGTCTGACAATATTAGCATTTTCTAATCCTTTCATACTGCGTACAAATGCTAATTGTGTATCGAATGGTAAACTTGTTGAGATCCCATTTGGATATATTTCGTTGCTATCTAATCCTTCAGGCTCTAAATAGATCTGATGAGAATTACGATCCGCAAAACGCATAATTTTGTCTTCAATTGATGGACAATATCTTGGGCCAACTCCTTCTATTACACCAGTGTACATAGGACTACGATCTAAGCTATTTCGAATGATCTCGTGTGTTGTTTCGTTAGTACTTGTTATATAGCAAGGAATTTGTTTAGGATGTTCGCTTGTATTACCTAAAAATGAGAATACAGGAACAGGATCATCACCATATTGTGTGCCTAATTTTGAAAAATCAATTGTTCTAGCATCAATTCGTGGTGGGGTACCGGTTTTTAATCGTCCCATTCTAAATGGATATTGATGAAGTGATTTTGATAAACTGATCGAGGCTGGATCTCCTGTTCGTCCACCACTATAATTATTAAGTCCTATATGGATCTTCCCATCTAAAAAGGTACCTGTTGTTAACACAACAGCTTTAGCTTTAAAGGATACTCCCATTTGGGTTTTTACACCTATGATCTGATCGTTTTCGATGATCACATCTTCAACAGATTGCTGAAATAGCATTAAGTTTTCTTGGTTTTCAAGTGTTTTTCGTATCACTTTGCAATATAGTGATCTATCTGCTTGTGCTCTTGTAGCCCTTACTGCTGATCCTTTACTACTATTTAAGATCCTAAATTGGATCCCAGCATGATCAATAGCTCTTGCCATTAAACCACCCATTGCATCGATTTCTTTTACCAAGTGGCCTTTACCTATTCCACCAATGGCGGGATTACAAGACATTTGTCCTAATGTATTGATATTATGGGTTAAAAATAGTGTTTTTCGCCCCATTCTTGCTGATGCCATTGCTGCTTCTGTTCCTGCATGACCGCCACCAACGATGATGACATCAAAAAGATCTGGATAAAACATAAAAAACCTCATATTTATTTTGTGTACAGATGATCGCTAATTTAGATCGGGAGATTTGGTTTATTTAGGGTTGGAGATTTTACTCATCTTTTCGGTTACGTCAAATGATCTATTTCGATCGTGATTTAAATAAAATAAGATCTTTTATATGATCTTTTTGTTTTTATTATTATTAGATCGGATCTTTTTTGTTGATAAATCTTTTTTATAATTATTTTATAGGATCTTATCGATCGGTTTATTCTGTTAATTGATCGGATCTTTTTTTGTTTAAACTTGTGTTTAACTATTCTTTTTATCCACAAGTGTTTTCTATTTTGAAGTTGTTAATGCGATCATAACAGCTTGTTATCCTAATTTTTAACAGATTTATCCACAAAAATTAAGTTTGATTGCTTGAATTTTAACTTTTTATTGTTCTTATTTTAAACAGAATGTTTTGATCATTTTGTTGTTTTTTGTTTTATTTTTGAATTAGCAGTTATCTATTTGTCTTTTTATATAAAAGTGATTGATTTTTATAAAAGCAAATTTATACTTAATATGATTTTATTTGTATTGTGAGGTTACTTTATTACTCTTTCACAGCTACCTTTGCCTTTTCCGTTATCTAATAATGAAACTTTTGATAGTTTTTATGTAGGTAATAATCGGTTATTGTTTGATTCGTTGCAAACCTTATTAGGTAAAGAGGGTTTTAATGTCTTTTATATATGGGCGGCTAGCGTTGCAGGCCGAACTCACCTTTTACATGCGTCAAGCCAAAATAAATTAGCTAGTTATATACCATTAAAACAGCATTATCATTTGGTACCTGAAATTTTACAGGGATTAGAAAATTATGATTTAGTCTGTTTAGATGATATTGATGCAATAGCTGGTCATAGAGATTGGGAAGAGGCTATTTTCGATTTATTTAATCGTTTGACAGAAAAAAATGTGAGTAAGTTATTGATAACTGCAAATGCTCCACCTAAACAAATTTCTTTTATATTGCCTGATTTAGTTTCTAGGTTGTCTTGGGGGCAGGTTTATCAATTAAAAGAACTTAGCGATGATGACAAGCTTAAAGCTCTGCAATTGAGAGCGCAATTAAGTGGGTTTGAACTATCAACAGATGTTGGGTTATTTTTATTAAAACGTGTTAATCGTGATATGCGTACATTGTTTTCTTTATTAGAAAAGTTTGAAGTAGCAACGTTAGCACAACAACGAAAGTTAACTATTCCTTTTATTAAAAATATTTTGGATTTGTAATATGAGTCATAAACCTGAAGCTATTGTTTTTTTTGATTTAGATGGGACACTATTTAATAGCCAAATTGATGTATTGTCTAGCTCCCTTGAAGCTATAGAGAAATTAAAACAAAATAATATTATTCCAATGATTGCAACCGGTCGAACACCTTGTGAAGTTGTTGATTTAATGCAAAAAACTAAAATTGATTCAATTATTGGTATGAATGGGCAAGTTGTTTTGTACAAAGGCGAAAAGGTTTTTACTAATAATATTGATAAAGATGTGATAACAAGGATATATCAGTATTCTAAGCAGGAAACGAATATTCCTTTATCTTTTTATAATGATGAAATGATGTGTATATCAGAGTATAGTCAACCAGCCGAGAAGTTTTATCATTATCTTAAGCAACCAGTTCCTTCCGTTGATGATCAGGTTTATTTAAAATCACCTATTCAGATGCTTTTATTACTTTGTGAAACTGGAGAGGATCTTTATCGAGATATTTTTCCTGAGCTAACCTTTATTCGTAATACCCCTTACTGTGTTGATGTTTTTAATCATGGTGGCTCTAAAGGTTATGGTATTACTCAGTTATTACAAAATAAAGAGTTCACTGATGTGCCAACTTATGCATTTGGTGATGGTATGAATGATTTTGAAATGTTTCTAACCGTTGATCATCCTATTGCTATGGGTAATGCAGTTGATGAATTAAAAGCAAAAGCTGAATTTGTTACAGATACTAATAATAATGATGGTATTGCTAAAGCATTACAAAAATTTGGATTGATCTAATGAGCCTCGGCTAAAAAGTAAAGAAAATTATACTTTTTAAAAAGGTTAATTTATCAGTATTTCGTGGTGGAATATGTTGTTTTATGTTTTAATTTGATATTTGACTTTAACTCATAATATATCAGATATATACTTTTATTATTTCATTAATAGCCGAGCTCTATTATGAGATGAAAGCATTTGGAAAAGGTTTTGCGTAAATGTCTTTTATTTATATTTCTTAATGTCAAAATAATGATTGAATTATCTAGTTATTTAGATTAATTATGGCTATCGTAATAGGATGAGTGTAGTTACACTACCAATGTTTTATCTAATTTTATAATTTTAGTTGTGTTTTTTTATATCAAAAATTTTTTATTTTTTTAATACCTGTCTAACTTTTCCTTCTCGTAAGGCTGATATAAAAATACCTAACGAGCTATATATTACTCCTAGTAAAAGTATCATAAATATATTTAGCCAGTTATCCGATAAGCTTAACCCCATTTGATTCACTCCTGCAATCATATTGGTTGCCCAAGTTGAAGGTAGAGAATAAGAAACACATTGTACCCATAATGGCATTGCATCAATAGGCCAAATGGTTCCTGAAAGATAGAAAACAGGTGTGGTTAAAAATGCTAATGTAAGATATATCATCTCAGTACGGCGTAAACATTCTGTTAGTAATTTGCTCAAACCTAGCGCCCCAAGTAATAGTGGAAATGTCATGATTAATATTTCGGGAATGCTAGCCAATTGCCGATAACCAAGTATCCAAGGCCATAAACCAAATAATACAATAGATAAAAATAACCAGATAGGTAATAACCCACATAAACTGCCAAAGACAACAATTTTAGGCGGTTTGCCTTGGGGTAGCGAATTTAGGGTGATATTAGTACGAGTTGAAGCAATTAAAAAAGAGTGTTGTAACAACATGACTAACAAACCTGGAAAGGTAATGGCGGCAAAACTGATTCCTGCATTATAAAGTGGTTCGGTTTGGCCTTTTATAGGTGATAAAATAATATTGATCTGTTTATCTGAAAATCCGTTATTACGCATTATTTTAATATTATATTCAGTCAATATCTGCTGATATATCCCTTTTATATCAACTTGAATTAAACCATTAGCTAAACGACTTGAAGCATCACCATATGCAGGTATTGTAACTTCTTCACCATTTATTAGGCGCTTTTCAAAATCTCTTGGAATTGTGATCACAGCAAAAAGTTTACGATTATTGATATCATCATAAGCCTGAAGAGAGCTTTCATAAATAATTGTATCAATTTTAGAACTTGTTTCTAATGAGCGAATTAAACCACGGCTTGTTGGAGTATGATCTTGATCAACAATTGCTATCGGTAAATTAGTGATAGTTCCATTAATATAAACAAGGCTCATTAATGATACTGACAATAGTAGCAATAACCACATTGGTCGTCCTAACAGATAAAAGAATATTCTTATAAATGAAGACCAAAATATTTTAATCATCTAAATTTATCCTCTTACTGTGAATGTAAACGCCTTACTAGACGCTTTCTAACTAACACGGTAATAATAATTGGATAGATCATTAAAATTCCGCATGTTTTTAACACCGACAAATAACTAGAATGACGCAAAAACAGATCGAACAGTTTATTTAGTGCATAAGTTAATGGTTCAAGCGAAGAGATAAATCTAGCAATCCATGGCATGGATAGTTCAGGTACAACAACACCAGAATAAGTTAATGCAAGTCCAACTAAAATACCTATATAAGTATAGGCATCAATAGGAGTTTTAGTAAAAGTGTATAGCAAAATACCAATGCTTTGTGCAGCAATAACATAGAAAAATACCACAATCATCATGGCAAAAGGAGAACCCGATACACGCGCATTAGAAAACAAAACGAGCATAGCAATTTCAAAAATAAGCAGCATGGTAAACCAAATTGTATAAGGCGCTAATTTCCCTAAAACAAAAGGATAGCTAGGACGAGTTCGCTTTGGCAACTGTGCTAGAATGTGAATTGTTGTGGTTACAACAAATAGCTGCAATAAATGCACTACTGCGGAAAATTGTTGGAAGTACATTGAGTTACCACTAGCATTAAATAAACCATCATAATTAAAGTTAACTTTTGCCAATGGGGGAACTGGTAAGCCAATACTGGTAGCCAAAGTGGTTCGATATTGGGTATTCATTGTTGCTATCAACCCAGAATAATCCATGATCGAATATAAGCCAGCACTATAGTATAACGCATTATAGTAAAGCATTGGTGTAGGTTGGCGACCCGATAATACATCCGCTTCAAAATTAGGTGGAATATAAAGTAGTGCATAAATTTTTGCTTTTTGCAGATCACGCTCAGCATCAAAAAGTTGGCTATCATAATTGATAAGATCTGCATGTGCTGCAGCATTAAGATTACGCACGAGTTCGCGTGATAAAGTACTCTTATCTTGATCAATATAACCTACTGGTAAATCATATAATACACCTCGATAAAAAATACTACTAATTAACACAAAAATAATTAGTGGCATAATCCACATTAACCAGTGAAAGGTAAATCGCCTAAAAATTTGTGGTATTTCGGCGTTAAACGCCTCTTTAAAACGATGCCAGAAATCTAACATTATTTGTCTAGCTTCCATAATGTGCTCATACCTGCACGTAAACCTTCAACAGGTTCAATAGGATAAAGTCTGACTTCAAAGGTTTTCAAATCAAAATCTCCTGTTGCTCTTGTTGCACGTTTAGTTGCATAATCGCCCATCGGTGCTATATAACTAATTTCGGCTTCAATCTCTTTGTGATTGAGTGCAGGTACTTCAAGTATAATATGATCGCCTTTGCGAATATTAGACATAATATCTTCACGCAAGTTAAATACAAAATAAGCTTGAGGTAGTTGAATCACTGTTAACAATGGGCTGTTAGCATTAAACAATTCGCCGACTTCAGCAGGAATAGAACCAATTTCACCTGCTACTTGCGCTTTAACTTGTAAATCATCATATTGTATTTGTAGCTGTTTAAGTTGCTCTTCGGCTTCTTCCAATTTGGCTGCATAAATTTCACGTTGCTCAATACGATCTCCATTTTTAGCTTGGTCTAAATTAGCTTGTGCTGATTGAACTTGTTGAAAAGCTGAATCGCGTGTTTTTAATGCGCTATCTAAGATAGATTGAGAAACATAACCTTTGGCCGAAATAGTTTTGTTACGCTCATATTCTTTGGAAGCATTATCATATGTTACCTTTGCTTGCTTAAGAATTGCTTCATAATAACGGATGCTTTCTTCACGAGTTCCATGCTCCGAAAGTGCTAATTGAGCTTTTGCTTGGTCTCGCGCAGCTTCAGCCGCTTTGACTTGAGCTAAAAGCTCAGGGCTATCGAGAGTAATAACAATATCACCAGGTTTAACGTCATCACCTCGATGAACATGAATAAATTGCACTCTACCTTTGGCTTTAGACGCAACGTTAACATTCGGTGCATCAACTTCACCTTGTAGGATAAACTGACTATTGTGTGAGCGAATTAAAATCGTCATTGATATTAAAATAACGATTAACGCAATAATAGTAAAAACTTTTTTGTTCATAAAACTTTGTATAGAGTGGTATTAAAGAGATAAGAAATAGAGAATTAAAATTATTATATACTTTGTAAAATAAGCATATGTAAAATTTACTCTCTCCCATTATACGAAAATTGCTTTATTTACACAGAGCATATCAATTTAATTTAAAAATGAATTAATATCAATACTAAGTTATTATAGTGGTAACTGATTTTTTATATTTATTTAAAATAAATTTTATTAATTATAAAATAATACTTTAATAGGTTTTATTTATAAGTGATATTAGTCAAAAGAAATAGATAAAAACCTACTTATTTAGTAAACTATTAAAAAATAAAAATTTAAGGTATTTAATATGGTTAAAATAATTATTATTGGTGGTGGCGCAGGAGGATTAGAATTAGCAACTGATCTTGGCGACAAATTAGGGAAGAATGATCAAGCCGAGGTTACACTAATAGATAAAAATACTTATCATATTTGGAAACCTTTATTACATGAAGTTGCTACCGGTATTCTAAATGAGCAAGCTGATAAAATTGATTATGCTGAACAAGGACAACAACACCATTTTCAATTTATTCAAGGCACGTTTACTAATCTTAATCGTGAAGAAAAGCATGTTATTATTGAGAATTCAAATAGTGAATCTATTTCTGTACCATATGATACATTAGTTGTGGCAATAGGAAGTACTTCAAACGATTTTGGCACACCAGGAGTTAAAGAACATTGTATCTTTTTAGATGACCAAAACGCTGCAATTCGTCTACGTGAAACACTGATTACAAAATTTGCTAGTTTTTGTTCAATTATTGATGAACATGAAACGACGATTGAAGATAAAATTCGTATTGCTATTGTTGGTGGTGGCGCAACAGGTGTTGAGTTAGCTTCTGAGTTACCTCATATGGTTGAAACATTTGGTAACTGTGGACGCAATAAAATGTGTTCTGATTTGCTTGATGTATCTATTATTGAAGCAACTGACCGTATTTTACCTGCTTTACCTGAAAAAACGGCATTAAATATTACCGATACCCTTCAAAAACGTGGTATTCATGTATTAACAAAAACCATGATAACCAAGGCGGAAAGTGACGGCTTTTATCCAAAGGAAGGCGATATTATTAGCGCTGATATTATGATTTGGACTGCAGGCGTAAAAGCGCCTGATTATTTAAAAGATATTGCGGGTTTAGAATCAAGCCGTTCGAATCAACTGGTGGTTAAACCAACATTACAAACAACGCGCGATGATAATATTTTTGTTATTGGTGACTGTGCTTATGCTATGCAAAACAGCGGGCGAGCCTCGCCAGCTACTGCACAAGCCGCACATCAAATGGCAAAAATATGTTATGAAAATATCAATAACATGTTAAATAATAAACCAATGAAATCATTTAATTATGTTGATAATGGAACGATTATTTCTCTGCATGATACAGCACAAGGTGTAGTTAAAATTGCAGGTAAACGCGAAATGAATGTTAAAGGATTTTTTGCTTTAAGTATTCATCGCCTGTTATACCGTATGCATCAAGCAAGTTTATTGGGTATTTTTAAAACAATTTGCTTTGCTAAAACTAGCAAAGAGATGTATAAAAATAAATTTGCATCTCTCTTTACCCATCAAGATTAATTTTTCTCTTTCTTCGATAGTTACTTATAAAAGTATTTCTATAAGTAACTATTTTTTATAATTCGCAACGTTATGAGTTTTTGTGGGTAACTTAATGCGTTTTATTATATGCCTATGCTGTCTTTAGTTAGCTTTCACTCGTATTGCTAGTTATAAACATCAAAATGGTGATATTATTTTCAATCCTTACAATCAAAACAAAGTCTAGTAGTTAAACAAGCTACAAACTATCCATATGTTTTTGAAACTACTAATAAAGTAGTTTATACGCTACTACATAGTTGGATTGCACGTGGTAAAAAATAAAAAGCTACATCATAAGACATTTAAAAAATTACAATTTATCCAATAACGAAATTGCTAAATTAAAGTAAGTCGCAAGTAGTTTGGAAAGAAAACCTTATGATATCTGGTTTGGTTGGGACAATCGTTATATCTATTGTTCTGAGCTAGTCTGGAAAATTTATGATAAGGCACTTAATTTGAAAATAGGTCAATTGCAAACTATCAATGATTTTAATCTTTCATCGCCTACAGTAAAACAAAAATTAAAAGAACGTTATGGCGACAATATTCCTTATCAAGAAACGGTTATTTCTCCCGTTGCTATTTTTAATTCGCCATTGCTAACAACCGTTGATAAAAAATGGTAAATTAAAGTCATGTTAAACGCTTAACGGGTGCAAAGCTTTTACGATACAAATGGTTAACACCATGCTGCTCAATTGCAGCTAAATGTGCTTTGGTTGGATAGCCTTTATGTTTAGCAAGACCGTATTGTGGATATAATTTATCAAGCTCAACCATTTCACGATCACGAGTAACTTTAGCTAGAATTGAAGCAGCACTAATTTCTGCAACCAACAAATCTCCTTTAATAACTGCTTGAGCTTGAATGCCAAAATCAGGACAACGGTTGCCATCGACTAATACAAAATTGGGTTTTATGGGTAATCCTGATACCGCCCGTTGCATAGCAAGCATGGTGGCATGTAATATATTTAATTTATCAATTTCATCAACCGATGCTCTTGCAATACACCAAGCTAATGCCTCTTGTTTAATAATATCAAATAGATGTTCTCGTTTTTTTTCGGTTAGTTTTTTAGAATCAGTTAAGCCTTTAATGGGCTTGTTAGGATCTAAAATAACTGCAGCGGTAACAACATCGCCACAAAGCGGACCTCGCCCAACTTCATCAACCCCTGCGATTAAGGTGGCATCTGGATAGATAAACTCTAGCAATGTGGCTCCTTTAATACATCGAGCACAGCTTTAGCAGCTTGTTCATCAGCATTACAACGAATTTGATTATGCAAAGATAAAAATGTCTGTTTTAGCTCTACATTATCACCTTCTAAAAAAGGGATAATGCGCTTAACAATATTTTCAGGAGTGCAATCTTGTTGTAATAATTCTGGTACAATCTCTTTACTCGCTAAAATATTCGGTAATGAAACATAAGGTGTTTTAATCAATTTTTTAGCAAGCCAAAAGGTAAATGGCTTCATTTTGTAGCCAACAACCATTGGACATTTAGCTAGCATGCATTCTAATGCCACAGTACCCGAAGCCAAGATTGACGCATTACTTGCAATCATTGCTTTGCGGGCATGACCATCTAATAACTTCATTTCAAGTTGGGGAGCAATGTCTGTTTTAATCTGCTCAAATTCTTGTCGTCTTTTTGCGTTAACTAAAGGTACTAAAATATGCAAATCTGGGTAGCGTTGGCGTAATAACAGTGCTGCTTTTAAAAAGGGCGCAGATAATAATGTTACTTCAGCATGACGGCTACCTGGCAATAAAGTTAAGCAACGACAATCTAGTGGAATACCTAATTGTTTGCGCATTGCTGTTTGATCTGGATTAAGTGGGATATCATCTGCCATTTTATGGCCAATAAAACGACAAGGAACATCAAACTTATCATAAAAGGCTTTTTCAAAAGGTAAAAAAGCTAAAATAAGATTAGTATTACGCTTAATTTTGAAAACGCGTTTTTGTTTCCAAGCCCAAACCGATGGACTCACATAATGGATTGTTTTAATGCCTGCTTGTTTTAGCTTACCTTCTAAAGAAAGATTAAAGTCAGGTGCGTCAATGCCAATAAATATATCAGGCTTAAGTGCAATTAAACGTCTAGTAATATCTTTGCGAATTGCTAAAATTCGGCGTAATCGCCCCAAAACTTCAACAATGCCCATCACTGATAACTCATCCATTTCATACCAAGCTTCACAGCCTTCGGCTTGCATTTTAGGACCTGCAATACCAACAAAATGAATATTAGGATGATGATGTTTGAGTGAACGAATTAGACCTGCTCCAAGAATGTCGCCAGAGGTTTCTCCAGCGACTAAAGCTACAGTTAATGGTTTATTGGTCATTAACGGATGATGCCACGCGTTGAACGGGCAAAAAAGTCAATAAATAATTGGATTTCAGGGTGTTGTTTGGCAATGGTTTCAATTTCAACTTTTGCCTCTTCCAACGTTAAGCCATTTCGATAAAGGATTTTATAACTACTGCGAATCGCCTGCAAAGCATCTTTGCTAAACCCTCTACGTTTTAAGCCTTCATAATTTACGCCATGGGGGGTTGCATGATTCCCTTGTGCAATAACATAAGGTGGAACATCCTGAGCAACACCTGAACAACCACCGACCATAACATGTGATCCGATCACACAAAATTGATGAACGGCTGTCATTCCACCAATAATTACATAATCATCTAATTGAACATGCCCACCTAAAGTGGCGTTATTTGCTAAAATACAGTGATCACCAATATGACAATCGTGTGCAACATGTGCATTAATCATCAATAAATTATCGCTACCAATACGCGTTAATTCACCACCTTGAACAGTGCCACGGTGAATAGTTACGCTTTCACGAATCATATTGCGATCGCCAATTTCAGTGCGTGTTGGCTCTCCACGGTATTTTAAATCTTGGTTTACCTCACCAATCGAGACAAATTGATAAATTTGATTATCTTTACCGATTTTTGTATGCCCATTGATGACAACATGTGATTTTAAAAAAGTCCCGTCACCAATTTCTACATTCTCACCAATAAAACAAAAAGGGCCGATTTTGACGTTATCGCCAATTTTTGCTCCCTTTTCAATCACTGAGCTTGGATGTATCTCCATTGCCATAGTTATTCCTTAATACTATTTTTAGGGAAATGCTAAAAAACAAGCAATTATTTACGAGCACACATCATTTCAGCTTCGCAAACTAACTTACCATCGACAGTTGCAACACCATGGAATAATGCAATACCACGGCGCTCTTTAATATATTCAACATCGAGCATAAGTTGGTCTCCCGGCACTACAGGGCGTTTAAAACGTGCTTTATCAATGGAAGCAAAATAATAAAGTTGACCTGGTGATAGCTCTTCAATACTTTTGAAAGCCAATATTCCTGTAGCTTGAGCCATTGCCTCTAAAATCAAAACTCCTGGGAAAATAGGTTTATTTGGAAAGTGCCCCTGAAAGAATGGCTCATTCACAGTAACATTTTTTATTGCTTTTAATGTTTTACCTTTTTCGTAACTAAGAACTCGGTCTACCATTAAAAATGGATAACGATGAGGTAACAGGCTGATGATTTCTTCAACATCAAGGGTATTAAGTTCGGTAGTCAAAATAGCTATCCTTATACATTATTTACTATAAATTTTTCACATTATAACTGAGGATACTGCTTTCACTCAAGGATGATTTAAATTGCGAAATATTACTTGCCTTAATATATTATCAATGTATTAATATAAAATTATAAAATAAAAGATTTGTAAACACTTATTATCTTATATCAAATCAGATATAATAACTAAAATAATCACATTAAAAGTTTATAACTTGGAGAGGTAGAATGAAATCATTGATAAAAATGACTTTAGTAAGCAGCGCAATTGTATTAGCATTAACTGGTTGTGATGATAAAAATTCATCAAATAAAATAACAATTTCAACTGATGCACAAAAAGAAGCCTATGCATTAGGTTCATCATTTGCAACATACATGAAGTCTAATTTAGAACAAAATGAAATTAAACCAGATCAGAAATATTTAATTAGTGGTTTTAATGAGACATTCCTTGATGCATCTCAACTTTCAAAAGATGAAGTTAAAACCATATTAGATGCGTTTGGTAAACGAATTCAAGAAGAAAGCAAAGCACGTTTTGAAAAAGAAAAAGCTGAAAATACAACATCTGGTGATAAATTCCGTACAGAATTTGCTAAACAAGATGGTGTAAAACAAACAAAATCAGGATTACTTTATCAAATCATTCAAGAAGGCTCAGACCGTCATCCAACAGCTCAAGATACGGTCATTGTTCATTATACAGGAACACTAATTGATGGACGTAAATTCGATAGTTCTTATGATCGTAGTGAACCAGCTACATTCCCTCTTAATGGTGTTATTAAAGGTTGGACTGAAGGGATTCAATTAATTGGTGTTGGCGGTAAAATCAAACTTGTTGTACCACCCGATTTAGCTTATGGTGACCAAAGTCTTCCTGGTCAAAAAGATACAGCGGGAATCCAACCTGCATCAACATTAGTTTTTGAAGTTGAATTGCTTGGTATTGATGGCGATAAAAATGATAAAACTCAAGAGATAGAACCAGCTCAAACTCAAGAACAAGAACAATCGGCTAACTAATTTGATTAATTCATTAAGTTATACTCTTGTTGTTATGGGTCCTGTTTATGGGACCCAATCTGCTTATTGTGCATATCAATTTGCACAAGTTTTACTATCGCATACTCCTCATACTATAAAAAATGTCTTTTTTTATTCTGATGGTGTTTATAATGGAAACGGTTATACTGATCCCGCTAATGATGAATTTGATTTAATCTCTGCATGGCAGGAATTAGCAAAAACATATCCTTTAACTTTAACTGTTTGTGTTGCTGCCGCTCAGAGGCGTGGCGTTATTAAAAATAATCTCGCGGATTATTTTCATTTAACTGGCCTTGGAGAACTAAGTGAATCAATTGCAACAACAGATCGAACTATTCAGTTTTAACTTAAGATACTGAAATGAAAAAATTAGCAATTATTATTAGCTCACCACCTCACGGAAATGCCAAAGGCCGAGAAGCTCTTGATATAGCATTGGCTACATCAGCTATTAACCATATTTCTGTTTTTTTTATTGATGATGGTGTATTCCATTTATTACCAGAACAACAACCCCATAAAATTTTAATGCGTGATTATATTGCAACTTTTAATATGCTTGAGCTTTATGATATTGATGATGTGTACGTATGTGAATCTTCACTCAAATCGAGAAATCTAATTCAAATACCTCATACTATTCCTAGTAAAGTCATTAATAATCAGTTATTAACTCAATTATTAACTCTTCAAGATGTAATTTTTCGGTTCTAATTCTAGACTAAAATACAACATATTACACCGCAATAATAGGCATTATACCTAAACAAAAATCGTTCAATAAGACTATTTGTTTTATTTGATTTTTCTGATTATTTATAAATACTACTAATAGTATTTTGTATATGATTAAATCAAATAAATAATCCACTCTATTTTTTCACTATACTTAAATAGGAGTGGATTATGGTTTAATTTGATTTAACTCTTATTTTAATTAACTAGCTTTTTCATTTGATCTGCAATCTTTTCTGCTTGCTGACCAACCACAATTTGTACCCCTGTTTTGCCTAATTTTATTACTGCCATTGCACCAAGTGCTTTAGTAGCTTGTTCATCAATAAGCTCCGAATCATTAACACCTAAACGCAAACGTGTAATACAAGAATCAATATTGGTTAGGTTTTCTTTACCTCCAACAACTGCTAAATATTGCTCTGCAAGTTTTGTTGTATCTGTATTTCCTTGCGTTGATTTTTCCGCTTCACTTTGGGTTGTTTCTACTTCATCTTCACGACCCGGTGTTTTAAGGTTGAATTTTACAATTACAAAACGGAATACTAAATAGTAGACCGCAAAGAATACTAAACCTTGAAAGATTAACATATACCAATGGACAGCAAGGGGATTAACTGATTGAAGTACCATATCAATCAGACCTGCACTAAAACCAAATCCACATATCCATTGCATTGCGGCTGCAATATAAAGTGAGATACCCGTTAAAACCGCATGTAAAAAATAAAGTACTGGCGCAACAAACATAAAGGCAAATTCTAGTGGTTCAGTAATACCAGTAAAAAATGCAGCAATAGAAGCCGCAAACATGATTGATGCAGTTTTATCTTTGTTGCTTTTTTTAGCCGTATGGTACATAGCTAGTGCGGCACCAGGCAGACCAAACATCATAACAGGGAAAAATCCAGCCTGATAACGTCCAGTAACACCTACAACGGCATTACCCGCATTAATAGAGGTTTGTCCACCTATGAAATAAGGAATATCGTTGATACCAGCCACGTCAAACCAGAATACTGAGTTTAAAGCATGATGTAAACCAACAGGAATTAATAGACGATTGAAGAACCCATAAATACCAGCACCCACTGAACCTAAATCTTTAATATATTTACCAAAAGCGACTAATGCATCATAAATAGATGGCCAGATAAAATATAAAACAGCAGAAACCAATAACATAACTATCGATACGATAATAGGTACTAGCCTTTTACCGCTAAAAAATGCTAATGCTTTATGTAATTCAGCCTGACTAAAACGATTGTAAAGCTCGGCTGAAATAATACCAACAAGAATACCAATAAATTGGTTGTTGATGCTATTAAATGCCGGCGGCACTAGTTTTTGCCAATCTTTAACGACCTCTGTGTCTATTCCCTGAAAGAAAGCAATAGATTTCGGTGATAATAAGGTAGTTATAATTAAAAAACCTACTAAACCAGAAAGTGCAGCTGCACCATCTTTATCTTTAGACATACCATAAGCCACACCAATAGCAAACAGTATTGGCATATTACTAAGAATCGCACTACCAGATGTCATTAAAAATTTAGCAACAATGCTAGCATCCCATTCCATAAGTCCAAACAAGTTTACATGACTAACCCACTCCATATGACTAATCCACTGACCAATCCCTAGTAATATTGCAGCAGCAGGTAGGACGGCCACTGGCACCATAAGCGAACGCCCAATACGTTGCATATAAGCTAAAATTCCCATAAGTTTAACCTCATATAGTTATTAGGGGTATATAATAAAAAGTAATAAAATTTTACATCTTTAAGTGATGATAATTAAGTATTATTATTCCACTTTATATTATTTATTTTACTTCACAAATTAATTGTTCTTTTTTTGTGATTCAAATCACCATTTTTTTTGATTAATTAGTTTAATATAGTAAAATAAAGACAACATATTTTATTTCAAGAAAAAAGTTTTTAATTATATCACAAGAGGTAACAGCACATGAGACTTATTCCCTTAGAAAATGCACAAGAAGTCGGTGCCTGGGTTGCACAGCGTATTGTTAATAAAATTAATGAGTTTAAGCCTACCGCAGATCGTCCATTTTTATTGGGGCTGCCAACAGGTAGTTCACCATTAGTTATGTATCAACAATTAATTAAACAATATAAAGCAGGTAACGTCAGCTTTAAACATGTTGTAACCTTTAATATGGATGAATATGTTGGTATTCCAGAAGAGCATCCACAAAGCTACCACACATTTATGTACGAAAACTTTTTCAATCATATTGATATTGATAAGAACAATATCCATATATTAAATGGTAATGCGCCAGATATTGAGCAAGAGTGCCGTCAATATGAAGCGAAGATCAAAGCTTACGGTAAAATTAATATCTTTGTTGGGGGGGTAGGTCAAGATGGACATATCGCTTTTAATGAACCGGGATCTTCACTTTGTTCACGTACACGCATCAAAACATTAACTGAAGATACACGCATTGCTAATTCTCGCTTTTTTGATAATGATGTGAATCAAGTACCAAAACATGCGTTAACCATTGGTGTTGCAACTTTAATGGATGCACAGGAAGTTATTTTATTAGTTTGTGGTCATAATAAAAGTTTAGCATTACAAGCTGGTGTTGAAGGGTCTGTTAATCACCTTTGGACTGTCACTGCACTACAAATGCATCCTGCATCAATTATTGTTTGTGATGAACCAAGTACTGATGATCTGAAAGTGAAAACACTAAAATATTTTAAACAAATGGAAGCTGATAATCTTAAAGTGACCGTTTTATAAAGGATAATTCAATGTATGCATTAACAAATTGCCGTTTTTATACAGGTTATGAGATCCTTGATAACCACGCTGTTATTATTGATGGTGATAAAATTACAAAAGTCTGTAAACAAAACGAATTACCTACAGATTTCAAAATTGAAAATTTACAAGGTGCACTTGTTGCACCTGGATTTATCGATATCCAAGTTAATGGTTGTGGTGGTGTGCAATTTAATGAAACGCTTGATGCACTGAGCGTTGAAACATTAGAAGCCATGCAGGCCACAAATCTTATTTCTGGCTGTACTAGCTATTTGCCTACATTAATTACATCAACTGATGAATTTATGATAAAGGCAGTTGAAGTGATGCGTGAATATTTGACCTTGCATCCTAACCAAGCACTAGGTTTACACCTTGAAGGTCCTTACATCAATCCTGAAAAGAAAGGCATTCATGACGAAAATATTATCCGCCAACCATCGCAAAAAATGATTGATTTTCTATGCGAAAATGCTGATGTGATTAAAATTATAACTTTAGCACCAGAAAAAGTTGAAAGTTATTTCATTAAACAATTGGTTAACGCAGGTATTCATGTATCTGTTGGGCATTCGAATGGTCACTACGATGATTGTCGTCGTGGATTTAACGATGGCATTCGTTTAGGTACCCACCTATTTAATGCCATGCCTTATATTTCTGGGCGCGAACCTGGCGTAGTTGGCGCAATTTATGATGAACCTGAAGTTTATGTAGGCATTATTGCTGATGGTCAACATGTCAGTTGGGCAAATATTCGCAATAGTCACAAAATAAAACAAAATCATTTAATTTTAGTTACTGATGCAATGTTACTTGCAGGTTCTAATTTAGAATCAGGCGTATTTGCAGGCAAAACCATTTATTATAAAGATGGCCGCTGTATTGATGAAAATGGCACACTTGGTGGTTCAGCATTAACTATGATTGATGCAATAAAAAATGCTGTTCAATATGTAGGTATTGCATTAGATGAAGCATTAAGAATGGCAACACTTTATCCTGCCAAAGCAATCGGAGTGGATAAAAATCTTGGTAGTATTAGTGAGGGTAAAATTGCGAACCTTGTTGTATTTAATCGTGACTTTACAATAATTAAAACTGTTGTTAATGGAGAAGTGAGTCGCTAGAATATCAGTTAATTAATGAAAAACATTGAGTAATATATGGAATTCAATTATCTGAACTTAGTTGGCAATGCTGAATTAATCAAACAGCTAAATTATGCAATGATTTACCGTTTGATTGTTCAGCAAGCACCTGTTTCTCGTATTCAATTGGCCGAAATCAGCCAATTAGCCCCTGCAAGCATTACCAAAATAACCCGTCAACTTCTTAAAAAAAAATTAATTAAAGAAGTTGATGCACAACAATCAACGGGGGGACGGCCTGCAGTTTCAATCGAAGCTAAGTTTGGGCATTACCAAGCAATTTCCGTACAATTAAGTCGATCCCACGTCACAATAGAGCTTTTTGATTTAGGGGCTAAATGCCTTACATCAAAAAGATGCTCACTTATCAATTTTACTCAACAACAAGTTCAAGAATATTTAATTGCATTGATTAAAGAATTTATTCAGGTAAACAGCAAAAAAATAAAATATTTAGTTGCAATATCTATTGTACTCCCTGGCTTGATTGACTCAGTTAATGGCATTGTCCGATACACTCCACATATTCAAGTAAAAGAGTGGGCTTTAGGCGAAATACTACAAAAGGAATTCAATGTATCTATTTTTCTAGGAAATGATATTCAAAGTCTAGCATTAGCCGAAAGTTATTTTGGTTCAACACAACATGTTGATGATTCTATTTTAATCCGAGTACATCGCGGGGTAGGCTCTGGTGTTATCGTTAATCAACAGTTGCTTACTAACCACAATCAAAGCGCTTGTGAAGTTGGGCACATTCAAGTAGATACATTAGGTGAACGTTGCCATTGTGGTAACTTCGGTTGCTTGGAAAACCGAGTTGTAAATAAAGCAATTGAATACCGAGCTAAACAGATGATTGAGCAAGGTTATATATCGAAGTTAACATTAGAACACTGTGATATATATCATATCTGTCAGTATGCTAATCAAGGCGATGAACTAGCTACTAAGTTAGTTAAGGATGCAGGTGAAAATCTTGGTAGAGCAGTTGCAATTATGGTTAACATCTTTAACCCACAGCGAATTGTGTTAGCAGGAGAACTTACCAAGTCGCCCGAAATACTATTAACTGCTGTTAATAGTGCATTAAATACTCAAAGCTTAGAGGGATTACGGAAAAACCTAACTATCACTTGTTCTTCCCTTAACGACAGCTCAGCAATTGGCGCATTTGCATTAGTGCAGCAAGCTTTATTTAATGGATCACTATTAGTGACGTTATTGAATGAAAAAGAACCATAATCTATTGTTATAAAAAACCCGATAAATCGGGTTTTTCTATTTTATTTCTAATTAGGCTAAAATGCGTAACATTCTACGTAATGGTTCAGCCGCACCCCATAATAATTGGTCACCAACCGTAAAAGCAGAAAGGTAATCTTTGCCCATATTCAATTTACGTAAGCGCCCAACAGGTGTTGTTAAAGTGCCTGTTACTGCTGCTGGGGTAAGTTCACGCATCGAAACATCACGATCATTCGGCACGACTTTTACCCAATCATTGTGTGCAGCAAGAAGCTTTTCAATTTCTGGCACACTAATATCTTTTTTCAATTTAATCGTAAACGATTGACTATGACAACGCAAAGCTCCAATACGAACACAAAGTCCATCAACAGGAATAATCTGACTTGTTCCCAAAATTTTATTGGTTTCGGCTTGCCCTTTCCACTCTTCTTTACTTTGTCCATTATCTAACGCTTTATCGATCCAAGGAATTAAACTTCCTGCTAATGGCACACCAAAATTATCAGTAGGTAAACTACCATCACGCATTTTTTGTGTCACTTTACGCTCAATATCCAAAATAGAGGAATGCGGATCTTGTAACTCTTTTGCTACTTCGGCATTTAGCATACCCATTTGAGTTAATAGCTCACGCATATGGCGAGCACCACCACCAGATGCCGCTTGATAAGTCGAAACAGAAACCCAATCTATAAGATTTTCAGCAAATAACCCACCTAATGACATTAACATCAAACTAACCGTACAGTTACCGCCTACAAAAGTTTTAATACCTCTATTTAAAGCAGCATGAATATTAGCTTTGTTTACAGGATCAAGAACAATAATTGCATCATCTTCCATGCGTAACGTTGAAGCTGCATCAATCCAATAACCCTGCCAACCTGTTGCACGTAATTTTGCGTAAATCTCTGAGGTATAATCACCACCTTGGCAAGTGACAATAATATCTAATGCCTTTAAAGCATCAATATTATTTGCGCTTTGTAATATACCTGTTTTTCCACCAAAAGTTGGGGCTGCTTGACCTGCTTGAGAAGTAGAAAAGAAAACAGGATTGATATAATCAAAATCATGCTCTTCAACCATACGTTGCATAAGCACAGAGCCCACCATTCCACGCCATCCGACAAAACCAACATTTTTCATAATTTATTTCCTATAAGTAGAGGTTATATAAAGAAATATTTTTATCTATTAAAACAAAATATCGCCATAAAACAAGTCCGATAAGAATTATTTTTGTAGGCAACGAATTGATAACGTGGTGTTATATGCGTTTATATTATTTTTGATTAGAATGAAAGTTTAAGTAAGCTAAACGTAGATATTTATTTCTGTTGTTTGTATTATTATAAACAAATATTATTGTGATAATTATTGTAAATACCCCATTTTTAGTACACAACTGACGTAGAAAATTCTCTATGATAAAAGTAAAAGAGGATTGACACATGAAAAAATAGCAGAGCACCAAATCGTATCGATATTAAAAGAAGCTGAATTTGTTATTCGCATTAAAGAACTTTGCCGTAAATATGGCATGGGCAACTCCACTTTTTATAAATGGCGAGAAAAATACGGCGGTATAGAAAGTTCAGATATCAAACACTTAGCAGCTTCAAGAAGAAATCATAAAAAAGCCGTAGTAACCACCAAGGAACGAAAAATATGGGCAAAAGAGCTATAAGCCACTAAATCAAACTTAGTTGACAAGAGCTGTGCTATTGTGAGATTAAATAGTTGTGCCTACTATTATCAACCTAAATTACCCGATGATTCAATGATTACTTTTATATAAGCGATATAGCTAAAAAACATATTCCCCTCAGAACCCCTGAAAAGTTATCGCGTCCTAATAAATAGGATAAATATTGGTCAATGGATTTTATGAGTGACAGTAGCCAAAAATCAACGCCGTTTTAAAAGATTCAACGTTATTGATGACTTGAATCGAGAAGCATTAGATATTAATATTGCGGTCAGTTTACCTGCCGATAGAGTGGTTCTCTATTTGGACAAGTTGGCTGAATGTTATGGGTATCCGTTAAAAATACGAGTCGATAATAGTTCAGAATTTACGGGGGGAAACGTTTATCAATTGGGCAAAATCACACGGTATCACCATTGATTATATTGGGCTTGGTAGCCCATATTAAAACGGTTATATTGAAAAATTTAACCGAACTTATTGAATCGAAGTGTTAGATTTATATCTTTTTAATAATCTAGAGCAAGCAAGGAGAGTATCTGAAGAATGGCTAACCATTTATAATACTTAAAGACTGCATAAGGCATTAAATAACATGATGCCCATTGAATATAACATCCTAAAAAAGTAGCATAATTCCCTACGTTAGTTTTATAATAAAAATTAGGTTTTTACAATGCCACTATAAATTGTATCAATCTTCAAGCACCAGTTAACTGTTTATAAGATAATAAAAAAGCTCACTCAACAAGCAGGCTTTTTATTGAAAATTGGTCGGCGAGAGAGGATTCGAACCTCCGACCCACTGGTCCCAAACCAGTTGCGCTACCAAGCTGCGCTACTCGCCGTTAGATATTTTTTCATTCTATAAAATGGGGTGGCTAATGGGATTCGAACCCACGACAACTGGAATCACAATCCAGGGCTCTACCAACTGAGCTATAGCCACCATATAAACAGGACGAAATATTACGCATAAAAAATAAAATTGTCCAGTATAATTTTTAAAAAATACGCCAATTGGTCACATATGAATCGATAATGGTATAAATTTAATGTATTTTCAATAAAACCATTTATATAATATGATGATATTCAGTATAAATACTGTCTTTGTACAAGTTAAATTAAGTAAACTTAGAAACTCACAAAATTTATTCTTACCAGATCACTTGTTGTTTCATTTTTTATCTCTATATTTTATTTATAAAGTATAAATTATATGAATAAAAAATTTAAAAATCATATAAATATTATTTTATTATATCTTATTGAGACTTGAATTATGTGATTGTATGATCAACGCTCAATTACTTATATTTTTAGGTTAAAATTTATGTTACATAGTATAAGTAACATAATTCTTTTCTACATTATTAAAATAGTAAATTAAAGCATCAGGAATAGTTCAAAATATGTAATATTTTAGTAAAATAGCCTGACTTTTTTTTAATTATTGCAATAATATAAATAACTATAATTGGATAACGATGGCGATTATGATAAATATTTTATTAATAGATGATGATATAGAATTATCACAAATGCTTAGCGAATATTTGACTAATGAAGGTTTTAATATCAAAAGTGTCTATTTAGGCAAAGATGGTATTGATGAAGCGCTATCAGGTAAATATCGTGCAACAATTTTAGACGTTATGTTACCAGATATTAATGGTATTGATGTCCTTAAAAGCATCCGTCAACAATGTAATATGCCTGTTATTATGTTAACTGCTAAAGGTGATAATATTGATCGCGTTTTGGGTTTGGAATTAGGTGCTGATGATTACATTCCAAAACCATGTTATCCGCGTGAGTTATTAGCAAGATTACGTGCAGTTTTGCGACGTTTTGATGAACGTTCGGTCGAAATGGTTGATGATAAAAAATACCATTTTAATGGTTTAATGTTAGATCTACCACAACGACTTTGTACTTGGAATGGACAAGTGATTGATCTGACATCAACCGAGTTTAATTTATTAGTTTTATTAGTAAAACATAGCGAGCGTGTAGTAACTAAAGAAGAATTATCTGAAATTGGGCTTGGGAGAGCAAGAGAACTTTACGATCGTAGTGTTGATGTTCATATTAGCAATATTCGCCAAAAATTACATCAAGTTGCACAAAATGATGTGACAATAGAAACGATTAGAGCTGTCGGTTATCGTATTCGTTAATGAATTAATAGGCTTGATATGAATCATCGATTATTTTGGAAAATACTCATCATGTTTGAGGTCATTTTTTGTCTTACCTTCGAATTGACTTGGATTGCGTTTTCTATTTATGTAGAAAATAAAAATCAAAGATTCCTCAATCATTTACCCACAAAAGTCGATATGATCGCTCAGCTATTACATGTGGCAGGTGAGGATGAAACACTTAATTTTATAGCACATTTACCCGAACGAGAGAGAAATTTGTTGTCAATAAAATTAGTTTCCCCTCTGAATGATCAAGTTAATATTTTAACCGATGAATTAGAAACACCTACATATGCTTATCAGCGTATGACAGTCGCCCCTGATGGAACTCTTTATTCTGTTTCATTTAAAGAGGATAAAGAGGATCATGTTAAAAAGGCATTGTTTAACATGCCATTGCCAATTGTATTAGTTGGCATATGCGTTGGACTTGTTTTTAGTCTTTTTCTAGCATGGAATTTAACTAGACCAATGAGATTATTAAGGCAAGGCTTTTTTAAGGTATCTCAAGGAGATCTTTCTGTCAGATTATTCAATAAACTAAAACCTAGACGTGACGAACTTAGTGAATTAGGAAAAGATTTTGATATGATGGTTGAGCAACTTAATATCTTGCTTTCTGATCGTCAGTCTCTCCTTCATGATGTTTCTCACGAACTTAGAACTCCTCTTGCTCGATTGCAGTTAGCAATTGGACTTGCTCAACAAAATAAACAAAATATTGATACATCTTTAGCTAGAATAGAGTTAGAGTCAGAACGTTTAGATCAGTTAATTGGAGAAATTCTAAATTATTCCCGTGCTGAAATGAATAATCGTACTGATGAATATTTTGATTTAAAAGACTTAATAAGTGTAGTAATCAATGATGCTAATTATGAAGCTAATCACCAGTTAATTGAAGTACATTTTACTTTATCATCTATTTCTCATCCAATTGTTAAAGGTAACTCAGAACAAATACGTCGTGCTGTTGAAAATATTATCCGCAATGCTATTCGTTTTTCAAAAGCTGAGCAAGCCGTAGAAGTTTCACTAAAAGAAACAGGTAAGTATTTACAAATTGAGGTTAAAGATCGAGGTCCTGGTGTTGAAGAAAATAAGTTATCCAGTATTTTTGAACCATTTGTCCGAATTCAGTCTCCACAATTAGGTAAAGGTTATGGTTTAGGACTAGCAATTGCTAGAAAGACTGTCATTATGCATAACGGTACTATCCAAGCAACTAATCGTGATGGTGGTGGTCTTGTTGTAACAATATGTTTGCCTTATTGGAGAAAACTTTAATAATAAAAATATATTAATAACAATCGGGATTAACAGTTAATACATACTCTTTAACAAGGCTTTCCAGACTGATTTTATCGTGCCCTATAAAACTTAAAGCTTTTATAATAACTTCTGGCTCACTTTTCAATATAGTTTTGTATTGGTCAATATATTGGCTAGCGATAGGTTTATATGACCAGTGCCATTCTTCAGGTTGATACCCACCTTTGCGTCCCTCATTAAAAGCTTGGCAAAATCCATATTTAGATAGATTTTTTTGAAGCCATTTATATAGAATGATGCCTTTTTTATCATCTTTAAAATATGTTGATGAAACACTGGTAATATCAATATCTGTTCCCCAATGATGTCTTGAGGTGCCAGGCATTGACGAAAATTTTAGAATTTTTTCAGCAATTTTTTCTGGATCATTTATTTTAGTTGATAAAGCATCCCATTTCCGTTGCCAAATACCGTTTTGGTAAGTGTAATTTCGCGTTGCGCTTACTATGATAAAAGGAATATCTGGGTGAACTTTTTGAAAGTCATTGTAGGCTTTTATAAGTTGTTCGGTTGGTTCTTTTTGTAGATACATTCCTTTTTTATTAACAGGTAGTATAGTCGAGTCTAAAGCGATGAAACCATTATCTTTTTTTTCGTCAAACTGTCCAATCAATTTATTTAATGTGATCTGTTGTGCCATGGTAAAATTAGGAAATAGAAGTAAAGATAAGTTTAAAGTCAATCCACCTATCTTTTTTAATATCGTTGATTTTTTCATCTTTCAAACATTGCCAATATTCTATTAGCCAGATTAAGTTAAAAACAGTATAATCCTTTTCCTAAAAAATGAAATAGCCACAATGTGTAAAAACGAGGCCTTATGTTAACAACATCTACATCTAATGCGTCTGAAAATTATTTAGACGCTGCCAATACAATGAATCTTAATAAAACTAATTCTATAAACGAAAGAATAAATTTACTAAACTTCACACGCCAACAATTAAGAGAGTTTTTTATATCACTTGGTGAAAAACCGTTTCGAGCTGATCAAGTAATGAAATGGATCTATCATTTTGGTATAGATAATTTCGATCAAATGACGGATATCAATAAAAAACTACGTGAACAACTAAAGACTTTAGCAGAAATTAAAGCTCCTAAGATTGCCATAGAACAGCGTTCTTCTGATGGCACAATAAAATGGGCACTTGATGTTGGTAATAACCAACTTATTGAGTCTGTTTATATTCCTGAACGTGATCGAGCAACATTATGTGTTTCATCACAAGTAGGTTGCGCATTAGAGTGTAAATTTTGTTCTACTGCTCAGCAAGGATTTAATCGTAATTTAACCGTTTCTGAAATTATTGGCCAAGTATGGCGTGCTTCAAATGCAATTGGAGTCACAGGAAAATTAGCAGATAGACCCATTACTAATGTAGTTATGATGGGTATGGGTGAGCCGCTACTGAATTTATCTAATGTTGCACCAGCTATGGAAATTATGTTAGATGATTTTGGCTATGGTTTATCAAAAAGGCGTGTAACTTTATCGACATCAGGGGTTGTTCCCGCTTTAGATAAGCTAGCCGGTATGATTGATGTGGCGCTAGCGATATCGCTTCATGCCCCTAATGATACTATTCGTAGTGAAATTATGCCAATTAACCAAAAGTACAATATGTCTATGCTACGTGATTCAATTTTGCGTTATCTTTCTTCTTCAAACGCAAATCACGGAAAAGTAACTATTGAATATGTATTACTTAATCAAATTAACGATGGCATTGAACATGCCCATGAGCTTGCTCAATTCTTAAAAAATGTACCTAGCAAAATTAATTTAATTCCTTGGAATCCGTTTCCTGGTGCGCCTTATTCAAGATGTTCAAATACTCGAATTGATCGCTTTATGAAAACATTAATGAGATATGGATTTACCGTAATAGTTCGTAAAACACGGGGGGATGATATCGACGCTGCTTGTGGCCAGTTAGCTGGTGAAGTTGTTGACCGCACTAAAAGAACTCTTTATAAAAAGCAGAACCTTATTAAGCAAACAGCATAAGGATAAATCTTTATAAAAAGGAGAGATAGATGAAGAAATTGTTAATTATATCTAGCTATTTTTTGATGATAGTATTAGCGGGTTGCCAAATGAAAACCAACAATGAATTTGATCCAGAAAAAGCCGCTTTGGCTAGGATGCGACTTGGATTAGGATATCTTGCTAAAGCAAATGAGTCAGAAGAAAATATTAAAGTAGCACATTATAATCTAAAATTAGCTGCACAATACTCTCCAAATAATCCCCAAGTTATGTTAGCCATGGCAATGTTTGATCAACATGTTGGTGAATACAACGAAGCAGAGATGATTTACAAACGTATTACTCTAATGCAACCAAGTAATGGATTATATCATGTCCATTATGGTTCTTTTTTATGTGGTCGAGATCGTTATCAAGAAGCAAAAAAACAATTTGAACAGAGTATTGAGTTCGATCGTCATCGTTGGAAAGCTGATGCTTATGAACAATATGGTTATTGTGCAATCCAAAATAATGATAAAAAAATAGCTGACTTAATGTTTAAGCAACTTTTTCAATATGATGCTAATCGTCGAGACAACGTTATAAAAACAGCTGAACTTTATAAAAACAAAGGTGATAAAAAAATAGCAAATTATCTATTTTCAGTAACAAATAAATAAATCATCAGCCATTATTATAATAGTAATAAATTTTTAATAATTATAAGCAAGAATATATGTCATGAATTTTTGGGCTATTTTATTATTAGCACTAGCAATGTCAACCGACGCTTTTGCTGTCGCCGTTTGTCGTGGGATTTCACTTAAATCAACACCAATTTTAGGCGCATTAAAAATTGGTATTCTATTTGGTGTTGTTGAGACTATTACCCCCTTGCTTGGTTGGTTAGTTGGTTATATTGCGTTGCAATATATTGAACAATGGGAGCATTGGGTTGTATTTATTGTCATGCTATTTTTAGGCATTAATATGATATATAACAGCCAGAAACAGTCAGATGGAAATTGCCGTGAATTAACATCATCAAAAAAATCTTTTCTAATGTTAATTTTCACAGCAATTTCAACCAGTATAGATGCATTTGCTGTTGGGATTGGACTAGCATTAGCAAACGTCAATATCTTTTTTGCTGCAACAATGATTGGGATAGCAACCTGTTTAATGGTTACTATTGGATTATTATTGGGTAATAAAATTGGCTGTTTAATTGGTAAACGGGCTGAGCTTTTGGGCGGGTTAGTACTTATTTCTATTGGAGTAATAACTCTTTATCAACATCTTTCTATTTAATGTTTCAAATAAAAATACTTTTTGTACTGTTAGGTTTCGAACGTTTTATTGATTGGTATATTTTATCCAAATTTAAATAACGCCCGAAACCAATCACTTTCCTTAATAAAGGTTATAGAGAACTAACTCTATCTTATCTCTCTTTAATTTTTATAAAATTCCATATCAAAACTGTGTGTATGCTGATTATAAATTGCTTTAAACACTCCTTGATCATGAGGATTCTGCAAAATATGATTAACAATAAATGGTCTAACATTGGTTTTTATATAACCTGGCAATCCTCGGGCACCACGAATGATATCATAATGATCGTGACAGAATGTACTGATACAAGAATCTTTTATTTCGATAGTGTAGCCACGATGACTATATGATTGATTTAATTTGTCAATTTCTCGACGAATAATCCGTTCAATAACTTCCATTGGTAGGCGTTTAAAATGAAGAATATTTTCACGTCCATTAAAACGATTAAGCATTTCTGAACGATAAGTATTATTCAGTTCATTTGTCGCTAATTCACATGCAGCATCGTCAGAAAGATTAGGATCCAAATAGTAAGATTGTCCAATATTTGAGGTCATAATAATCATGATATCAAAAAAAATCGACAGTTCGACCGACATTATCGGTTAATCGTCGGTCCGATAAGATCTGTAAAAAGATATTAAAGACATCAGGATGTGCTTTTTCAATCTCATCAAATAAATAGATTCCAACCGGTTTTGTTCTAACTAAGTTTGTTAAAATTCCCCCTGCTTCAAATCCTTCATATCCTGGAGGTGCACCAATTAATTTTGCAACAGCATGTTTTTATATATTCTGACATATCAAAGCGAACCAACGATTTTTCATCACCGTAAACATATTCCGCTAAAGCTTTGGCCATTTCAGTTCTACCTACACCAGATGGGCCTAAAAATAGGTAAGACATTGCAGGGCCTGATTCTTCAAGCGTGTCAACTTTAGCAACCTTCACCGAATTGGCGACATGTTTAACAATGTTATCTTGACCAAAAATTCGCGATAATAAATTTGCCTCCAAATTAATCATGTTTTCCACTTCATTCTCATCTAATTTGTTTGCTGATATACCTGAAACTTTGCTAAATTCAGCAATTACTTCTTGGCGATTTAGTCGCAAATCTTTATTGGCTAGCATCACCAATTTTTGATGTTGTTCATTATTTTGTACAATTTCTGCATCAATTTGTCGAATTTTTTCCTTTAATTTAGAAACTGCTAGTGAGTCAAAACCTCCAGCTGTTAACTGTGCAAATGTCTTTATAGTAACTGATTCTGAATTTTTATTATTGTCCTCTTCTTCTTGTAACTGGGTGATTTCATCTTGCAGTTTGAAGCGTAACGTTTCAGCATCACGTTGATATTGATATGTTTTGCTAATTTCAGACTTTAAATTCTGCCAATTTTGCTGCCATTGTTCAAGCTGCTGTCGCAAATCATGTTGTTCTGTTTCACTAGTAATTTTCTCGATCTTACCCATTAACTCAGCAATTTTTGGATGTTGTTTATGTGTAAGTTGACGATAACTAGCAAGTGCACGATCAAGTAATGAAATAGCACGTTGAGGCTGTGCCCAACCTAAATCTAAACTATCACGATATTTACAGGTTAAATGTATCGCTTCATCAATAGCATCTTTATCCACTTCAATTTTGTGGTATGCAGATAACTCCTTTGCAACAGTAGTAACAATGGAATTTAAATTATCCCCAGTAGATTCTTTGACATCGTAAAGAGTGTAAAGTTCAGGCATATTCGTGCTAGCCTTTAGCGCACTACTAAGTTTCTCATCACGAACTTCGAGGATAACTTGAAAATTATTTGATTTATCGGCGTTGTTAAGAGCATTTATAAAATGAGCATTACCTGTATTATGTGCTGTTTCTAAAAAATTAGCCGTATCAGTAATAATCAGCACTGACTCAGGAGTTTGCATTAGCTTTTTTAAAATACTTTGAAATTCATTATTTATCTTAGTACTATCGCCGCTAGAAAAAAGAGCATCACCATTTAACCAAAATAATTTTTTACAATCAAATCAAATGGTGTATCTGGGTTATTTTTAGCCGCCTATAAACCAAGGGTAAGCATTGAAACACCTCTGCGGGCCTGTCAACAAAAGAGAATTTGATGATTTTCGTATGAGAATAGACGATATTCTCTCTAAATCATATTCCCTTCCTACTAAAGTAAAATTAGGGTATTGCCCTAAATATTCACGCCCTCTAACTAAATACATTGTGCATTCCTTTGTTATAGTTTAAAGGGTGAACTAGTATGTGAGCTACCTTTTGGGGTTTCAAATTTTTCTGATAAAACATCACCTGTCACCGCAATAAATTCTCGTGTATCACTTTGAACATCTTTGGACATTTTTTCAATTTCTTCCAAATTTGCTCGCATTGTTTCTAGTGCCACACGGCTGATTTCAGTCGCTTCTTTTTGGGTATCACCAAATTCCGCTAAATTTTGTAGCATTGCTCTTGCACTTTCAACTTGTTTTTTGGTTGCTGCTTGCATATTACGAATTTTAATAGCTTCAGTTGTTAATTCACCATAGGTTTGCATAGTATCGACAGTTGCTGTGGATACAGTATCAATGTGTTCATCCAAATTACGGCGTGTTTCATCAAGCTTCATTGACTCTAACAAATTATCACCAACATCTTTATACTCAAGCTCTTGTCTACGTTCACGATGGACTTTCTCTACTTTTTTGGTCACTTCGTTCATAATGGCATAAATTTGTATCATATTGCCATTATCGTCACTAAGTCCTTCAAACTGTTTAACAATTTTTTCAAGATGATTACGAATTGCACCAAAACGCTCTTTACCTTGATTCACAAATTTTAATGCCGATTCAACCATATCAGCTTGACGTAATGTATGCTGTTCTGAAGTTAAATTTAGTAACTCTTTTAATTTCTCAACATCGATTGATTCAGAGCGTTGCTCGTGACGCTTTGTAATTTCTATCTGAATATCATCTAATTCTTTATTTTTATTTTTTATTTGTTGATTTAATTGAGCTATTTTTTCTTCATTTAGTCACAATTTTAGCTTTTGATGCAGCTTTAATTTTCCCTAGGTCAAAAAACTTTTTATCCTGTTGTAATAACTCTATTTCTTTTTTTAATTCAGATATTTTTTTTTCAATATTAACAATTTCACTTTGCACATTTGCTTTTTGCGTTACTTTTTTTCGTACCATTCTTGATCGGCTTTAATTTGAGCTAATGCATTTCGGGTTTCACCATTTTGGCGTAAGTTATATAAAGCATCGGTGAGTTCGGTAAGTGGTTTTATTTTTTTCGATAAAATCATTAAGGTCATTATTAAAGTCAGCATACACACGTTGTAATTCAGCAAATACTTCGGTATCAGTCATCTCAATACGATGTTTAGACATCTCTTTAGAAATTGATTGAAGATATTCTTTAAATCTATCAAATTTTTGAATTTTTTCCCGATCAATTTCCTTATTGCTTATTTATATATTCACTTATTATTTAATTACTTTAAATTCTATTTCAAATAAAAAATAAAGTTTAGATCAATAATTTGATCTTATAGAAAAGATAAATTTCATCTTTTCATCATGTTATTATCTATTTAACATCTGATTTTGACAAGTAAAACAGTCATCCAAAATTGGAGAATTAAAAAATAAATGATAATCATCGATTATAGAGCAAGCTTTTTGCTGGTATAACAAATTATTATTTATACTTTATTTAATCGATTAAAAATTTAAATTATTATTGGTATTTTTAATTAATTGTATATTTTTATTTTGCAGTTATTTGATAAAGAGAAAATATAACTAAAGAAAAAATCCATAAAAAAACCACTCGCATAAACGAGTGGTCTGTATTGATAAGATTATTTCGTACTGACGAAGAGAATTACATCATTCCGCCCATACCACCCATGCCACCCATACCACCAGCGGCACCTAAGTCAGCCTTATCATCTTTAGGTAAATCAGTTACCATACATTCAGTTGTAATCATAAGACCAGCAACAGATGCAGCATATTGTAATGCACTACGAGTTACTTTAGTTGGGTCTAAAATACCCATTGCAATCATATCGCCATATTCTTCAGTTGCGGCATTGTAACCATAGTTACCTTTACCACCTTTAACAGCATTAACAACAACAGATGCTTCTTCACCGCAGTTAGTAACGATTTGACGTAATGGAGCTTCCATCGCACGAAGTGCAACTTTGATACCAACGTTTTGATCTTCATTTGCACCCTTAAGTTCTGAAATAGTAGTTGCGGCACGAACAAGAGCAACACCACCACCGGCTACAACACCTTCTTCAACAGCTGCACGAGTTGCATGTAATGCGTCTTCAACACGGGCTTTTTTCTCTTTCATTTCAACTTCAGTTGCCGCACCAACTTTAATTACAGCAACACCACCAGCAAGTTTCGCAACGCGTTCTTGAAGTTTTTCTTTATCATAGTCAGAAGTTGATTCTTCGATTTGTTTACGAATTTGTTCAACGCGAGCATTGATTAATGACTCTTCACCAATACCATCAATGATAGTTGTGTTGTCTTTATTGATTACAACACGTTTTGCTTGACCTAAATCTTCAAGAGTTGTTTTTTCAAGTTCTAAACCAATTTCTTCTGAAATTACAGTACCCGCGGTTAAGATTGCAATATCTTGTAACATTGCTTTACGACGATCGCCAAAGCCAGGAGCTTTAACAGCTGCAACTTTAACAATGCCACGCATAGTATTCACAACTAATGTTGCAAGTGCTTCGCCTTCAACATCTTCTGCGATAATCAATAAAGATTTACCTGCTTTAGCTACAGCTTCAAGTAATGGTAATAATTCGCGGATGTTAGAGATTTTTTTATCGGCTAATAAAATATATGGGCTATCTAATTCTACAGTTGCAGTTTCAGGTTTATTGATAAAGTATGGTGATAGGTAACCACGATCAAACTGCATACCCTCAACAACATCAAGCTCATCTTGTAAACCAGTGCCATCTTCAACTGTAATAACACCTTCTTTACCTACTTTTTCCATTGCCTGAGCAATTAAAGTACCAACAGTTTCATCAGAGTTAGCTGAAATTGTACCTACTTGAGCAATGGCTTTAGAATCAGCACATGGTGCAGATAAATTTTTAAGCTCTTCAACAGCTGCAACAACTGCTTTATCAATACCACGTTTTAAATCCATTGGATTCATACCAGCAGCAACAGCTTTTAAACCTTCATTAACAATCGCTTGAGCAAGAACAGTTGCAGTAGTTGTACCATCACCTGCTGCATCATTTGCTTTAGATGCGACCTCTTTAACCATTTGCGCACCCATATTTTCGAATTTATCTTCTAATTCGATTTCACGAGCAACAGAAACACCATCTTTAGTAATGGTTGGTGCGCCAAAAGATTTATCTAATACTACATTACGTCCTTTTGGACCTAATGTTACTTTAACTGCATCGGCTAATACATTAACGCCTTTAAGCATTTTGGCGCGAGCGTCATTACCAAATTTCACATCTTTAGCTGCCATCTTCGTATTTCTCCTAAATTCTGTATATAAATTAAATTAGTTGTCAGTTATGCTTGTACAATCGCTAAAATATCGCTTTCAGATAAGATAAGCACTTCTTCATTATCGATTTTTTCTGTTTTAACGCCGTATCCTTCATTAAAAATTACGATATCTCCCACTTTAACATCTAGCGGCTGTACTTGACCATTTTCTAAAATGCGACCATTACCAACAGCTAAAACTTCTCCGCGAGTTGATTTACCTGCTGCCGAACCAGTTAAAACAATACCACCAGCTGATTTTGATTCTACTTCTTTACGTTTAATGATCACACGATCATGCAATGGACGAATTTTCATTAGTTATCTCCTAGCACTAATTTTTTAATTAAGATAATTATTAACAGAAATCATAGAATTATGATTTTTTAATGTAGTGCACAATATATGGGGATTATTTTAAATTCTTCAAGAGAACAAATTTAAAAAAAAGTCCAACTGATTATTTATTCATCATTCTTCTGTTTGAATTCACCTTCAATAATATCACCCTCTTGATAGTGCATTTGTGATGAAGAAAATTTTGATCTTATTGGTATTTTTCGAACAATAAATTCCACGATATGATTTTGTACATGGGGTATTAATAAGATTGCACCTAAAATATCAGTTAAAAACCCTGGAATAAGCAAGAAAAAACCGGCAAAAAGCAAAGCTACACTTCTAATTACTTCATTTTTATAGCTTTCATTGTTAGCTATTTTTTGTTGCATAATACTAAGGTTTTTCAAACCCCGAGTTTTAACTAACGAGAAACCAAGAATAGATGTTGCAATAATACAAATTAAAGCAAGAAAAATACCAATTGAATTGGCAACAGCTATGAAAAAGATGAGTTCAAAATAAACATAAATAAAAAAGATAATAAAACCAACAAATCGCATATATAATTCCTATAAGGATAAAAACATATTATTAGAAATTATTTTTTAATATGAAGATGATTAGCTATTTTTCAACCAAACAATATATATTTTAAAAAAATATTACAAAAGGGATTGACTGATAATCACAAATCGTGTTTAATGTGCATCCATTGTTGCCCGGATAGCTCAGTCGGTAGAGCAGGGGATTGAAAATCCCCGTGTCCGTGGTTCGATTCCGCGTCCGGGCACCAATCACCAAATTCTAAGACCTGCTTCTAGCAGGTTTACTCCTAAAGCCTTTCTTTTTGTTTCATCTACACTAATTATAATAGACTGCAAAAAATCAATTATTAAACAAAAAAATATTTATGTATTTTTTCATTATTTTCTTTAATATAGACTTTTTTGAATAAAAAGTGGCATTATCTTTGCAAATTTTATTTGTTGCATAGCACTTAACTACCATTATGTTCATGTTGAAAGCTATTTTCAACCAAAAGTCGTAATCTTAATTATGGTTCAATTTGCACCATATATGTGCAAGTGGTAGGAAAGTACTAATTTAAACAAAGTAAAAATTAATTGATATAAAAATCAAATTTAGAGTGTTTTTCTAAATCTATATTTAAAAAATATTAAAAATACGACATTCTTGCCTTTGTTTAAGTGTTACAAAATCGGTTTACAGTTAAATAATTGGAGTGATTTTATGAGTAATCTAAGGAAATATAAACATAAATTCTTATTGAGTGCAGGACTAATAACAATGCTTGCGAGTGCACAACTTCATGCTGCTGAAACATTGGTTTATTGTTCAGAGGCTTCGCCTGAAACATTTAATCCACAATTAGCAACAAGTGGTGTATCAATGGATGCAAGTGCAGTTCCTGTTTATAATCGTTTGGTAGAATTTAAATTAGGTACTACCGAAATTGAACCTTCTTTAGCCAAATCTTGGGATATCAGCCAAGATGGTTTAACCTATACTTTTCATTTACGCAATGATGTTAAGTGGCATAGCAATAAAGAATTCAAACCAACACGAAACCTAAATGCTGATGATGTTATTTTTACATTTATGCGACAAAAAGATAAAAATCATCCTTATAACAAAGTTTCTGGTGGACAATATGAATACTTTGAAAGTATGGGATTCCTAGATTTAATCAAAGAAATTAAAAAGATTGATGACCATACTGTTGTATTTGAATTAAACCATCCAGAAGCCCCTTTTTTAGCAGATTTAGCAATGTCATTTGCATCAATTTTATCAGCTGAATATGCTGATGCTATGCTTAAGAAAAAAACACCAGAAAAATTAGACTTAGTTCCTGTTGGTACAGGCCCATTTACTTTTGTACAATACCAAAAAGACTCCAGAATTCTTTATAAAGCAAATCCCGATTATTTTGGTCCAAAAGCCAAACTTGATCGCTTAGTGTTTTCTATTACACCAGATGCCGCAATTCGTTATGCTAAGTTACAAAAAGGCGAGTGTCATGCTATGCCATACCCAAATGTAGCCGATGTTGAACGAATGAAATCAGACAAAAATATTGTTGTTAAAGAAATGGCTGGCGTTAACATTGGCTATTTAGCCTACAATATGGATAAGCCGCCACTTAATAATTTAAAAGTCCGCCAAGCATTAAATATGGCCGTGAACAAAGATGCGATTATAAAAGCTGTTTTTCAAGGTGCAGCTGAACCAGCTAAAAACTTTATTCCTCCATCAATGTGGAGTTATAACGATGAAGTGAAAGATTATCCTTATGATCCAGCGCAAGCAAAAGAATTATTAAAATCAGCGGGATTAGAAAAAGGCTTTACTATCAATTTATGGGCAATGCCAGTACAACGTCCATATAACCCAAATGCACGCCGTATGGCCGAAATGATTCAAGCAGATTGGGCTAAAATTGGCGTAACAGCTAAAATTGTTAGTTATGAATGGGGAGAATATCTATCTCGTATTCGTGATGGTGAACATGATGCTGTATTAATGGGCTGGACTGGAGATAATGGCGACCCTGATAACTTTTATTCTGTCTTGATGAGCTGTGATGCGGTTAAAGCGGGTCCAAACTATTCACGCTGGTGTTACAAACCATTTGATGATTTATTGCAACAAGCACGTATTGAGTCAAATCACGAAAAAAGAGTTGAGCTATATAAACAAGCACAAGTTGAAATGCATAATCAAGCACCTGCATTGATGATTGCGCATTCAATGGTTTATATGCCATTACGCAAAGAAGTTAAAGGCTATATTATGGCGCCTCTGTCATTACATGACTTTAACCAAGTTACGCTTGAAAAATAGTGTTCCTAACGATTAACCACCAATGTGTGGTTAATCACTACGTTGGGTTTTGCTAAATTTAGAGCTATAAATCTATTTTTTAATAATAATAAAAATTTTATCTATTTTATAAACGATAGTTTAAAAGCAATATTTAAGAGCTACTACATGTTTCAATTTATTCTAAAGCGGTTAGGTGTACTTATTCCAACGTTTATTTGCATCACTCTGCTTACTTTTATTTTTGTTCACCTTATTCCGGGTGATCCCATTATGGTGCTTGCAGGAGAGCGAGGGTTAACCCCTGAACGCCATGCTGAATTAATGACTCAACTGGGTTTAGATAAACCACTGTATCAACAATATTTTCAATATATTATAAACATGCTTCATGGCGATTTAGGAACCTCTTTTAAAAGCCAAATTCCGGTATGGGATGAATTTGTACCCCGATTTAAAGCAACATTTGAACTTGGATTTTGTGCAATGTTGTTTGCTGTTAGTTTTGGAATCCCAATCGGTGTTCTTGCCGCAGTGAAACGTGGTTCAATATTTGATCACACAGCAATAGGACTATCTTTAACGGGTTACTCCATGCCAATTTTTTGGTGGGGGATGATGCTGATAATGTTAGTCTCAGTACACTTAAATTTAACCCCAGTATCTGGTCGTGTTAGTGACATGCTTTTCTTAGATGAAAGTAATCCTTTAACCGGATTTATGTTGATAGATACTTTATTATGGGGTGAAACAGAAGATTTTATCGATGCAGTTACTCACTTAATTTTACCTGCAATTGTGTTAGGAACCATTCCATTAGCAGTAATTGTCCGCATGACTCGTTCTTCTATGTTAGAAGTATTGAGTGAAGATTATATTCGAACAGCACGAGCTAAAGGCGTTAGTAGAATGCGAATCGTCCTTGTTCATGCATTGCGTAATGCAATGATCCCTGTTGTAACTGTTATCGGCTTACAAGTTGGTACAATGCTTGCCGGCGCCATATTGACCGAAACTGTCTTTTCATGGCCAGGAATTGGTCGTTGGTTAATTGAAGCGCTACAGCGTCGAGATTACCCCGTTGTACAAAGTGGCGTTTTAATTGTTGCGGTCATAATTATTTTAGTGAATTTATTAGTTGATATGTTGTACGGGGTTATTAACCCGCGTATTAGACATAAATAAGAGTGTTTTTACAGATGAATAAACAGGTTATTACTGAACCAACCAATACGCAAGACACCAGTTTAGCCGTACCTAAACCATTAACGCCTATGCGTGAGTTCTGGTTCTATTTTTCAAAAAATAAAGGTGCAGTCGTTGGACTAGTCTTTATTATTATTGTTGTATTACTAGCTATCTTTGCCAATTTTGTTGCACCACATTCCCCTTCTGAACAATTTAGAGATGCATTACTAACACCACCCGTTTGGATGAAAGATGGCAGTTGGCAATTTATTTTAGGAACTGATGATGTGGGACGAGATATCCTATCCAGACTCATTTATGGTGCCCGTTTATCCTTATTAGTCGGTTGCTTAGTAGTCATTATCTCATTGATTTTAGGGATTACATTAGGATTAATTGCTGGTTATGTAGGTGGTTTTTTAGACAATGTAATTATGCGTGCAGTGGATATCATGCTTGCATTACCAAGTTTACTACTTGCACTTGTATTAGTTGCAATATTTGGTCCATCAATTATTAACGCTTCAATAGCATTAGCTTTTGTTGCATTACCACATTATGTTCGCTTAACACGCGGAGCAACGATTGCTGAAATTAATAAAGATTATGTGATCGCCTCACGAGTTGCTGGGGCGGGACCCTTACGACAAATGTTTATCAACATCCTACCAAACTGCTTAGCACCATTAATTGTACAAGCTTCATTAGGATTTTCTAACGCAATTTTAGACATGGCTGCATTAGGTTTTTTAGGCATGGGCGCACAACCACCAACACCAGAATGGGGAACAATGCTTGCTGACGTATTGCAATTTGCACAATCAGCATGGTGGGTCGTTACCTTTCCTGGTTTAGTAATTTTAATGACAGTGTTAGCTTTCAACTTAATGGGAGATGGTTTGCGAGACGCACTTGATCCTAAATTGAAACAGTAATGGAGATACAGTCATGGCACTATTAGAAGTAAAAGAATTATCTGTTCAATTTGGTGGATTTAAAGCAGTAGATCACATTAGTTATGACGTTGAGCAAGGGCAAGTTGTTGGTATTGTTGGTGAATCAGGTTCAGGAAAATCAGTTAGTTTACTCGCCATAATGGGATTAATTGATTTTCCCGGTAAAGTCAATGCAAATGCATTACACTTTGATGGCAAAGATCTTCAACAAATCTCAACTAAAATGCGCCGTAAAATTGTAGGTGCAGATGTGGCAATGATCTTTCAAGATCCGATGACTAGCTTAAACCCATGTTTTACCATAGGTTACCAAATCATTGAAACATTAAAAATCCACCAAGGTGGCAGTAAAAAAGAGCTCAAAACAAGAGCGATTGAATTGCTTAAATTAGTAGGAATTCCTGATGCTGAAAATCGATTAAAGGTTTATCCGCACCAGTTATCTGGCGGAATGAGCCAACGAGTAATGATTGCAATAGCCATTGCATGCAATCCAAAACTCTTAATTGCTGATGAACCAACAACAGCACTAGATGTCACAATTCAAGGGCAAATTATTGAGTTATTACTTGAGTTGCAACGCAAAAATAATATGGCATTAATTCTTATTACTCATGACTTAGCGTTAGTTTCTGAGGCTGCACAAAAAATTATTGTAATGTATGCTGGACAGGTGGTTGAAATAGGAGATGCTGAAATTATCTTTAAAAAACCATTACACCCTTACACACAGGCACTATTACGCTCTCTCCCTGAATTTACTCAAGATAAAGAACGATTAGCATCATTATCAGGCGTTGTACCAGGAAAATATGATCGACCAACAGGCTGTTTACTCAACCCTCGTTGTCCTTATGCTACTGAACATTGTTATACCCAAGAACCAACACTAGTTAGCTATGGTGAAACTAGAAAAGTAAAATGTCATTATCCACTATCAAGCGAAGGGATACCACAATATGAACAATAACATGGAAAATAACGAATTACTGCTTGATGCCCGAAACTTGACAAAATATTATCATGTTAAAACGGGACTTTTTTCTGAAACCAAGCAAGTTAAAGCCGTTGACGGTGTATCTTTTACATTAGATAAAGCTAAAACACTTGCGATTGTCGGTGAATCAGGTTGTGGTAAATCCTCATTAGCAAGATTACTAACAATGATTGAAAAACCCACATCAGGAGAAATTTATTTTAAAAATCAGAATTTGTTGGATAATGATGAACAAGCTCAAAAATTGCGTCGCCAAAAGATCCAAATCGTTTTCCAGAATCCATACTCATCATTGAACCCCCGCAAAAAAATCGGTTCCATATTAGAAGAACCACTAATTATTAATACTGATCTAACAGCAAATGATCGTAAAGCAAAAGTACTATCAATGATGCAAAAAGTTGGATTAAAAGAAGAGTTTTATAACCGTTATCCCCATATGTTTTCCGGAGGACAACGTCAACGCATTGCTATCGCAAGAGGTTTAATGCTTGATCCCGAAATAGTAGTTGCTGATGAACCTGTTTCAGCATTAGACGTTTCTGTACGAGCACAAGTGCTAAATTTGATGATGGATCTACAGCAAGACCTAGGTTTATCTTATATTTTTATTTCTCATGACCTTTCCGTCGTTGAACACATTGCTGATGATGTAATGGTAATGTATTTGGGTTGTTGCGTTGAACAAGGACGAAAAGATGAAATCTATCGTAACCCTAAACATCCATATACTCAGGCATTATTATCAGCAACCCCAAGATTAAATCCTGATCTTAGGCGAGATAGAATTAAATTAGAAGGGGAATTACCAAGCCCTCTTAATCCACCTATGGGTTGTGCGTTTAATGCTCGATGCCGTTTAGCATTTTCACGTTGTACAACAGAACAACCACAGCTTATTAATTATAATGAACATAAAATTGCGTGTTTCTATATAGAGGACAATAATAAAGGTGACAGTTAATTCTGTCACTAAATTAGATACTAAAGCTATCCATTGCATTTTTCTTTTCTTAGAAGATAACAAATTGTCATATTAATAGTTTTGTGCTAGTTTCGTACTCATTATTAACTTACAACCGCGATAGCCCTAAGATTACTTATGTCCAATTCATCAGCTAAAAAAGTCGCTTTTGCCGCTTTTATTGGTACGACCATTGAATGGTATGATTTTTATATCTATGCCTTGGCATCAGTATTAATATTTGGTCAGCTTTTTTTTCCTGATGATAATCAATTTGTGCAAATCTTAGGATCTTTTGCCACCTTTGCCGTGGGATTTTTATCACGTCCTTTAGGAGCATTACTATTTGGTCATATTGGTGATCGTTTGGGGCGTAAAAAATCGTTAATTACTACGTTGGTTTTAATGGGGTGTGCCACCACCTGTGTTGGTTTATTACCCTCTTATCAACAAGCAGGCATTTTATCACCAATTTTATTGGTTACATTACGCATCTTACAAGGGATTGCGGTTGGTGGTGAATGGGGCGGTGCCGTGCTTATGACCAATGAACATGCCCCCAAAGGGTTGAAAAACTTCTTTTCCTCCTTTGCACAGTGGGGAAGCCCAGCAGGAAATATTTTAGCATTATTGGTCTTTTCTTATATTATCCGTTCACCTATAGCTGAGCTTATTAATAGTGGCTATTGGCGTATTCCATTTTTAGCCAGTTCTATTTTATTAATTATTGGCATTATTGCTAGAGTCACCTTAACTGAGTCACCTGTCTTTATCGAATCATGCAAAAAGCAAGCAAACTTAAAGCAAGAATCAACCCCGATTATTGAAGTTTTAAAAAAATCAACACCGCTATTAATTTTAAGCATTGGCGCTAATGTATTGTCATTTAGTGGAATATTTTCTAATACATTAATGATTGGCTATACCACTATTGCACTAGGTATTGAAGACAAGATAATTGTTGATGCCCTGTTTTGGATTGCGATTGTGCATTTTGTTGTGCAACCTTTTATTGCCTATTTTTCAGAAAAATACTCGGCAACACGATTTTTAATTTGTTCGGCAATCTTAGCAATGGGATCGGTATTTTTATTATTCCCAATCATTCAGATAGGCACAAAAAATAGCTTTATTATTGGTATTTCGCTCAACGTAATTTGCTACAGTGGCTTTTATGGCGTAATAGCGGGCTATTTAAGTCGAGTTTTTCCTACCAGAATACGTTACACAGGGTTATCTATCAGCTATCAAGGTTGCGCTGCCATTTTTGGTAGCCTAATTCCGATGATAGGGGCATATATTATTTATACTTACAAAACTTTTTGGATACCATTAGCCTTGTTTTATTGTTGTTTAGCATTGATATCTATTATCTGTATCTATCTCCTAAACCGCTATCATTACTATGACGAATAATAAGGCAAACATATGAAAACAGTATTATCAATTCAATCAAATGTTGTTTATGGTTATGCCGGTAACAAGGTATCGACATTAGCCATGCAGCTACAAGGTGTTGAAGTTATGCCGATCCATACCGTGCAATTATCCAGTAATACAGTTTATCCTCATTATGATGGCATAGTGCTTGGTACTAAACAAATCACACGAATAGTTAATAGTTTAGAAAAAATTGGGGTTTTAAAGTCTATTGACGCCATTATTTCGGGCTATATTGGTCTTGCTGAACAAGGCGAAGAAATCTTAGAAGCAGTCAACAAAATTAAATACTATAATCCTAATGCTATCTATGTTTGTGATCCTGTTATGGGGGGCGATATTAATAAAGGTAGTTCACTGCCACAAGGTATTATTGATTTCTTCACTAAGCAAGCGGTTAAACAAGCCGACTATATCACACCAAATTTATTAGAATTACAAATACTTTCTGATATCGAAATTAAAACATTTAACGATGTACTAAATGCAATAAAAACACTACAAAAACAGTCTATTAAAGCTATATTAGTAAAAAATTTGGTGCACGCTGGCAAAACAACCGACCTATTTGAAATGGTGTTAGCAACGCCAACCCAAAACTATCATCTTGCCCGCCCACTATATGACTTTCCACATCGTCCATTAGGTGTGGGTGATTTAATTTGTAGCTTGTTCACTGCGCATCTAATTAATGGACAATCCCAATTAATGGCATTTGAATTAGCCGCCAATGCCGCTAATCACGTACTGGAAATGACCAAACAAAAAGAGGCTCGAGAATTGGCAATTATTGATGCTCAAGCGTGGATTAAAAAGCCAGATTTGCGGTATCGGGGGATGGAATTGATGTTATAAAAGAATATCATTGTAAATACCCCAAACTTAGTACACAACTCACTGATCCTCGCCAAAAAACTGGACATAAGTCGCCTCTATGATATAAACAAAAATCATAGGAGACAAATATCTGGTCGAAAAATTTAGTATTGAATTCAAACAACAATCAGTGGATTATGCGTTATCTAATGCACACCTTTCTATCAGCGAACTTGCCAACCATCTAGGTGTGGGTAAATCAACCCTAGATAAATGGATTAGGCAACTTTCCCCGAATAAAACTAGCCGTCGAGAGTTAACCGCTGAGCAACAGCGGATTATGGCGTTAGAAAAAGAGATTAAAGAACAGAAAATGGCCAATGATATACTAAAAAAGGCGCATGTGCATATCATCAACAATCCAAGTCGATGAAGTACGCTTATATGAAAAATCATTTAACCTGCTATCCCGTTACTAGGATATGCTCATTACTTGGTGTCAGTTCATCGGGTTATAATGCTTGGTTAAAAAGAGCAAACAAATCAGCTAAACTCAGCGAGTATATCCAAAAAAGCAGTATTGGCAACATAAAACCCGTTTGGGTGCGCCAAGCCTGCTTCATGATGCAAGGGAAGCGGGCTATCAAGTTTCAGAAAGGACAGCTTGCCGTGTTTTGCAACAATGGGGATTACTTAGTTTAAGATTGCATAGTAAAGCCGCACGTAAATTCAAGTATAAAAACAGATATGGCTCATCGCAATATTGCGCCCAACAAGTTAGATAGGCAATTTAACATTGATAAGCCGAATACGACATGGGTAACCGATATTACTGGAAGGTTGGTTATATTTATCGGTGATTATCGATTTATATGGACGAAAAGTGATTGCTAGGCAAACCAGTCGCTACATAGACCGTCATTTAGTGTGTAATACATTAAAACAAGCCTTATTTCGGCGTCACCTTCCTAAAAATGTACTCATTCATAGTGACCAAGGAAGCCAATATTGCAGTGCTGATTTCAAGCAATTATTGTTACAATATGAACTAAGGCAAAGCATGAGTCGAAGAGGAAACTGCTTTGATAATGCGGTTATTGAAAGTTTTTTTCATACACTTGTAAATACCCCAAACTTAATACACAACTCACGTAGAAAATTAAGCTGCCTGTTTTAATGTTTTATATTCGATCGGCGTCATATTATTTAGTGCTTCATGAGGCCTTTCGGTGTTATAAATCGTTAACCATTCTTCGGTTATTCTCCTTGCTTGCGCTAGGTTGTTAAAAAGATATAAATCTAACACTTCAGTTCGATAAGTCCGATTAAATCGTTCAATGTAACCATTTTGATAAGGGCTACCGGGTTTGATGTAATCTATAGTTATACCATGTGTTTTTGCCCAATTAGTAAACGTGTTTCCGGTGAATTCTGGTCCATTATCGACTCGTATTTTTAATGGATACCCATTATATTCGGCCAGTTTATCTAAGTAACGGGTAATCCTTCCTGCTGGTAAGCTTATTGCAATATCAATCCCTAACGCCTCACGATTAAAGTCATCAATGACATTGAATGTCCTAAAGCGACGTTGATTACGGCTACTGTCACTCATAAAATCCATTGACCAACATTCACCTTGTTTATTAGGAGCCAATAGCTTTTCTGGAGTTCGTGGGGGGATACGTTTTTTACGCTTTACCCTGAGATTAAGTTTCAACTCACAATAC
>NZ_LZHQ01000016.1 GCF_001690655.1 Gilliamella sp. Occ3-1
TTAAGCTCAGTTCGGCAAACATCTGTTTAAGCTTACGGTTTTCAGCCTCCAGCTCCTTTAAGCGTTTGATATCCGAAGTTTCCATTCCGCCGTATTTTTCCCGCCATTTATAGAAAGTTGAATTACCCATGCCATATTTACGACAGAGTTCTTTAACCGGAATACCCGCTTCAGCTTCTTTTAAAATAGCGACGATTTGATGTTCAGTCATTTTTTTCATGTTTAAATCCTCTTTACTTTTATCATAGAGAATTTTCTACTTTTTTGCTGTATTATTCTAGGGGAGAGTTACACATCAACTAATAAGATTATCCCGTGACAAGACAACTAAGTAGTGAATTTAAAAGAGAATGTGCAGAATTAGTTCTGAATTCTATATTTTTGGCAGGAATACCTTGTAGATATCTGCTCAGAACATCATGCACTAACATTCGGGTTACCAAATATTGGTGTTTATACTTGTCAAAGTATAATTTTGCCACTGCTCCAATTCCTGATGATTCAAAAATTGGACATAGTTGGTCAAAGCAAAATCGGGATTTATTTCCTCATTATAGGTAAACCAGATGTGTATTTCATTTTCTGCTATCTTCATAAAGCTTTCTACTTATTCTTTGGTTTCGTAAATACGGTTTAATTTGAAACTCCATTGACTGAACTAATCCAAGCTCATCTTTCAGGCAGCTTATTGAACTTTGATATCAAACTAGAGTTATCTGTACAGCAGGAAAGGCGCCTAGAATAGGGAAATGGCGATAAATAGTCACTTATCTAGAGGTATTTAGGTCTAAATATAAGCCCAAATGCCTCAAAAAAGCACGGTTAAAAATTTAGTTTGAGTGAAGCTTTACCGTACAAAGGTCTCAATAAAAATCAAAGTGGTTTATACATATGGTAATTTATCAGTACCTTGATCCTCGCCAAAATATTAGACAGTGCCCACCTCTATCATTTTTTCGTTTTGGTAATATTGTTGTTCATATTGTTCAAGTGATACCCAGCCATTGGCTGAATGACGGCGTATCCGATTATAATAGATTTCAATATATTCAAATAGTGCTTTATTAGCCTGCTTCCTCGTTTTGTAGTAACAGTCATGAATAATATATGTTTTGAGTGTATGAAAAAAACTCTCAACAACCGCATTATCAAAGCAGTTGCCTCTTCGACTCATGCTTTGCCTTAGCCCATATTGTAACAATAATTGCTTGAAATCAGCACTGCAATATTGGCTTCCTTGGTCACTATGAATGAGTACATTTTTAGGAAAGTGACGCCGAAATAAAGCTTGTTTTAATGTATTACACACTAAATGGCGGTCTATGTAGCGACTCGTTTGCCTAGCAATCACTTTTCGTCCATATAAATCGATAATCACCGACGACAAATATAACCAACCTTCCCCCGTTTTAATATAAGTAATATCGGTTACCCATGTTTTATTAGGCTTATCAGGGTTAAATTGCCTATCTAACGTGTTGGGCACAATATTGTGATGAGCCGTGTCTGTTTTATACTTGAATTTACGTGTGGCTTTACTATGCAATCTTAAACTACGTAATCCCAATTGTTGCAAAACACGGTTAATTGTTCTTTCTGAAACTTGATAGCCCGCTTCCCTTGCATCATGAAGCAGGCTTGGCGCACCCAAACGAGCTTTATGTTGCCAATACTGTTTTTGGATATACGCTGAGTTTAGCTGATTTGTTTGCTCTTTTTAACCAAGCATAATAACCCGATGCACTGACACCAAGTAATGAGCATATCCTAGTAACGGGATAGCAGGTTAAATGATTTTTCATATAAGCGTACTTCATCGATTTGGATTGTTGATGATATGCACATGCGCCTTTTTTAGTATATCATTAGCCATTTTCAGTTCTTTAATCTCTTTTTCTAACGCCATTATCCGCTGTTGCTCAGCCGTTAACTCTCGACGGCTGGTTTTATTCGGGGAAAGTTGCCTAATCCATTTATCTAGGGTTGATTTACCCACACCTAGATGGTTGGCAAGTTCGTTGATAGAAAGGTGTGCATGAGATAACGCATAATCCACTGATTGTTGTTTAAATTAGATACTAAATTTTTTGACCATGATATTTGTCTCCTATGATTTTTGTTTATATCATAGAGGTGACTTTTGTCCACTTTTTTGGCGAGGATCATCTTTTAAAATAGCCACGATTTGATGTTCAGCCATTTTTTTCATAATTAAATTCCCTTTTACTTTTATCATAGAGAATTTTCTACTTTTTTGCTGTACTATTTTAGGGGATAGTTACAAAAATATTTAAAATTATTTGAATCCTTTTCATACCTTCAAACCTCTTTTATATAGTAGAGGAAAAAATAATGAAAAAAATTGATGATAATCTCATTTTACAGGCCAGTTCAGGTAATGAAGTTGCTATGGCTAAATTACTCGAAAAATGCCAACCAGATCTAAATCGCTTTTCAAGAAAAGTTTGTTCCACTGCTGAAGACGCAGAAGATGCAGTACAAGTGGCACTCTGGGTTTTATATAAAAAAATAGGTGTTTTGCGAACTATTTCCGCACTGTCAGCGTGGTTGTTTCGCATTATTGAGCGAGAATGCTACAGAATATTTCGTTCAAATAACAAAACATTCGCAATGGATCCTGATGATATGGAAGAGCTATTTGGAACTAGTAACTCTATAGCTGATGAATCAATATTAAAAATTGACTTAACTAAAGCAATAATTTCTCTTCCCTATACTTATCGAAGTGTAATAATTCTTAGAGATATCAGAGAATTATCAACTTATGAAGTGTCTAATATGCTTGAAATTAGCCCAGAAGCAGTGAAAAGTAGACTTCACAGAGCTAGAAATATTATACGAAAAAAATTAGAGATTAGTGGTCATTCACACTGAAATAGTAATTATGAATACTTTATATATTAATATTCACAATTATAAAGGAACTATTTATGGTAATGAATACAAATGGCATTAAAGAAAATATGATTTAACTTGATTAGATACTCATCCCCTAGCAAGCTAGGGGCAGTAACCATGCAACATAACAAATTCACACATTGAGCTATTTTCACTTTAAGTCTGTTGAAATTGATTCATCTTTTTTTGTACAGGGAATACATGTTTTACCTGGATTGGTTATAGTCATTATGAGACCAATTACCCAACAGGCAGGGCATCCTCTTAATACAAAAAAACCTAAAACAGCCGATACAAGTCCCAATAAAACGCTCCAGACAGCACCTTGAATGAACAGATATATTGTTAAACCGAGCAAACCAAATCCAATACATCCTCGTAGTAAATGCCTTAATACAGAACTACTTCTAAACATGACATTACCTCTTAAAATTAATTAATTTAAATTTCATTTTATTTACATTTTTCTCTTAATGGTGATATCAATGAGAGATATCCTGTAATATGTACTTCCTCAAAGTAAACTGTTTTTCATCATTATATCAAGGAAGTAGCGAGTGGATTTTTTAGCTAGTTTATTTTTCTTTTCATAATTGAACGCATAGGGCAAAATCCTATAGTTCCAGTACAAACCAGAATTATTCCTGTTGCGATAGCAATCCACATTACTAGGGCTGTTGGAGCAAAAAGAAAGCCTAAATAAGCAATACAGGCACCAATAATAATTCGACATAAACGCTCAAAACTTGGAATATTTTTTTTAAAACTCATATTTTTTTCCTCTTTAAAATTAGATTTAATAATGAACTACTCTAATAAAGAGTCGACAAAATCAAAAAAAGATTCAAAAAATTTTCATTTAAATGGATTTTAATTATCAAATTAGCGGAATACATTGAATTAATGTCTTTTATTTAAGTTTATAGGTATTTCAAATTAGGAGTGAATTTAGGTAAAGGATAGTTATAAATAATTAAAAAATTAATTGTAATTGATTAGGGGCTGTTGATCTTTGCTGTACATAAATTACTCAACAATACATTGGCAGCCACATTAACATAAATGCCAGTGATACCATACTGGCATAATTCCTTTCTAACTTATCGTATCTAGTTGATATTGAACGGTATTGCTTGATTCTAGCAAAGGCATTCTCGACTAAATGACGATAGCGATAAAGGCACCTATCCATACTGCTTTTATCTATATCCTTACCATAATTACGTTTAGCAATCACCGTTCGTCCGCCTTTTTGACGAACAAAGCACCTTTATCGGCTATCACTGTATTCACTTCATCGAGCTTTTCAACTAGGTTTTCTGCATAAGTGATATCATGTCGTTGTCCTTCAGAAAGCTCAAAACAAATAGGCAAACCACCACTATCAACCGCAAGATGAATTTTAGTTGAATTACCACCACAGCTCTGACCTATTTGCTCACAATGCTCCGTTGCAGCGCCTGTACTATGTTGATGAGCCCTGATAATCGAGCCATCTAGGAACACCCATTCAAAATCCGCTAGTTGTGATAAATGTTTGAAAATATCAACTAATATTCCTTTTTTAGACCACAAATTAAATCGTCTATAGACGGTGCTCCATTCACCAAACTCTTCTGGCAAATCTCGCCAAGGAATACCGGTTCTCATTCGGAAAAGGATCCCTTCAAACGTCATCCGATGCTCGGATTTATTATAAACTCGGCCGGTATTTTTCATTATTTGTAGTAGCTTTTCCCACCGTTTATCTGTTAGCATTGTTCTTGGCATGATGAATCGAGTTATGGTTGTTTTTTGCAGAATTATTATAACTCACATCATGCCGTCTAAAAAATAATCACGAAAGATCAACACGCCCTAATATATAAAAATATTAACAAAAAAGCAGGACTAATAGCCTGCTTTTTTATTACTACTATCGGTCGTTTTTAACGCATGGTAACAAACTCTTCGGCAGCAGTTGGGTGAATAGCCACCGTATTATCAAAATCTTTTTTAGTTGCTCCCATTTTAAGCGCTACTGCAAAGCCTTGTAACATTTCGTCCATTCCGTAACCAATACCATGAATACCAACAATTTTTTCATCTTTCCCCACGCATACTAATTTCATTCGACAAGGTTGTCGATGCTGTGTTACTGCGGTGTACATTGCTGTAAATGTTGATTTATACACTTTTACGTTTTCTTCACCATACTGCTGTATTGCTTCTGGTTCAGTCAATCCTACTGTACCAATTGCAGGATGAGTAAATACGACGGTCGGAATATTACTGTAATCTAAATGTTCATCAGGTTTATTGTTAAATAACCTTTCTGATAAGCGACGCCCTGCGGCAACTGCAACAGGTGTTAGCGCTATAGCGCCTGTAATATCATCACCGACAGAATAAATGCCCGGGACATTGGTGTTTTGGTATTTGTCGACGAGAACAAAACCTTTATTATCAACCGCAATTCCTGCCGCCTGTAAATTCATGTCATTTGTTGCTGGATCACGTCCAATCGCCCAAATTAAACAATCAACTGTGTAACTTTCGCCATTTTCGAGGTTTAATGTTAACGAATTATCACTATTTTTAATTACCGATTTTGGAACCGCAAAAGTATGTAATTGTTGTCCTTCAGTAGCAATAACTTCCATTAAGGTTTCAACAATAAGCGGATCAAAAGATCGTAGTGGTGTAGCATTGCGAACAAATTGATGTGTTTGTGCGCCCAAAGCGTGTAATACGCTTGCTATTTCGCAAGCAATATAACCTGCGCCAACAACTGCCACACGTTTTGGCAAGGCTTTTAGAGCAAAAAAGCCATCTGAAGTAATGCCATATTGCGCACCTGGAATATTGGGAATGCTTGGTTTTCCGCCAACAGCAATTAGAATATGATCAGCACTATAGTGTTCGCCATTTACCTCAACGGTGTGAGAGTCAACAAATTTTGCATAGCCATGAATGACGTCAACTTTGTTATTAGTAAGTACCCGATCATAAGACTGATGAATGCGATCAATATAAGCAGTTCGACTAGCAATTAATTTATCCCAATTGAATTGATTAATAGTGGTATCAAAACCGTAATCAGGACCATAATGTTTAATAGCTTCTGCAATTTGAGCACCATACCACATTACTTTTTTGGGTACACAACCAACATTAACACAGGTTCCACCTAATAATTTGGCTTCAATAATGACACATTTTTTTCCATAGGACGCAGCTCGATTAATTGATGCTATCCCTCCACTACCACCACCAATGGCAATGTAATCATAATGTTTGGTCATAAAATATCCTTAATACTCTTTTTCGTTATTTGCTTATTAGCTTTGCATAAAGATCACAATAAAAAAAGTATTAATTTTGAAATTTAACAATAGTTATTAACGATTGATTAAAGTGTATTAATTTTTTTACTGATTTTTATCTTAAACAAGGATTAACTAAGGTTATTAAGAGTTGAAAAGCCAATCGGCTACTTATTTCAAAGTAGCCGATTTTATTTGTGATTATTTAGCTTAGCGTTCTTTTTATTGCGTTAATAATGTTGGTTGTTGAACATCCATCTTCAAAATTGAGCACTTTAACAGTTCCACCAGCAGCAATAACTTCTTTACCGCCTGCGATATCTTCAGGTTTATAATCGCCACCTTTAACTAATACATCGGGTAAAATAGTGGCTATTAATCGTTGTGGTGTTTCTTCCTCAAATGGCACGACCCAATCAACTGAATCAAGTGCACCTAATACAATCATTCGTTGCATAAGCGGGTTTATTGGTCTTGATTCACCTTTTAACTGCTTAACCGAAGCATCGCTGTTCACCGCAACTATTAAACGATCACCAAGTTTACGCGCATTAGCAAGATAAGAGACATGCCCAGCATGTAAAATATCAAAACAACCATTGGTCATGACAATTTTTTCACCACGCATCCGTGCTTTTTGAACTTCTTCTTTGAGTTCTTCTTCTGTCATTACACCAAAACCGTCATCAGCACGTGCTCGAATGGCATTACTTAACTCTACTTGCGATACTGTTGAAGTGCCAAGTTTACCAACAACAACACCCGCTGCAGCATTGGCTAAGAAACAGCTTTCCTCTAAAGATTGCCCTGCGGCTAAAGCTGCGGCTAATGTGGCAATTACAGTATCGCCAGCACCTGTGACATCAAATACTTCTTTAGCTTGAGTCGGTAGATGATAAGTTGGTTTATCTAATTGAAGCAATGTCATGCCTTTTTCACTTCGTGTAACCAATAGCGCTTTTAGCTGGTACTGTTTAATCAGTTGGTGGCCTTTTTCTATGATTTCATCTTCACTTTGACAATGACCAACTACCGCCTCAAACTCTGACATATTTGGGGTTAAGATTGTTGCACCGCGGTAACGTTCAAAATCAGTCCCTTTGGGATCAACTAGAATCGGTACATTTGCTTGATTGGCAAGCTTAATCATTGCTTGAACTGCTGATAATGCTCCTTTAGCATAGTCCGACAGAACCAATACTTTATGCGTCGCCAATGCTGTTTGAATACGCTCAAGAATAGGAGTTGCATCAATATTGCCAAATCCTTCTTCAAAATCAATACGGATCAATTGTTGATTGCGTGATAAGACTCGTAGTTTAGTTATAGTTGGGTGTGTTGAAACAGAGACAAAATCACATTGAACTTTGTGGTTACTTAGCTGTTCATCAAGAATTTTAGCTGGTTCATCAATACCTGTTAGTCCGATTAGTCGCGCGTTACCACAAAGCGATGTAATATTCATAGCAACATTAGCCGCACCACCTGGTCGCTCTTCTAAAGAGTCAATTTTGACTACAGGTACTGGCGCTTCGGGGGATATCCGATTAGTTCCTCCATACCAATAGCGATCTAACATAATATCGCCTACAACTAATACATTGGCACAATTAAAATCAGGTAATGATGTCTTCATTATGACTTGTTATCCTTAATTATTCAGTTAATTCATCTTTTATCTGTTAACTATCTTTATCAGATTCATAACTGTCGTTATCTTCTGTTTTGTCATTTTTTCGTGGTTGATAAAAACGGGCAAAAAAAGTGCCAATTTCAAACAGTAAACAGATAGGTACAGCTAGTAATATTTGTGAAAATACATCGGGTGGCGTAACAAACATTGCAACGGCAAACACACCAACAATTATATAAGGGCGCTTTTTTCGTAGACTTTTAGGTGTAGTTATTCCTGTCCAACAAAGTAGTATAATGGCAACGGGCACTTCGAAAGCAAACCCAAAAACAATAAAGAGTGTCATTACAAAATCAAGATATTTTGTAATATCAGTATTGATAGCTACATCAATAGGTGCAGTGTGAATAAAAAAGTAAAATGCTAGTGGAAACACCACAAAGTAAGCAAATGCGATACCGAGATAAAAGAGAATTGTGCTTGATACAATTAACGGCATTACTAGACGTTTTTCATGTTGATATAGCGCTGGTGCAATAAATCCCCAAACTTGATACAGTACGTAAGGAATTGAGATAAATATTGCCACCACCGCAGTTAGCTTAATTGGGGTAAAAAATGGTGCTGCAATATCTGTTGCTATCATGCTACTACCTTGAGGTAATTGGCTAATAAGCGGATTTGCCACGATATGATAAATATCATTGGAAAAATAGAGTAAGCAGGCTAATACCAGCAAAATGCAGATAATAGAGCGTAGAAGCCGTATTCTAAGTTCAACAAGATGTCCAATTAATGGTTGTGTAGCGTCGTCAGTCATGATTTATTTTTATCTGAGTGAGAGTGAGAGTGAGAATCGATCTGCGTTGCAGATTCGATCTCGTTTTGTAATGATTCTGTTACGCGCTTTAAATCATCAATTGATTCTTGAATCTCTGGCGTAAGTGTTGTTAAACCACTTTGTTCAGCCTTTTTTAGACTGTCTTGTAACTCTTGTAGCTTAAGTTCTTTATTTAATTCTAACTGTACAGTAGCAGACATTCGGCGGAGTACTTTTATCCATCCTGCAACTGTTTTTATGGCAATAGGTAATCGTTCTGGTCCTAAAACCACCAGACCAATAATTAATACCAATAATAACTGACCAAAGCTGATGTCGAACACGGGTTACTCTTTTTTGCTATTGTTAGTATCTGTATTGTTAGTTTCTGATGAGTCAATATTTTCGACTTTTTGTAAATTGTCGTGCTCTTTTTGGTCGTGGCCGTCATCATCATTCATCGCTTTTTTAAAGCCTTTAATTGATGCGCCAAGATCGGAACCTAGCGTACGTAATTTTTTTGTTCCAAATAATAACACAACAACAACGATTAATATGAGGAGTTGAGGCAAGCTTGGCATCATGATAATTATCTCCAGTAGGGTTAATATCTAAATTATACACACAAACTATAATTTTCCCAAATAACTAGCTTTGTGCCCAATTATTAATGCACAATCAGTATAATAATACATAATGCACAAAATAGTGCAATCACTGTATATAAATTTCGTTCACGCTTTTTACTACGCTGAAATTCTTGCTTGATTTGCTGTAATTGAACATTCATTTGTTTGGAAATTCGTTCATAATCATTTAATTTTTCTGGTAACTGAGGCAACATTATTCGCCACTCAGGTAATGATTCCCAAGCTTGTTGCAGTATCTTTTTAGCGCTATATTTATCTCGATACCATTTTTCTAAAAATGGCTTCGCTGTTTGCCACAAATCAAGTTCTGGATAGAGCTGACGACCAAGCCCTTCAATATAAAATAGTGTTTTTTCAAGTAAGGTCAGTTGGGGTTGGATATCCATATCAAATTGACGAGCGACTTGAAATAATTGTAGTAAAATTTGTGAAAATGAGATTTCAGAAAGTGGTTTTGCAAATGCGGGCTCACATACATTGCGCATTGCCATTTCAAGTGCAATAACATCCGTTGTTGCTGGTACCCAGCCTGATGCAATATAGGTTTCTGCTATTTTTCGATAATCTCGATTGAAAAATGCTAAGAAATTTTCTGCAAGATAGCGTTGATCATCAGCACTTAATATACCAACAATGGCACAATCAATACCAATATAACGTGGATTTTGTGGTTCTGTAATATCAACAAAAATGTTGCCTGGATGCATGTCAGCATGAAAAAAGTTATCACGAAACACTTGGGTAAAGAAAGCTTGTACTCCTCGTTCTGCAAGTAATTTCATATCAACATTATTTTGCTTTAACTGATCGATATCTGCAATGGGGATCCCTTTAATGCGCTCTTCAACCATCACATTTTTTCGACATAAATCTTGATAAACATAAGGGATATATAAAGTATCGCTATTGATAAAATTGTCACGCAATCTAACCGTATTGTAAGCTTCTTTTTGTAAATCTAACTCTTTTAATAGTGTCATTTCATAATCATGCACTATTTCAACCGCTCGCAATTTTTCGCCTGATTCGATTCGTTTAGTAAATTGTTTAGCCACCCAATACATCAGGCCAATATCAGCTTGTATAACCTGTAAAATATTAGGACGTAAGACTTTGATAACCACTTCAGCTTGACTATGTTTTAATACCGCCGTATGAACCTGAGCTATTGATGCTGATGCTATTGGTTTTTCGTCAAAATCAGCAAAATAATAATCAATTGGCTGTTCTAACGCTGACTCAATTAATTGTTTGGCAATTTTACCGTCAAAAGGGTTAACTTGGTCTTGTAATTTTGCCAAAGCATCGGCTATGTGTTTTGGTAAAATATCACGCCGGGTTGAGATCATTTGTCCAATTTTCACCCAAACTGGACCTAGATCTTGTAACGCTAGTTGTAAACGTTCACCGATTTTTTGATGTTTTGCTTTAGCTCTAACCCAAAACATACAAAATAATAAAGTACGCAACCATTTTGATGAACGATGTTTTGGCAACAATTCATTTAATTGATAAGCTCGAAATACAGTTAATATTTTAAACAGTCTAAAAAATGTCATTATTATTCATCGCATCAAAATTTAAAGCCAGTATGTAACGCAACTATACCACCAGTCATATTGTGATATTTCACATCGACAAATCCTGCATCTTCCATCATTTTTTTCAATGTATTTTGATCAGGATGCATACGGATAGATTCAGCTAAATAACGGTAACTTTCAGAATCATTTGCCACTATATTCCCCATCAATGGTAACATAGTAAATGAGTATAGATCATACGCTTTATTCAGGATTTGATATTGCGGTTTAGAGAATTCAAGAATTAATAAACGCCCGCCAGGTTTTAATACTCGCCACATGGATAGTAATGCATTTTCTTTGTCGGTAACATTACGTAATCCAAATGAAATAGTAATACAATCGAAATAGTTATCTGCAAAAGGTAATTCTTCGGCATTAGCTTGTACATATTCAATGTTTTTAAATAAGCCTTTGTCGCGTAGCTTATCTCGTCCCACTTTTAACATCGATTCGTTAATATCGGCTAACACAACTAATCCATCATCACCAACAAGTTGCGAGAATTTAGCGGTTAAATCACCTGTGCCTCCGGCCAAATCTAAAACTTTTTGACCTTTACGCACGCTACTATATTCAATAGTAATTTTTTTCCAAATACGATGTATGCCAAATGACATTAGATCATTCATAACATCATATTTATCAGCAACAGAATGAAATACTTCAGCAACACGTTTTATTTTTTCTTGTTTTGGAACTTGTTTGTAACCAAAATCAATTTTTTCTTGATTTGTATCGTCTTGTTTGTCAGAAGATTGAGACATAAAAATTTACCTATCACAAATATTTGACTTATTTTAACATAAGCCACAATAAATGTGATGAACTAAATCAATAATGCTTCAACCTCTTTTGTGATTGTTTCAAAATGTTCCAGCCGTGAGGATTTTGGATTTGAATCTTTTTCATGAATGACTAAATCAAAATGATAACTGTCTTTAAAAGCTTTTAAAATTTCATTATCTTTTTGAAATAATTGATCGTAGTACTGGGCTAATGTTTCAAAATCAATTGAGGTAAAAACAACCTTATTGGCGATTTCAATAGCTTTTGAAATCCGTTCTACATGTAACATCGCAATTTTCATAAAATCAGATTCACTCAAATAACGTTTGTTATGCTGAGTTAAGATTTCTCGCTCAATATAATTAATATAACCGTTAGGTACATATTGAGTATTATAAATATTAGCAAGTTGAATAGGTAAATCACGAAATCTATTTTGACTAACAATAGCTACTTTTTTAACAAAAAAAGGTTTTGCTGCTTGTGCGATAAAACACCAATTTTTATAAGGATTTTCACGGATTTGTGTTGCGCTGATGTTCATAAAATCTCGATTGGCATCGACAATGATTACCGGACAACCAAAATAGAGTTCATGATTTTTGATATCTTGCGGTTCACTAGTAAATACTACATTAGGCTTAATTTTATGTTCGGAAAGAATTTGCTTAACGCGACAACTCCAATCGTGCCATCCATTGGGATAAAATTCGATACCAACCTCATCAAGTACATGGATATGAATATTGTGGCGATCTTTAAACGTCTCTTTTAACCATGAAAAGCGGTCGCTAACTTGTGGTTGTTTGGGTAAACGGCTTTTATCAAATAGCTGCTTATCACGTGATGCCTCACAACCCAATATGATATGTAACACATCAACTTGGCTCATTGCTTTTTCAATCAAATAAATATGACCACAATGTAAAGGATAAAACTTCCCGAAAATTAAACCAACTTTATGCTTTAAAGCCATAACCATTACCAAAACACACAATAACTAATAACAATTTACAGAAAAAAAAAGTAATTTCTAATCAAATCATGCTATTTGATATATTTTACCAATTAGAAAAATAACTTTTACCATCCAACTAATTGATAATAAAAATAAAATAATACTTTATTATTTTTGTAAATTAGATAATAAAATACCCGTTGCAACCGAAATATTTAATGCAGGCATGTTATCATTGCCCTTTAAATGGACGACAACATTAGCACAATTAATAAGTTTTATATTAATTTGTTGAAATATAACTAACGCAACTTTTTTATCAAACTTGATTTTATGCAATTCAGTTGATGCAATAGATTTTGCCTGACACGGTAATAACGCAACAACTTGGTAACCACGCTGTTTGAGCATATCAAGTGAAGCAACAAAATCATCACTTTTAATTGATTCAATAGCTTCAATACCACCTTCTGCCACACGCATGGCAGCGCCACTATCAAGTAAATTCGTTTGACGTAATATAACGCCATTAACACCATAAAAAGCAGCACTACGAATTAAGCCACCTAAATTATGGGGATTATGAACATCGTCAATAGCTAGAATACCATCATGATCTTTATTACTATTATTTTCTAAATAATCCAATAAGGTAAGTGGAACACGTTTTTTTACAATTAGGCAGACACCGCCATGGTGTTGAGTTTGAGTTATTTTACTAATTTGCTCACTAGAAATAACATCATAACCTAACCGTTGTTTGACTAACCAGTCTATTAGATCTTTAAACTGGTAAGTCATCTCTTGGGTAATAAATAGTTTAACAATAGCTGTGCGTCGATGTTTGAAAACTGCTTTACAGCTATTTTCACTATAAACTAAAGTTTCTTCTTTACGTTGGCGATAGCCATCATAACCAAAAGTAGGTACTTGCTCATTATCACGAACCTTTTTTTGCCATGGTGAATCATTATCGATAGATGATTGAGATTGATTAAGTTCAACATTAAAACGCTTTTTTGCAAACTCAGATTTATCATTTCGAGGTTTGAATGTTTCAATACGATCATGACGATCTCGTTTAGATTTCAACTGAGATGAATCATCTTTACGTTTGTCTTTCCATCGAGAAGGCTTTTCAATAGCCGAGCGAGAATGCTTTTTAGATTCACTATTTTTTGCGTAAAAAATAGATGGTTTATTTTTTTCGGTATTGTCGTTCATATCAATCTCACAATTAATCGGTTATCGCGTACGAATGGTTGGGGCTATTTTATCTAATACGCCATTAACAAATTTATGGCTGTCAGCAGCACCGAAGGTTTTTGTTAAATCAATGGCTTCATTAATTACCACTTTATAGGGCACATCTTGACGTTTCATTAATTCATACAGTGCGATTCTAAGTATCGCTAATTCAATTTGTCCTAATTCATCAACAGATCGTTCAGTGAGATAAGGCGTCATTTTATCATCTAATTCGGTAGTATTTTTTGCTACACCATTTAATAATTCACGAAAATACTTAGAATCGACGCCTTTCATATCTTGTTCTGTAATAAAACTTGTCTCAACATCAGCCAGATCGTTTCTGGAAACTTGCCAAGAGTAAATGGCTTGTACCGCACATTCTCTTGCTCGACGACGAGGATTAACTAATGCCACAAAATTACTCCTTAATTGCTTTAATAATATTTAGCATTTCCAGCGCAGTTAATGCAGCTTCAGCTCCTTTATTGCCTGCCTTAGTGCCTGCACGTTCAATTGCTTGTTCTATACTTTCGGTGGTTAAAATACCAAATCCTACTGGAATAGTGTTGTCTAAACTTGTACTTAATAATCCAGAGCTTGATTCACCAGCAACAAAATCAAAATGCGCTGTACTACCACGAATTACGGTACCTAACGCCACAACGGCATCATATTTTTTGGACTGTGCAGCAACTTTAACAGCTAGAGGAATTTCATAAGCACCGGGAACCCAAATAACAGTGATATTTTTATCATCAACTTGTCCAATACGTGTCAATGCATCAATTGCACCATTTACTAGGCTATCATTAATAAAATGATTAAAACGTGCCACTACAATTGCAACTTTAGCTTTTGGTGCAGCAACTTTACCTTCAATCGTTTGCATATTAATTCCTTATTAATTCTATTTTAAATGCTATTTCACTCTGTTTTGCGTGAAAAAATACTTAGTAAATTGTATCACGAATTAAAGACTTATCCTATTGGCAAATAGCGTTACGACCAAGTTCTACCCAATATATTATTTAAAATAAACGCAAAGAATTTAACTATTGCAAATGTATTATTTGTTAAATTTAAAATTAATTTAAATTTTGTTGTTATTTCAACCATTATGATTAGAAATAATTTTAATTTATTTTTATTTCAATCCTTATTTTTACACTTAACAGCATACTTTCTAAAATCTTTTGTCAAAATAAGGAATTTTATTTTATCGCTTGCAAGCTATTTTGAACAAATTACAATAGTCTATAAATTTATTTATTATTGATGGAGAAATCCCAGTGTATATTGACAATATTCGTGATGAATTAAACCAAGCTATTAACGTATTAACTAATTTTGTTTCAGATGATAAAAATCTCCAACAAATTCAAAAAGCTGCTATTTTAATTGCTGATTCTTTTAAACATGGTGGTAAAGTTTTATCATGTGGTAATGGTGGCTCTCATTGTGATGCTATGCATTTTGCTGAAGAATTAACTGGTCGCTATCGTGATAATCGCCCTGCTTATCCAGCGATTGCTATATCAGATATAAGTCACATTTCGTGTGTTGGTAATGATTTTGGATTTGATTCTATCTTTTCACGTTATGTTGAAGGTGTAGGTCAGAAAGGTGATGTACTTTTAGGTATCTCAACTTCAGGGAATTCAGCTAACGTGCTTAAGGCAATTGAAGCAGCAAAACAAAAAGGGATGAAAATTATTACGTTAACTGGTAAAGATGGTGGTAAGATGAATGGACTTGCTGATGTTGATATTCGTGTTCCGCATTTTGGTTATGCCGATCGTGTGCAAGAAATCCACATCAAAGTTATTCATATTCTTATTCTGTTAATTGAAAAAGAGATGGCAAAATAATATGTGTGAATTATTGGGTATGAGTGCTAATGTACCAACCGATATCTGCTTTAGTTTTACTAGCTTAATTAAACGAGGTGGGGACAAAGGTCCTCACAAAGATGGTTGGGGAATTACTTTCTACGAAGGAAAAGGTTGCCGAACATTTAAAGATCCAGAGCCTTGTAGCTATTCGCCTATTGCTAAAATGGTGAAAGAATATCCCATCAAATCTAAAGCTGTGATTGCTCATATTCGACAAGCAAATCGAGGCGGTGTCGCACTAGAAAATACCCACCCATTCACCCGCGAACTCTGGGGTAAAAATTGGACTTTTGCCCACAATGGACAATTAACCAATTACCAAAATTTAGATACAGGGCTTTTTCAACCTGTTGGAGAAACCGATAGCGAATTTGCCTTTTGCTATTTAATTAATCAATTACAGCAAAAATATTCACAAAAACCTGTCGATGATCTTGAGCTATTTAATTTTATTAAGCAATGTGCCGATCAATTAAGCCAACTAGGCATATTCAATATGCTACTTTCTGATGGGCAATATGTGTTTGCCTATTGCACAACGAATTTGCATTGGATAACCCGTAAAGCACCATTTGGCAAAGCAAAATTACTGGACGAAGATGTAGAAATTGATTTTCAAAAACATACAACACCCAATGATATTGTTACTATCATTTCAACCTTACCATTAACCTCAAATGAGATTTGGAACAAACTTAATGCTGCTGGCGAAGCGATTTTATTTAAAGATGGTGAAATTAGCCAATCTTCCGCATTTTCATAGGCTGCATTGGAAGCTCATTTTTAAATTGATGATGCAGATAACTTAAAGTTAACCGTAACAATTATAGTTTTTTAGCTATAGCAATCAGCAATACCAAGCCAATAATACCAAAACCTTGTGAACAAATGACCAAAATCGTAATGCGAAACAATAAACTAATGATAAAGTAGAAGTATTTGCCGACCTGTTTTACGAATTTGACATGGTATTGATATTTATTTAACTCTTTGAGTTAAATAGCTTTGATAATCAGGAATTTCAATATCAACTTCTTGCGTAAAAATAGAGGACTGAATTAATGCATTGGCTGTGGCTTGATTAGTGGCAACTGGAATATTCCAAACAGTAGATAATCGTAACAACGCTTTCACATCTGGATCGTGAGGTACAGCATTAAGTGGATCCCAAAAAAAGATTAAAATATCAATTTTACCTTCTGCAATTAATGCACCTATCTGCTGATCTCCCCCCATCGGACCACTTAGCATTGGCGTGATATTTAGTCCTGTTTCTTGCTTTATTAATGTTCCAGTAGTGCCCGTGCCACATAAATTATGACGAGAAAGCTCTTCACGATTTTTTTTACACCAATTTAATAAAGAATCTTTCAGGTGATCGTGAGCAACTAAAGCAATATTTTTTTTAGCCAGTAATTTACGTGTGGTATATAGCATCATCGTATCCTAATTTATTATTATATTCTTTTTAATTTTTAACAAAGTATTAATCAAAGCGCAAGGGTTATTTAATTGATAATAGATAATAAAAAAGGCACCGAAGTGCCTTTTAAAAATAAAGATACAATCAATTAGAATTGGTAAATTAAACCAAGTGCTACTGTGTCTTTTGTTGTGCCCTTGATTTGTGATTTAGTAAATGAACCATCTTCATATAAAGCACGGCGTGCACCGATATCATCTTTATCTAATAAGTTAATTTTATAATCAATAATAGCTTGTAGATTTTTGTTAAAGTCATAAGTTAAACCAACATCAACATATTTAGCTAAATCATTACCTTTAAGCCCTGCATCACTTGAATAATTAGATGCGTCTTTAACTTTATGTTGGATATAAGCAACAGATGGAGTTAAGCGACCCACTTCAAAGTCAATACCATATTGAGCAACTAATTCATAGCCTTTGGTTTTTAAATCATCAGCGCTACGAGTTGTTGATGCATTATGCCAGCCATATTTTTGTTTACCTTGAATATATAACGCAGCTAAATAAAGGTTGTCGTTATCATATTTGATACCGGCTGACCATGCTTTAGCATCTTTATGACCACCAGTTTGTGCATAACCAGCACCAACAGATAAACCAGTATCAAGCACATCCCAATCAACAACTGAACCCCATGCTTCAGCACTATTGTGTTTATCATTACGAGTATAATTACCGAAATGACGTGTTGAGCTGTTATCTCCGTTATCCGCATATTGAACAGCAAAACGTAAACCATTTACTAAACCGAAGAAATCTGAATTACGGTAGGTAGCAACGGCTTTAGTACGAGCTGTTAATGCATAAAGATCATTATCAGAAGCATCACCACCAAATTCTGGTAAAACGTCAGTGTAAGATGTTAATGTTTTTAATACACCATCATTGCGACCATAGTCGAATGAACCAAAATCACCAAAGTTTAAACCAGCAAATGCATAACGAGTTTCATTATCAGCATTTTTACCTGTCTTTGCTTCATACTCCCAACGACCATAGCCAGTTACGCTGTCTGTCACTTGTGTTTGACCGGACATACCTAACCGTGCAGTAGTTTTGTCACCTTCACCAGTTTGGTTATTGCGATCAGTAATATAGTTTAATGCGTAAACACGACCATAAAAGTCAACTTTATTACCATCTTTATTCCACACTTCAATAGAAGCGTTTGCTGTACCTGCAATTAAAAGTGCAGGAATAGCGATTGCTAATAGATTACGTTTCATTTTGTTACCCTCATAGGTATATTTTTTTGTTAAAGATGCAAATTATTTTGCTCTTGGTCTAATAAATAACTGCCTGTAAATAGCAATTACATTACTACTTTAATAGCCATTTTGATAGATAGCAAATAGATTTTGTTGCATATGCTATCTGTTGAACAATATTAATTATAATATTTCTGCGAATATATAAGTATATTAATACTTATTATAATTTTTTTTAGACATAAAATGTTTTTTAGGTAGGAATGAATTTAAGAGGCGAAAAAAAAGGCAACTAAGTGCCTTTTTATAAGATATTAAGAGATTAGAATTGGTAAATTAAACCAACACCTAACACATCTTTAGTACCTGGTGTGTATGGATGACGACCATTGCTTTCACGAACAGTATTTTCTGCTGCACCAATGTCGTATTTCTTAAGTAAATTAAATTTATATTCTACGATAGCGCTAAAGTTTTTATTTAAGTCATATGTTGCACCAAGTGAAACATATTTAACTAAATTACGGTCTGCTTTATGAGATTCATCGTCTAAATCAATATTAGTAAACTTATGTTGTACATAAGCTAAAGAAGGTGTTAAACGACCTACTTCTAAATCAATACCGTATTGAGCAACTAATTCAACACCTTTGATTTTTGGATCTTTATACTTGTCACCGTCTATGCGATCATTCCAAGTATTGAGTTTAGATTGGAAGTAGTTGGCAGCTAGATACAAGTTGTAATTGTCATATTTGATACCAGTAGTCCATGTTTTTACTCTTTTAACTTCATCAGGTTCGTATGCAGATTTACCAGCTGTTTGAGCGTAACCTGCCCCCCAAGTCAAGCCAGTATCGAAAATACGCCACTGAACATTTGCACCATAGGCTTCACGGCTTTCACCACTAAATTCAACGAAATCACCGTCTTCATCCTTTTTTATGCTAGCAAGTTTACTATCATAAGTTGCAGCGTTATCGCCATTATCAGCATATTGTAATGCAAAGCTGATATCATCAGTTAAACCGAAGAAGTTATTATTACGGTAAGTTGCAACAGCTTTAGTACGAGCTGAAAGTACGTTCCAATCGTTGTTTGCTGCATCACCACCAAATTGTGGTAATACGTCAGTATAAGCAGTAATTGCTTTTAACACACCGTCGTTACGACCATAGTCAAATGAACCTAAATCACCAAAATTTAAGCCAGCAAATGCATAACGTACTTCATTATCAGAATTTTTACCCGCTTTAGCTTCGTATTCCCAACGACCATAGCCAGTTACGCTATCTGTGATTTGAGTTTGGCCTGACATACCTAAACGAGCTGAAGTATCATCACCTTCGCCCTTTTGACCACGGTCAGTGATGTTATTAGCTGCTTTTACTCGACCGTAAAAGTCAACTTTATTACCATCTTTGTTCCAAACTTCGATAGATGCATTTGCACCAGCGGCTACTAAAAGCGCAGGGATAGCGACTGCTAATAGATTACGTTTCATTTTTTACCCTCATGGTTATTTTCTAAAAAGACACTTTCCATAAGTTTAGTGTCAATCTTCGTACAATAATTATTCATCCAAAAAAATAATATTTTTATCTATTATTTTAACTACTTTTCATAGTATTGTAAATTATGTATAAATTTTTTCTAAAATCAAGCAAACTTTTCACTAAATATGGCACCTAATCCAAAATTCAACCACATTTGATCACTTTTTGTACTATATCGGATTGATATTTGTTGATTCCTGAGCTAACCTAATTTTTCAATCAATCTAAAAGTTTGCATTACGCGGCGTTCTTGGGAATGGGATAACATCGCGCACATTTTGAACACCTGTTACATAAACAATTAAACGTTCAAAACCAAGACCAAAACCAGAATGTGGCACAGTACCGTATCGACGTAAATCACGATACCACCAATAATCTTCTTTTTTAAGTCCCAATTCATCCATGCGTTTATCCAACATATCTAAACGCTCCTCACGCTGAGATCCACCAATGATTTCACCAATTCCTGGCGCTAAAACATCCATTGCCGCTACCGTTTTACCGTCATCATTCATACGCATATAAAACGCTTTAATATCTTTCGGATAGTTTTTTACTACCACTGGTGCTTTAAAATGTTGTTCAGCTAAATAACGCTCATGTTCTGAAGCTAAATCAATTCCCCAGCTGACTGGGTTTTCAAATTTAGCATCACAATTTTGTAATATAGTGATAGCATCAGTGTAATCCACTTGAGCAAAATCAGCATTAATAAAGTTTTCAAGACGATTGATTGCTTCTTTATCAACATGCTGAGCAAAAAATTGCATATCATCAGCACGTTTTTCTAGCACTTCTTTAAACACATATTTCAACATATCCTCAGCAAGCTTAGCGTTATCATCTAGATCAGCAAACGCTACTTCAGGCTCCATCATCCAAAACTCAGCTAAATGGCGAGTAGTATTTGAGTTCTCTGCTCTAAATGTTGGACCAAAAGTATAAACTTTAGAAAGTGCACAAGCATAAGTTTCAGCGTTTAATTGTCCAGAAACGGTTAAAAAAGCTTCTTTACCAAAGAAATCTTTATCAAAATCAACTTTACCATTATCAGATTTAGGCAGATTTAGCATATCAAGTGTTGAAACGCGGAACATTTCGCCCGCCCCTTCAGTATCTGATGCGGTAATAACAGGAGTTGATAGCCAATAAAAGCCACGATCATTAAAAAACTGATGAATTGCTTGCGCAAGCGTATGGCGTACACGCGTTATCGCACCAACAATATTGGTTCGTGCACGCAAGTGAGCCACTTCACGAAGATATTCAATTGAATGGCGCTTTGCTGCCATTGGGTAAGTCTCGGGATCGTCAACAAAGCCATACACTTCAACTTGCGTTGCTTGTAATTCATATTTTTGACCTTGACCTGGTGACTCCACTACTTTACCAGTGACTTTAACGGAACAACCAGCTGTTAGACGCAAGATTTCTTGTTCATAATTAGATAAATTATTTTCAATAACAGCTTGAATAGGGTCAAAGCAGGAACCATCGTAAACAGCTAAAAATGAAATACCTGCTTTAGAATCACGGCGAGTTCTTACCCAACCTTGAACTGAAATAGTGCTACCGACAGCAATTTTGCCTTGTAACACATCAACAATAGGTGCAACTGAAGTCATTTAATTATCCATCTCTACATTAATTTGTTTAAGTAATATTTAAAGTAATACAGATATATTCTAAAGACTATCCCATAACTAAATGGAATTCTTGAATAACTTGTTTCTTATTACTAATTTTTAGTTTCTAATATTAATAATAAGTTAAACATGAATTATTATCATTGTTTAACACTAAAAGTTCGTTTTAATTCATCAATAAAATCTAAATCCCGAGATATCGTTTTACCTGGACTATCTGATAGTTTAGCCACAGATTGATTATTACATTCCGTTAATTTAAGCACAATGTTCAATGCTTTGGTATTGGCATCTTTAGATGGAATATCACAAGCTAAAAAACCGCCGACGCCAAAAGATAATTTTACGCGATGATTAAAATGTTGATAGATTTTAATCGCCTTGTCAAAATTTAAGCTATCAGAAAAAACCAAAAGTTTAGTTTGTGGATCTATGCCCAATTGCTGATAATGAGCAATTGCTTTTTCACCCCATTGAATTGAATCACCTGAATCATGACGAAGCCCTTGATAATGAGAAGCAAAATGCAAATCAAAATCACGTAAAAATGCATCCATTGTAATACAATCTGTTAATGCTATTCCTAAGTCATGAGGATATTCATCTAACCAAACTTGAAGAGCATTTCTTTGGCAATCTTGAAGATTAGCACTTAAACGTTGATGAGCTTGAAACCACTCGTGTGCTTGGGTTCCAACAGGAGTAAGCCCTAAACGATAAGCCAGTAAATAATTGCTAGTACTATGAAAGTTATGAAAGTGTGTTTTCAAATAACTGACAACTGCCTCTTGCACCGCAAACGAATAACGCCTACGCGTACCAAAATCCATTAAATTAAAGCCCGACATATCCATATTAGCTGTTTTTTCATTAAACAATGCCAATTTATCTTTTAGCCGAGCTAGTGCCTCAGAAACTCCAATATTAGGTGAACGATCTTTATGAACAATTTCACTGATAACGGCAAGTAATGGCACTTCCCATAGAATAACATCTAGCCATTTACCTTCAATTGTAATAGAAAGCACTCCATCTTCATTTTTTATAGTGAGCAAATCACTATTGAAACGCCATTTTTTAAGCCAATTTAAATAGTCAGATTTAAAAAAGGAAATATTTGATAAATAGTTAAATTCATCATCAGACAGCGCTAATGATTCCATTAATTTCACTTGATTTATTATTTCATCAACATATTGTCCCAATAAATCATCACTACGACAACGAAACTGCGCAACGACAGTTACCTCAGGGTAGTAATGAAATACAGCTTGCTGCATATGCAACTTATAAGCATCAGTATCTAATATTGATGTAATTATTGCTGGTAACATGTAAATTTAGTGCTATTGCTTTAAATAAAAATTTCAAAGATTATAGCAGAATAATAATGAAGATATAGATTAATTATGTAATAAGATTGTTTTTAATCGACTATAATATCGATCAGTATAAAATATAAATTGATTTCAAACCAAAAGGTCATAACAACATGAATATAAAAACACCTGAATCGCAGCCTATTGCCAAAAATCGTCTTGATTATAAATCACCCGATTTTACCATTACCGACATTGATCTTGATTTTGATTTAGCTCCCGAAATAACAACCGTCACAGCTCGTAGCCGTGTTGTTAAGAAAAATAATGAAGCGGACAATTTAATTTTAGATGGTGAAGATCTTAAATTGATTTCTGTTAATATTGACGAACAACCATGGCATGATTATCAGCTCACAAAAGCTGGTTTAATCATTCAACGTGTTCCAGCAGAATTTACATTAACGATTGTTAACGAAATCAAACCAATTGACAATACAGCACTTGAAGGATTATATGTATCAGGCGAAGCGCTCTGTACTCAATGTGAAGCAGAAGGATTCCGCCATATTACCTATTATCTTGACAGACCTGACGTTCTTGCTCGCTTTTCAACACGTATTACCGCGAATAAACAACATTATCCTTATCTACTTTCGAACGGTAATCGCATAGCGCAAGGCGAGCTTGCAGATGGACGTCATTGGGTACAATGGCAAGATCCTTTTCCGAAACCGGCTTACTTATTTGCATTAGTTGCTGGTGATTTTGATATTTTAAAAGATCAGTTTATCACGCAATCAAAGCGGAAAGTTGATTTAGAAATTTACGTTGATAAAGGTAATTTAGATCGTTCGCAGTGGGCTATGACAAGCTTAAAAAATGCCATGCGTTGGGACGAAACACGCTTTGGGCTTGAATACGACTTAGATATCTTTATGATTGTAGCGGTTGATTTTTTCAATATGGGAGCAATGGAAAACAAAGGATTAAATATCTTTAATTCAAAATATGTGCTTGCCAAACCACAAACAGCAACAGATGATGACTATCTAGGTATTGAAGGTGTAATTGGTCATGAATATTTTCACAACTGGACTGGTAATCGGGTAACCTGTCGCGACTGGTTCCAACTTAGTTTAAAAGAAGGATTAACTGTATTTCGAGATCAGGAATTTAGCGCTGATATGGGATCTCGTGCAGTAAAACGCATTGAGGATGTCAAACTTTTGCGCACCGTTCAATTTGCCGAAGATGCTAGTCCAATGTCTCACCCTATTCGGCCTGAACAAGTAATAGAAATGAATAACTTTTACACAGTCACCGTGTACGAAAAAGGCGCTGAAGTTATTCGAATGATGCATACTTTATTAGGAGAAGATAAATTCCAAGCAGGGATGAAACTTTATTTTAAACGCCATGATGGTAGTGCCGCAACTTGTGATGATTTTGTTGCAGCCATGCAAGATGCCTCAGGTATCGATTTAACTCAATTTAAATTATGGTATAGCCAATCAGGAACACCTGAATTAACCGTTACCGATAATTATGACGAGAAAAATCAACAATATACTTTAACAGTAGAACAATATACGCCAGCTACTCAAGATCAAGCACAAAAACAGGCTTTGCATATCCCACTTGATATCGAGTTATATCAACATAATGGTGAAATAATTCCACTGCAATACCAAAGCAAATCTGTTCACCATGTTTTAAATTTAACACAAAACAAACAACAATTTATCTTTGATAACGTAACTCAAAAACCGATTATTTCAGTATTACGTGATTTTTCAGCACCTGTTAAGTTAACTTATGATTATCAAGATAATGATCTTATTTTCTTAATGCAACACGCTACTAACGCATTTAGCCGTTACGATGCAGCTCAAATGTTATTAGCAAAATATGTTCGCTCGAATGTGAAAAATTATCAAGAAAATCAAAATCTAATGTTGCCTGATTCAGTATTAGATGCATTTAGAGCCGTATTGTTATCAGAAAAAACTGACCCTTTCCTTATTGCACAAATATTAACCTTGCCATCTGAAAACGAGTTGGCGAATTTATTTACTGTGGTTGATCCAATCGCAATTCATCAAGTGCGTCTATTTTTGTTAACTCATTTTGCAAACGAATTTTATGATGAACTATTAGCCGTTTATCACCACAATAAAACATCACAATATCAAATTAAACATAATGACATTGCTAAGCGGTCACTTAAAAACTGTTGTTTAACTTTATTAGCTCATGCCGATGATAATTCGCATGCCAATACATTGGTTAACCAACAATATTATCAAGCAAATAATATGACTGATTGTTTAGCCGCCTTGAGTGTTGCTGTAAAAGCTGAACTTGATTGTCGAACTGAGTTATTGGCTAACTTTGATGACAAATGGCATCAAGATGGACTTGTTATGGACAAATGGTTAGCACTAAACGCAACAAGCCCAGAAAAGAATGTTCTTGCTACCGTGAAAAAATTATTAACTCACCGCTCATTTACACTCAGTAACCCAAATCGGATTCGTGCATTAATTGGAGCATTTGTAAATAATAACCCTGTGGCATTTCACGCTGAAGATGGCAGTGGTTATCAATTTTTAGTTGAAATTCTCACTGAGTTAAACCAAAAAAATCCGCAAGTTGCAGCAAGGCTTATCGATCCTCTAATTCGATTAAAACGTTATGACAAAAATCGTCAACAGCAGATGCAAAAAGCACTTGAGGCATTGCTAAAAATTGAAAATTTATCTAAAGATTTATTTGAAAAAATTAACAAGGCACTAGAAGCCTAAATAGGAAATAGCATTCTGCAATATCGTTGTAGGATGCTATTAATAAATTTAAAATTGAAGTTGAAATTTTATACTAAAACGTAGAGTTTCCTGAAACTTTTTTACAAGCACTTTAATAAGTTTTAAATAATGACAATAAAAGAAATCACTCCCACAGAACTTGCACAAAAATTAAATCAGCAAGATAATCTATTTCTACTCGATGTACGAGAACCCAATGAAATAGCCATTTGCAGTATTGGCAACGCAACTCATATTCCAATGAATATGATCCCTTTATATCTAGATAAAATCCCAGATGAAATCGATATTGTTATTTATTGTCATCACGGCAGACGTAGCCTAACTGTTGCTCATTATTTAGCAGAAAACGGATTTGATCCTAACTTTCTCTATAATCTTACAGGAGGGATTGATGCTTGGGCGCTAACAATTGATAAACAGATGGCACGATACTAAAATGCCCGTTATCAAACGGGCTTTTCTTCATTACTTTACCTTGCTATGCTTATTCTTGAGGCATCACCCAATAACCATTTTGGTTATGCGTTTTCATATAATCTTTAAATTGTTGAGATTGATAAATACGCTTCACATCTTGAGCCCATCGACTATTTTCGTTTCCTTCATTCACTACAACCATAATTTCCAAATCAGGAATGATGGTTTCAGAAAGTAATGCTTTGTTCGAGTCAATATTAGCAGAATAAACAATGCTACCTGGAATTACCGCAAAATCTAATTCATTAAGCACTCTAGGAATATTGGCCGAATCCATTTCAATAATTTCAATACCTGCAATATTTTGAGCAATATCATTTTTACTAACAATAATAGGATTTGTATTATTTTTTAATTTTATCCAACCAGCTTTTTCTAGTAGATTATATGAACGAGCTGCATTAGAAGCATCTTGTGGAATAGCAACTTTTGCTCCTGAAAAAACTTGCGTTAATGAGGTGAACTTATTTGAAAATATTGCCGCAGGTACCGATGGTACATGCACAACCGATTTTAAATTTGCTTTACGCTGGGCATTAAACACATTCATATAAGCTGTGTGCTGTGCAACGGTTAAATCAATACTACCTTCACTTAAAGCTACATCTGATTCAAGTAAATGCGGAAAATTCACTAATTTAACCTTATAACCCTCTGATTCAAGTATGGGTTTAACAGCATCATTAAAAAGATCGTTATATGGACCTGGTGATACGCCCATGCTAATTTCTTTTTTTGTCTGATTATCGACTGGTTTAGACGAATTATCACAACCAATAGTCAAAAACACTGAACTAGCAACTAAAACGACTGATATGTATTTAAATATTTTTTGTTTGATAAACGCATTTTTCATTTCAGCTATCCTCTATAAGCTATAAGCATTAAATACACTCTAACACAGAAAAAAGCATTCATTTATTCCAAGTAATTCTATCTTATAACTATATGGAATAAGATATAAAAAACGATTATTAGAGCAACAATTTAACCTGTGATACCGTTAGATATATCAATTATTGTCAATCGTTGAATATGCCATATAAACACCTGCAATAAATGATTCAGCCAAATTGCCTAAGCAAGCACTTATTCAACTAGAACAAAATAAATAGGTGATGAACAATGATTAAATTTGAACATGTCTCAAAACAATATGAAAGAAATGGCGTCACAACACAAGCTTTAAACGATATTAATTTAACCATCAGTAAAGGTGATATTTACGGCATTATTGGTTACAGCGGCGCAGGTAAAAGTACCTTAGTGCGCTTAATTAACTTTCTTGAAAAACCAACACAAGGCAATGTCATTATTCAAAATAAACTATTAAATCAATTATCTAGTAACGAATTACGTCAAACCCGTCAAAAAATTGGTATGATTTTTCAGCATTTTAATTTGCTTGAATCAAAAACCGTATTTGAAAATATTGCTATTCCTTTAATTTTAATCAAAAAAGATAAACATTCGATTAAACAAAAAGTCTATGAACTTTTGGAATTTGTTGGATTAAGTGATAAAGCCAACAGCTATCCCAAAGAGCTTTCTGGTGGGCAAAAACAGCGCATTGGTATCGCCCGAGCTTTAGCCAACGATCCTGATATTTTACTATGTGATGAAGCAACTTCAGCACTTGATCCACAAACCACTCAAGCTATTTTAGATTTAATCAAAAAAATCAATGAAAAATATAAAATAACAGTCGTGTTAATCACTCACGAAATGCATGTAATTGAACAAATTTGCCATAAAGTTGCAGTAATGGAAAAAGGCAAGATTATAGAACAAGGTAACGTACTTGACGTATTTGGACAACCAAAACACCAAACTACTCAAAATTTTGTTAGCTCAGTGATCAACAATCAAATTCCAAATGGTGTTGTCGAAAATTTGTTAGAAATAGAAGGTAAAAAAGAAAATATTAAATTATTTAAGCTCGAATTCTTAGGACGATCTGCGTCAGAACCCGTGATAAATTCACTTATACTGCAACAAAAAGTTATCGTCAATATTTTGTTTGCCCATATGTCAGAAATCGAAAAAACGGTTTTAGGTAGTATGTTTGTTCAACTAAAAGGTAACGATAGTAATATCAAAGAATCAGTACATTACTTACGTGAGCGCGGTGTACAAGTCACTGAAATTAAACATTGGGAGATGAGTAAAAATGGAAATATTTAATACTATAATTGACTATTTGGCCTCTTGCTTTGCAACATCAGTAACCACTGAACAATTTGTTCAAGCATTCTATGACACCCTAATTATGGTAGTTTTCTCCTTAATTTTAGGTTCATTAATCGGAATTCCACTTGGTATTTGCTTAGTTACAACAAGACCTTATGGACTATTAGAAAATAGTCGAGTGTTTCGTATTATCAATCCGATTATTAATATAGTTCGCTCATTGCCTTTTATTATTTTATTAGTTGCTATCCAACCTTTAACAAAGGTCATTGTAAATAGCTCTATTGGCACTATAGCAGCGATTGTTCCGTTAACATTTTATGTTGCTCCTTACATTGCTAGATTAGTTGAAAATTCATTACTTGACGTGAATAGTGGTATTATTGAAGCGGCTCAATCAATGGGAGCGACGCCAATACAAATTATTTGGTATTTTATGTTACCAGAGGCATTTAGCTCTTTAATTTTAACGCTTACAACTGCTACTATAGGTTTAATTGGTGCTACAGCGATGGCTGGTGCTATTGGTGCTGGCGGTATTGGCGATTTAGCTGTGTCATACGGTTATCAACGTTTTGATAATACTGTTACTTATATCTGCGTGGTGATATTAGTTATTGCTATACAATTTATTCAAAGCACTGGTAATTATTTAGCTCGTAAAGCACGGCATGAATAAAACACATAATCACTTTTAGTTATGCATGATCAGTAAAAAATGGGGGGAGCTAAAATATAACTTTCCCCATTTATTATTTAGAAAAATAGCCTTAATTATCTTTTATCTCTCTAATAAGATATTTTACGTAAAACCTCTGTTTGCCTATAAAAATCAGCCATCGAGTATAAAAACTATTTATTGAGCAGTTATACACAAATAGGCAAAACGTTTAATTGATTTCTTTATTTACAAATATCAAGTAAAATAAGCAAAATTTTACCATTCTAGAAATCTAGGAAATCAATGTGACAAACGCATTACAACAAAATTTGGTTGAAATTCACGATATGTCTTTTTATCGTGGAACAAGGCCTATTTATAAAAATATGAGTTTGAATGTCCCGAAAGGAAAAGTGACAGCAATCATGGGACCTTCAGGAATTGGTAAAACCACACTACTAAGGCTCATTGGTGGTCAATTAAAACCCCAGTCAGGAAAAATTTTATTCGATGGTGAAGACATTCCAAGCATGTCTCGCTCCCGACTTTATGAAGTACGCAAACGCATTAGCATGTTATTTCAATCGGGAGCTTTATTTACCGATCTAACTGTGTTTGATAATGTTGCTTACCCACTACGTGAGCACTTCAAATTACCTGAACCTATATTGCATAATTTAGTCTTAATGAAATTACAAGCTGTTGGTTTACGTGGTGCAGCTCAAATGATGCCATCGGAACTATCTGGTGGTATGGCAAGGCGAGCAGCATTAGCTAGAGCCATTGCGCTTGATCCCGATTTAATTATGTTTGATGAACCTTTTGCTGGGCAAGATCCTATATCCATGGGTGTTATTGTTAAACTGATATCTGAAATAAACCAATCATTAGGATTAACCTGTATCGTTGTTAGCCATGACGTGACCGAAGTGCTCAGTATTGCAGATTATGCTTACATTGTAGCCGAACAACATATTATTGCAGGTGGTACACCACAACAATTACGTGATAATGATGATTTACGAGTAAAACAATTCCTTGACGGGTTGGCTGATGGTCCAGTACCTTTTCATTATCCTGCTGAAGATTACAAATTAGACCTAAGCAGAGGTACAAAATAATGTTAAATTTACTGGCAAAATTAGGACAATGGTTTATTGATATCATTGCGATGATTGGTCGTTCTGGTGTGATGCTCTTTAGGGCATTAATTGGTAAGCCACAATTTAATAAACAATTCCCATTACTCATTAAGCAATTTTATTTTGTTGGTGTACAATCACTCACTATTATTATTGTTTCTGGTCTTTTTATTGGCATGGTTTTGGCCTTACAAGGTTATTTTATTCTGACCACTTTTGGTGCTGAAGCCAGCCTTGGAATGATGGTAGCCCTTGCTCTACTTCGTGAGTTAGGTCCTGTTGTTGCTGGTTTGCTGTTTGCAGGTCGTGCTGGCTCTGCATTAACGGCTGAAATCGGCTTAATGAAAGCAACTGAGCAACTATCAAGTATGGAAATGATGGCAATTGATCCATTACGACGTATTATTGCACCTCGTTTTTGGGCTGGTTTTTTCAGTATGCCATTTTTAACTGCAATTTTTGTTACCGTTGGTATTTTAGGTGGTGTTATTGTAGGTGTTGATTGGAAAGGTATTGATGCGGGCTTTTTTTGGTCATCTATTCAAAGTAATGTTGATTGGTGGCATGATCTAGGTAACTGTTTTGTAAAAAGCTTTGCATTTGCCATTGCTAGCACTTGGATTGCACTTTTCAATGGTTATGATTGTGTACCAACATCAGAAGGAATTAGTCGAGCAACAACAAGCACTGTTGTTTATTCATCATTAGTAATTTTGGGGTTAGATTTTATTTTAACCGCATTAATGTTTAGTCATTGAGGTCATTAAACATGAGTCGTAAAGTTGAAATCACAGTAGGATTATTTATGGTACTGGTCATTTGCTCAGTACTTTTTTTATGTTTCCGCGTAACGGATCCAACATCATTTGCTAGTCATAATTCATATCGAGTTTATGCTGTATTTGATAATATTGGCGGATTAAAAGCACGCTCTCCAATCAAAATCGGTGGCGTTGTGATTGGTCGAGTCAGTAATATAACTCTAAAATCATCAGATCTTGATGTATATAAACCCTATGTAACAATAGATATTGATGCACAATACAATCAAATTCCAGTTTCAAGTTCGCTTTCAATTAAAACATCAGGTTTATTAGGTGAACAATTTATTGATATTAACTTTGGACTTGATAAAAGTACTGAATTAGAACTTGATTCATTGGATAGCGAAGGTACAAGCAACAACTTGCCAACAAATAATCATGAACCAGCTTATTTTCATGATGGTTTTGTAATATACAACACTAAACCAGCAATGGTTATTGAAGACTTAATTGGTCAATTCCTTTATAGTACTGGAGGTTCGACCGATGATAAAAATAAGAAACAAGATACACAAGATATAAATGAAAATTAAGGAGTTTTGTTACTATGTTAACCAGATTTAAACACACTATTTTTTTTGCATTAGCTTTAATATTTAGTGCTAATGCGTTTGCTGAAAATGATCCTTATAAAGAGATGGAAATGGCTGCTAATAAGATTTTTAGCACCATGAATGCACAATCTGCGACATTAAAATCAAACCCTAACAAACTAAAAGAGATCGTAAGAACAGATTTATTACCTTATGTACAAGTAAAGTATGCTGGCGCATTAATTTTAGGTAATTATTATAAAAGTGCTACAGATGCGCAACGTAAAGCTTATTTCGCTGCTTTTGAAAACTATTTGGTACAAACTTTTGCTCAAGCATTATCTATGTATAATGGCCAAACTTATCAGGTTGAATCGCCAAAAGATTTAACTGGCAAAACGCTTATCTCTATTCGTGTTTTATTAAACCAACCTAATAAAAACCAACAACCATTGCGAATTGATTTCCAATGGCGTAAAAACTCTGTCACTGGCGAATGGAAAGCTTATGACTTAGTTGCAGAAGGCGTCAGCATGATCACCACCAAGCAAAATGAGTGGTCTACAATTTTACGTCAAGATGGTATTGACGCATTAACTAAACAATTAATTGATCTTTCAAATCGCAATATTGACCCAAACGCTAAACCAAAAGGCTAGCCATAATGTCGCGAATAAAAACAGAAAAACAACAAGAAATATTATCTTTACAGGGTGAACTTGATGTTCACTCTTTAAACGATTTGTGGTCAACACAAAATACTATTTTAAATGGTGTAAAATGCATTGATGTTGCGCAACTTACTCGGGTTGATTCTTCAGGGCTCGCAACTTTAATTTATTTTTGCAATAAATATCATGTAAAGCTCAAAGGTATTAATCCTCAGCTACAAACATTAATTACATTGTATGATCTACAACCTGTAATTAATATTTAAAAAATGTTAATTTTTATACTGAAACACATAGTTACCAGAAACTTTTTAACAAAAAATCTCCCCCATAATTTACATTAATGATGAGTATGAATAATGGATAAACAAGAAATTATAAACAAATTAAAAAATTCGCTTGAACTTGATGATGTACATGTCCTAACCGATGATGGAAGCCATTTCCAAGTTATTGCTGTAGGAGAATTATTTGCCGATTTAAATCGAGTGAAAAAACAACAAGCAATCTATGCCCCTTTGGCTGAATTTATTAATGATAATCGTATTCATGCGCTTTCTATAAAGACTTATACCCCCACTGAATGGCAACGTGAACGCAAACTTATGGGGTTATAACCATTTCTTAGCATGATAATCCCTTGAATTAATTGTTTTCGCCACCATATTATGTTGTATCAATAGACAACACCATTTGTATAAAGGTATCGCTACATGACTAATCCATTATTAACAGATGCACCATTACCCCTTTTTTCACAAATTAAACCCGAACATGTTTTGCCTGCTATACAAGAAACTTTAAAAAACTGCAGAAATACCATTGAAGCAGTATTAAAGCAAAATAGCCAATATACTTGGGATAACTTAATTCAACCAATTGATGAAGCAGACGAAAAATTTGGACGAGCTTGGTCTCCAGTTAGTCATCTTAACTCAGTTAAAAATAGCCCTGAATTACGTGAAGCTTATGAAGCTTGTCTGCCATTACTATCTGAGTACAGTACATGGGTTGGGCAACATAGACCTTTATATCAAGCTTATAAGCAACTCAAAGAAAGCGAACAATATGCTACTTTAACCAAAGCACAGAAAAAAGTGGTTGATAATGCACTACGTGATTTTGAATTATCTGGAATTGGCTTACCCGATGACAAACAGAAACGTTACGGTGAAATTGTCGCAAAATTATCAGAATTATCCTCAAAATATAGTAACAATGTGCTCGATGCCACCATGGGATGGTCAAAATTAATTACCGATATCAAAGAACTATCTGGCATGCCTGAAAGTGCGCTTTCTGCCGCAAAAGAACAGGCTAAATTAAAAGATAAAGAGGGTTGGTTACTAACCTTAGATATACCAAGTTATCTTCCCGTCATGACCTACTGTGATAATCGTGATTTACGATTTGAACTTTACCAAGCCTATAATACTCGTGCGTCAGATCAAGGACCAAACGCAGGTAAGTGGGATAACACTGAAATTATCAAACAAATCTTAACGCTTCGCAATGAGCTTGCACTATTACTAGGCTTCGATAATTACGCTAATAAATCACTAGCAACAAAAATGGCAAGTTCAACAACTCAAGTGATTGAATTTTTGACCAATTTAGCAACTAAAGCTAAACCTCAAGGTGAAAAAGAGTTAGCAGATCTTAAACGTTATGCTTATGAGTTTTTTGGCGCAAGTGACATCAAACCATGGGATATAGCTTATTATAGTGAAAAGCAAAAACAGCATTTGTACGCTATCAACGATGAAGAATTGCGCCCTTATTTCCCTCAACAACGAGTTATTAATGGTTTATTTGAAGTAGTGCATCGCATTTTTGGTATTACAGCCAAAGAGCGACAAGGCGTTGAAGTTTGGGATCCTGAAGTTAAATTTTATGATCTCTTTGCCGCAAATGGTGAGTTAAAAGGTAGTTTCTATCTTGATTTATATGCACGTGAACATAAGCGTGGCGGCGCTTGGATGGATGATTGTATTGGTCGTATGCGTTTTGCTGATGGTCATGTACAAAAACCCGTTGCCTATTTAACTTGTAACTTCAATCGCCCTGTTGGTGATAAACCAGCACTATTTACACACGACGAAGTCACAACCCTTTTCCATGAATTTGGTCATGGTTTACACCACATGTTAACCGAAATTGATACTTCATCAGTTTCTGGTATTAATGGGGTGCCATGGGATGCTGTTGAATTACCAAGTCAATTTTTAGAAAACTGGTGCTGGCAGCCTGAAGCGCTTGCATTCATATCTGGGCATTATCAAACTGGTGAACAGCTACCAACTGATATGTTAGAAAAGATGCTAGATGCTAAAAACTATCAAGCAGCACTATTTATTTTACGCCAATTGGAATTTGGTCTTTTTGACTTTAAATTACATACACAAAAAGATCCTGATATTTTAAATACATTGGCTGAAATAAGAAAGCAAGTTGCCGTTGTTCCTGCCGTTGAATGGGGAAGATTTCCACACGCATTTAGCCATATCTTTGCTGGTGGTTATGCTGCAGGTTATTATAGCTATTTATGGGCAGAAGTATTATCCGCTGATGCATTTTCACGTTTTGAAGAAGAAGGTATTTTCAACGCTAAAACAGGCAATGCATTTCTTGATAATATCTTGTCACAGGGTGGTAGCGATGAGCCTATGACATTATTTAAAAACTTCCGAGGGCGTGAACCTCAACTTGAAGCATTACTTCGTCATTATGGTATCCACTAATTCTAACTTTGCTCAGCTAAAATTATTAGCTGAGCAGTGGTTATCCACACATGCTGATCTTCCATTCGCTCTTGTTACCCAAAACAATCAACTTGAGTTACAAAAAACTGACGAACCAAAACTAGGGGCAATATGCGTAAACTTTGTTTCTGGAACAATGGCTCATCGTCGCCAATTTGGTGGTGGACGTGGCGAAGCGATTGCTAAAGCAGTAGGTATCAAAGGCGAGTATTTACCTACAGTTCTTGATACCACAGCAGGTCTTGGTCGAGATGCATTTGTTTTAGCATCAATCGGTTGCCATGTCACTATGTTTGAAAGACATCCTGTTGTTGCTGCATTGCTAGAAGATGGCTTGCAGCGTGCCTACCAAGATCCCAAAATCGGTAGTTGGATTGAGCAACATTTACGTTTAATTTATCATTCAAGCATTGAGGGATTGAGTACTTACCCTGAAAAACCTGATGTTATTTATCTCGATCCAATGTTCCCACATCGACAAAAAAGTGCGCTTGTCAAAAAAGAGATGCGCATTTTTCAACAATTAGTGGGCAGTGATAATGATGCAGATAGCCTATTAGAACCAGCAAGAAAATTAGCAAAAAAACGGATTGTAGTGAAAAGACCCGATTATGCACCGTTTTTAGCTAATCAAAAACCAACGGCCGAAATTAAAACTAAAAATCATCGTTTTGATATATATACACCTCTAGAGTAATACAAGGATATTGTTTAAATTATGCGATTAGATAAATTTCTCGCTCATCACTTAGGCGCTAGCCGCACTATTGTAACCAAAGAACTCAAAGCTAAAAAAGTGACTGTCGATGGTGAAATTATAAAATCAGGTGCTTATCAATTATCGCCAGAGCAGATTGTTCAATATGATGGTTACCAAATTGAGCAAGTTACAGCTCAACGCTATTTCATGCTCAACAAACCGCAAGGCTATGTCTGCTCAACTGACGATCCTGACCACCCTACTATACTTTATTTTATTGATGAACCGATGCCTGAAAAATTGCATGCAGCAGGTAGACTTGATCTTGATACTACAGGACTTGTTCTACTTACTGATGATGGTAAGTGGTCACACCGTATTACATCACCCAAACATCATTGCGAAAAAGTCTATGCCGTCACGGTTGAACAGCCATTATGTATTGAACTGATTGATATATTTAAAAATGGTATCCAATTAAAAAATGAGAAATCACTTACCAAACCAGCGAAATTAAATATTATTGATGACTTTCACGCTGAATTAACTATTAGTGAAGGACGATATCATCAAGTTAAACGCATGTTTGCAGCAGTCAATAACCATGTTGTTGAATTGCATCGCAAACAAATAGGTAAGGTAATTCTTGATATACCTGAAGGTGAATATCGACCACTTTCACAAGATGAAATCGACTCGTTTAATTGACACATATAATTTACATTAATCTTAATAGCAACTTTCCATTTAGATAAATGAATATTTTTTAAATAATTTTATCTCATTTATATGACATCTTTTTAGGTGTATTTTAAAAAATTTGAAGGAAGTATGACGTGCCAACTCAAGATTGTTTAAGTGATATTAAAATTTCCAAACAAGCGCTTATTTTTATCCTTGGATTACTTTCTATGTTGATGCCTTTATCCATAGATATGTATTTACCTAGTATGCCAACGATTGCACGCGACTTTAATGTAACCGATGGCACGGTACAGCTAACAATTAGTTGCTATTTATTAGGATTTTCAGTTGGACAACTTTTATTTGGACCACTCACAGATAGTTATGGGCGTCGTAATGTTCTCATTTTGGGTCTAATTATTTTTATAGTTGCGGCGTTAAGCTGTGGTATTGCCAACAATATTAATCAATTAATTACAGCTCGCTTTTTCCATGGCATTGCGGCAGCGGCTACAGCAATAGTCATTAATGCGTTAATGAAAGATATTTATCGTGATCGTGACGAATTTTCTAAAATGATGTCGTTTGTCATGCTGATATCCAACGTAGCACCATTACTCGCACCAATTATTGGTGGATTTATTTTATATTGGTTTAATTGGCAAGCCAATTTCTACACTATTAGCCTAATTGCTTTGACTTGCTTTGGTCTAGTGATCGCATTTATTCCTGAAACACTTACAAAAACAAAATGCGATAAATTCAGTTTAATTCGTATTTTAAGTAATTTTATTACACTGTTCAGGCATCGCCAAGTATTAACTTATATGATGTTAGGTGCATTTTCTGGAGCTGGATTATTTTCATTTTTAAGCTTAGGACCTTTTGTATATATGAATCTACACGGTGTTGCATCAACTAATTTTGGCTACTACTTTGCATTCAATATAATAGTTATGGTGTTTATGAATACATTAAATAGCCGTTTTGTTAAACATGTTGGCTCGATTAAAATGATGCAGTTCGGTCTTTTGGTCCAATTTGTTATGGCAATAGGCCTTACCATCGTAACATTATTTAATCTCGGATTTGCCTATCTTGTTATTTGCATTGCAGGATATATTGGTTGTATGTCAACCATTGGTGGAAATAGTATGGCAATCGTTTTAGACTTTTATCCCTATATTGCAGGTACAGCCTCATCTCTTGCCGGTACAATTCGTTTTGCAATCGCTGGAGCAATAGGTATAATATTATCATTATTAGTATCAACACCAACTGCTCAATCCATAACGGTCAATAATACAACCGAGTGGCTGATGGTTGGCTCTATGGTGTTATGTAATTTTATTTCTGTGAGCTTATTTTTGAGTGTCAAAAATAATAAAAGTTAGTAATTATGGTCTATCAAATAGGTAATTTCCCCT
>NZ_LZHQ01000017.1 GCF_001690655.1 Gilliamella sp. Occ3-1
TTTGATATCCGAAGTTTCCATTCCGCCGTATTTTTCCCGCCATTTATAGAAAGTTGAATTACCCATGCCATATTTACGACAGAGTTCTTTAACCGGAATACCCGCTTCAGCTTCTTTTAAAATAGCGACGATTTGATGTTCAGTCATTTTTTTCATGTTTAAATCCTCTTTACTTTTATCATAGAGAATTTTCTACTTTTTTGCTGTATTATTTTAGGGGAGAGTTACAAAAAGTCTCCCCATCCTTTGTTTTATTTTATGTTGCTGTTTTTATTAATTTTATTCTTCATTAATACTATTTTTTCTATTCCATATTTATGAGTTTAGTGCACTTTTTTTACATTTGAGTTTGGGTAGTACATCGATTGTTTGAGTGTGAATGCCTTTGTGCCCTTGCTTATTCCCCTATGTGTGACTAACTATAGTGCTGTTTCGTTGGGTGTGATTGCGTTGGTAAACGTTGATGGCATTGATAGTATTCGACACTAACTCTGTTTTCACTGCTTTAAATATGCTTTGCAATTGCGTTATCATAGGGACAGCCTTTGCGATTTAATGAACTTTTAATACCAAATTCTGTTAAGCTCTCATCAATCAAATGATTATCAAAAATCTTTACCTCTATGAGAATAAAGAACTCAATAGCCTGTAAATTCATTGGAATTTAACTATGAGTTATTTTGCTATCAACGTCAGTATATAAATCGGGATCCTCAAAAGTAATTAATTATGGCATAATATGCGCCAATTCATATTTCCGCGACTTCACTCAAAGGCTAATTATTACTTATGAGTGAAACGCATGTTAAAGAGAGTAAATTCTAGTGTTAAGTACAAATAACATCACAATGCAATTTGGAAGTAAGCCATTATTTGAAAATATCTCGGTTAAATTCGGTAATGGCAATCGTTATGGTTTAATTGGTGCCAATGGTAGCGGTAAATCAACTTTTATGAAGATTATTGGTGGTGATTTAGTGCCAACATCTGGTAATGTTGCTTTAGATCCGCATGAACGATTAGGTAAATTACGCCAAGACCAATTTGCGTTTGAAGAGTTTACCGTACTTGATACCGTAATTATGGGACATACCGAATTATGGCAGATCAAGCAAGAACGTGATCGCATCTATTCACTTCCCGAAATGAGTGAAGAAGACGGCTTTAAAGTTGCTGATTTGGAAACCCAATATGCCGAAATGGATGGTTATAGCGCTGAAGCTCGTGCGGGTGAATTATTATTAGGTGTTGGTATTCCAATTGAGCAACATTATGGATTAATGAGCGAAATCGCACCAGGCTGGAAATTACGAGTATTATTAGCCCAAGCCTTATTCTCAAATCCCGATATTTTATTGCTTGACGAACCGACCAATAACTTGGATATCGATACTATCCGTTGGCTTGAAGACACCTTAAATCAACGCGAAAGCACCATGATTATTATTTCGCATGACCGCCATTTTTTGAATATGGTCTGTACCCATATGGCAGACATGGATTATGGTGAGCTTCGCATCTACCCTGGTAACTATGATGATTATATGACAGCATCAACGCAAGCGAGAGAGCGTTTATTAGCTGACAATGCCAAAAAGAAAGCACAAATCAGTGAGCTACAATCTTTTGTTAGTCGATTTAGTGCCAATGCGTCTAAATCAAAACAAGCAACTTCGCGCGCAAAACAAATTGAAAAAATTAAACTTGAAGAAGTCAAAGCCTCTAGTCGCCAAAATCCATTTATTCGTTTTGAACAAGATAAAAAACTATTCCGTAATGCGCTTGTTGTTGAAAACCTGACCAAAGGTTTTGATAATGGTCCACTATTTAAAAACTTAAACCTAATGGTCGAAGTGGGCGAAAAAGTCGCTATTTTAGGGACTAACGGTATTGGTAAAACTACATTAATAAAAACACTGATGGGCGAGCTTACTCCCGAACAGGGCGATATAAAATGGTCTGAAAATGCCAATATTGGTTATTATGCACAAGATCACGAATACGAATTTGAAGGCGACTTAACTGTATTTGACTGGATGAGCCAATGGAAGCAGCCAACCGATGACGAGCAAGCCGTACGTAGTGTTTTAGGTCGATTGTTATTTTCACAAGATGATATTAAAAAGCAAGTTAAAGTCCTATCTGGTGGTGAAAAAGGACGTATGTTATTTGGTAAATTGATGATGCAACGTCCTAACATTATTGTTATGGACGAGCCTACTAACCATTTAGATATGGAATCCATTGAATCACTCAATATGGCATTAGAGCTTTATCAAGGCACGCTATTTTTTGTTTCACACGATCGTGAATTTGTTAGTTCGTTGGCAACACGAATTATTGAAATCACACCTGAAAAAGTGATTGACTATACAGGTAATTATGAAGATTACTTACGTAGCCAAGGGATTGAATAATTAGCCATTACTAAAAATAGCCACAAATACCAATGTGGCTATTATTTTCTTACATTGTGTTAAGATGAGTTTTCCCCATTTTTAAATAATATTCAGTAAAATGAATCACACCTCAATTGCCATTGTACAACTTAATTGTACAATGACTCTCAGTAATTACATTCCAATGGGGAATATTATGAGACACGTTAGCTATTCAGCCGCAAGGGCAAATCTAGCATCAACAATGGATGAAGTTGTTAACGACCGAATGCCAACAATTATTACACGCCAAAATGGCAATAACTGCATTTTAATGTCATATGATGAATTTACATCTTTAGAAGAAACCGCCCGCTTGTACCGTCCACCAGCCAATACAAAACATTTATTACGTTCATTAGAGCAAATTAACAACGGCCAACTACAGGAACGTGATCTACAAGATGAATAAGTTATTTTCAGATGAATCGTGGCATGACTACTTTTATTGGCAAAAAATAGATAAAAAAGTGATTAAACGCATCAATGAACTTATTAAAGATATCAGCAGGACTCCGTTTTCAGGTCTAGGTAAGCCAGAGGCGCTAAAATTTAATTTATCAGGTTATTGGTCGCGAAGAATTAGTGGAGAACACAGGTTAATTTATAAAATTGAAAATAACTGTATTATTATACTCTCTTGCCGTTATCATTATGAATAATGATATTTCTCACCTTATCAATCTAATCAGCCAAAAAATAGCCAAATCAGTGACTAACTTATTTCAATTAATTACTTAGCAAATTAAAACTCTAACTCATCCCTCCAAATATCGATAAGTGGACTGGTTTTGACATTTTTTAAGCCGTGACTTTCAAGCCGCTTTGTGACAATGTCACGATGCTCTTCGGTACAATTGCCTAGTTTTTGGGTGCAAATAGTCCCTTTCCAATTTAAATAACCACTCCCCTCATAAGCTAAACCATTTGGTTGAATAGCTTCAAGAATAAATTGATCAACAATATTATCTAAGGTTTCTTCAGTTGTACTTTCGTCAAAAGACCAACTAACAGTAAAACCTAATTCTTTAACTCGTCGATGTGTAATTTTTTCGTAAACGTCTACTACGATTAACCATAATCATTTCCTTCTTTTCTATTAAATATTCGTTTATTTATTTCTAGTATAATGCTGTCTGTTAGCGGATTTTACACTATTTTGCTTTGGTTGCGACGATCGATTTGTTGTTGAGCTTGCTCTTTTTGGCGCGGTTCGTCTTGCTGACGATTTTTTAACAGGCTCTGGTTTTATTTTAGGATCGACTTCAAATCCTTGTGTTGTTAGTTCAGGAATTGACCTTTTAATCAACTTTTCAATCGCTTTTAGTTGTGGAAGTTCATCAACACAAACTAATGAAATAGCTTGTCCTTGATTTTGCGCACGTCCTGTTCGACCAATACGATGTACATAATCTTCAGCAACTTGTGGTAATTCATAATTAACAACATAAGGCAATAACTCAATATCAAGCCCACGAGCAGCAATATCGGTTGCCACTAACGCCCTAATTTGCCCTGTTTTAAAATCCGCTAACGCTTTAGTACGAGCACCCTGGCTTTTATTACCATGAATTGCAGCAGCCTTAATGCCATCTTTGGTTAATTGATCTGCCAAATGATTAGCACCGTATTTAGTACGAGTAAATATTAGCACTTGTTGCCACTGATTTTTACCAATTAAATAAGAAAGTAACTCACGCTTACGACGTTTATCAACCCGATGCACATATTGCGTGATCTGCTCTGAAGCACTATTGGTTTTAGCAACCTCAATCAATTTTGGTGAATGTAAAATTGTTTCGGCTAAGGCTTTTATTTCGCTTGAAAAAGTCGCTGAAAACATTAAATTTTGGCGTTTTTTAGGTAACTTAGCGATCACACGGCGAATATCATGAATAAAGCCCATGTCTAACATACGATCGGCTTCATCCAACACCAACATTTTAACAGTAGCAAGATCCACCGCATTTTGTTGTACTAAATCAAGCAACCGCCCTGGTGTTGCAATCAAAACGTCAACACCACCGCGTAACTTCATCATTTGTGGATTAATACTCACCCCACCAAAAACTACTAATGAACGAGTGGGCAAATAACGACTATAATCGCGAATATTTTCGCCTATTTGCGCAGCCAGTTCGCGCGTTGGGGCTAAAATCAAGGCATATAAAGGACGTTTGCCTTTTTTAGGTTTTGGATTATTAGCTTTTTTTGTTTGCTGTTCAATAAGCTTTTGTAATATTGGTAAACCAAAGCCTGCCGTTTTACCTGTTCCTGTTTGTGCACTCGCCATAACGTCTTTACCAGATAAAATTACAGGTATGGCTTGTTGTTGAATGGGAGTTGGATCGGTATAGTTTTGTTCTTGAATTGCTTTTAAAATCTTGGCATCTAAACCAAGAGAGTCAAATGACATGAAATGTATCCTAAATAAACGAAAAAAATTATTCATATGCATTATAAAGCAATTCAATAATATTTGTCTGATTATTTAGCAAATTTACTTACCGACTATTATGTATGCTAATTTAAATTTTAAAATATTACACAAATCTTTATTTAAAATTATCGGACCACCTTTAATATATAACTATGTTATAAAAAATAGTATTGATTTTAATTGTGTTTATCCATCAAAAATATAAATGATATTTATTATCATATAATGATTATGTTAATATTTTACTTTTTAATAATAATTTACTGGATTAAACATGTCTTTAAACGTTAGCCACATTAAAAAGCTATTAATTGTCTAACTTTTATCGATTTTTAGCTTTAACTGTTTTGCAAAAGATAATATCACTTTTGTAAACTTCCGAGATATTTGCGATTTGAATCCACACCTTTATGGGAGTGAAATGTAGGCTCAAAATATGCTCTATGGGTCGCTTGTTCATTATAATCAAGATAGCACATTTTCTCCTTGGCTTGCTAAAAGCTGGACTATTACAAACCAAGAAAAAGCCAATATGTTTAAACTGAGAAAAGATGTTACCTTTAGTTATGGTGCTAAATTTGATGCTCAAAGTGCAAAATTAAACTGGGATGTCATCCTGTAAAATAAAGTGCGCCATACATGGCTTGAAATGGTACGTTTAATTACTGAATTCAAAGCGGTAGATAATTATACTCTTCAAGTTAATCTGTCAGAGCCTTACTCCCCGTTTTTGATTAAATTACAGTAACCAGACCCATGCGCTTTATTTCACCGAATTCAATGATCGATGGTGAAATAAAAAATGGCGTTAAATCTTATATTAGCACAGGCCTTTATGTTTTAGGTGATCATAAAAAAGATCAGTATGCTGTTTTTAACGCAAATCCTAACTATTGGGGTGTTATGTATAATAATCTCAAAATAAAGTGTCAACAATAGCGATAAATTTAACCTATTTAATTTTGTTCTTCACAAATTTCATCTATTGATAACGTTGCTGGCACGTTACGCTCATCATTGAATTGAAAACGAAATAAAAACCGAATATCATAAGCACGTAACACTTCAATCACGTCTTGATTATTACAAAATTGAGCATTAAGCCCAAGCCTTATATCTTCTGTAATATCTTCTATTGACACGCTTTGGCTATCGGTCGGCATGTTATATTCAAAAACGATACTATTAGGGTTACTAAAAATGTTAGTTATTTCATAACCCGCATCCATTTGAACCGGAAATTCACCACCTTCACCTAATATCGACCTTTTGGCACTATCGGCAAAGGCTTTGGTTATGTTTGCTGACGGTGGTAAATCGGTACTATATGCGCTCGAAATCATAAAAAAAGCAGAAAATAGCACTACCAATTTCATTAGTTTTTTCACTTCAATAATCCTTAAATTTAGACTTAAATAGTCATATTGATTTTATTATAAAAAACATCTAAATGAAAAACAAATCAAACAACTTACCATCAAAATAAACAGTTCATAAAATAAGTATAACTATATGGAAAAATTGATATTTAAATTTAATTGTGACGTTGTCACACATATAACTTGCAATAAAAAAGATCGTTATAAATCGATGTAATCTAAAAAGGTAACCATATTGGTTACCTTTTAATAGTATTAACGGACTAATATTACTTTTTATTTGGATGAGGATCCTTAACTGAATCACCCTGTCCAGACATAATATACCAGCCATTTTTGCTATGTGGCTTTTTATTATAATCAGGGCAAGGAGGTAACGATTTCTTACTTTGGTTTGAATAAATATAGCTACAGTCAGCGCACTTATAAGTGCCAGATGAAACATCACTACCGTATGGAGCAAATTTTTGTACCATTATAAGTACCTCCTAAATTAAATTAGTGACAAATCCAATGCTTATCACTGTTATATCTAAGCTCTGAATTGAGAAAAAAGCAAGTGTAGTTTTTAAAAATTGTTCAATAAGCGAATCGTTTTAAGTGATATGAAAAAATCTCAGATAGAACATTAATTTTATTTTTTAGTGAAGCTAATAATTTTTATAGTATACGTTCAATTTTTATATATTAGTTGATTTTGTTTTTTATTCTAATAAACAACTGAAATTTTTTATTTATCAGTTACTATAATTATCTATGTTGTTGAGTTAAAAATAGCTTTGTACTAATTGATTATTTTACATAATCTATTTTTAATTTATTAGTTTATCGATAAAAATTCTATTATTAGCATGAGTGCTCTTTTTTCAAAATCACCTGAATGTAGCAGAAATACTTTGGTTTTCTCGATTGGATATTTGGATAAAATCGCATTACCGTAATTACCCTCCCTTTTATTTCGACTGCTTTACCAAAAACATAATACATTCCCGATTTTTCGGCAATAATTACTTGATCCAAAGTATCACTACGTATCGTGTTTTGATCAACTTTCTCCAGCGTAACTATATTTGCTCCACCTTGCTTTAATTGCTTTGGCAACCAAATTAAGTTCAAAGTTGTGTTTCCTTAGTCCGCGAGCGATATTAAAGCTAGCTATGGTTATTTGAGGTTGTTCACTTTTTTCATAAACTTTATTGGGTCAGCTGTAATATTATATTTCGACTAAATCAGTAGATTCTGTTGCTGCACTAATATATGAAAACAGTATAAACATCCCAATTAAACTCAATACAAAAATATTCTTTTTCATAAAACTCTCCTTTTATATATACAAAATAGAGGGAGATTTACTTTTTAAATTGCGATCTTTATCATAAATAACAATTTATAAGATAAAATTAGTGCATTGATTTTTATAGTTTTATTAAAATCGTGTAGTTGCGACACGTTTTTTTGATTTTTGTAACAATTTTGACTCTTTTAGTTTATTGATTATTTTTGATTATCATCTGTACCGGATAATGATCTGAATAGTTATCGGTAAATTCATCTTTTATCACTTTCACATTAACTACATTTTTTTCAAGTAAAGGAGAAACATAAATATAATCATAACGTAAAGGCGTTGATGATTGATCATAAAAAACTTTTGTTGGTGCGGTAGCAATAAATTGTTTGTTTTTGATTTTTAATACATCAATAAATCCTGCATCAATAAGGTTTTGTTGGACAGTATAATTGAGTTGACCATTAACTAGATTTTCGAGAATTGGTCTTTGCTTTTCCTTTTCTTTTATATCGTTAAGTAAATTACTTTTATCATAAGCTGGTTTGTCTGCTGGTGAGAAAGAGTTTAGATCCCCAGCTATAATCCATTTGCCTTTAGGATCACGGCTATATTTTATTGAATCAATGATAAGATTCATTTCGTCTATTCTTTTAGCTGTCCAAAACGGATTCATGTGGGTTACAACAAAATGATAGTTACCAATATCAGCATATAATACTCCATGCCATAAATTATCTACCACTTTATTTACATTAACTATTGGATATTTAGATGTGATAGCCACAGGGAAAGATGCAGGATCATCAGGTGATTCTTTTAATAGTACGGCATATTTATGACCATAACTTGCGGCAAATTTTTCTAGTTTATCACGAGTAAAAAAGTTCATCTCTTGCCACGCAATTATATCGGCATCTTGTATTTTTGCCCATTCAATAAATTTATGTTTACCATCTGATTTATCTAACTTCATGCCATTGTATACATTATAGCTAATCATTTTTAATTCTTTTACATCCTCAATAGAAGCAAAAACTGATGAGCTACAGAGGATAATACTACTCATAAATGCAATAAGTTTTGACTTTGATTTGTTCATTTGCTCGTCCTTTCTCGATTGATATTATTAATCAGTATCATCTTGACCAAAAACAAAACAAATCTTTTTTATGATTTTTGTGATATGTGTCAATAAATTAATTTGTTTAATAGTTATATTCATATATGGTAATTTGAGTTTATAGCTTATTCAAAACTAATAAAAAACAAAATTAACACCTTATCATAAGTAAGTTATATGAGTGTCACCAATATCAATAAAACAAAAATAACCATCATGATTTGGCAAAATGGCAGAATATTTACAAAGTGTTAAGGAAAGCGTAATTGAAGCTGTTTATCCTTTGAAGCAGTAAAAAAGAACGTTATGAAACTGTTAGTTATGGTATTAAACTTCTGATATAAGTTTAAAAATAAAAACCACTACTATCTTAGCGCACTTAATATTATCAATTTAAGAAATTGTTAGGTAAGTCATTGATTTTAATGGAGGCGCGTCCCGGAGTCGAACCGAGGTAGACGGATTTGCAATCCGCAGCATGGCCACTCTGCCAACGCGCCTTGGAGGTCTATCTGAATAGGCTGCAAATAGTATCACTGGCTTGACTAATCGTCAAGATTAAATAGATTATAATTACAGCAGTCACTTTATTTTTAACTAAATTTTAAAAATCAAATTTTTGTTCACAAATTTTTGAGCTTAATGCAGAGTTTATATGAAAAGTATAACTATCAATACTATTGAGAATTGCTCTACCTACAACATAATACTATTAAGTCTTAATTTGATATTTCTGAACTAGTAAAGTATCAAACGATAAATTGAAAAATTTTATAACCTACTAACGGATTATAGCGCAATATTTAAATCATAACCTCGGCATGAGTAAACAGCATATTCCCCAAAAAGATCACACAAAATATGTGGTTAAATTTTATTTTATGCTAGAGCAAATTGTACAATATTATTCTGATGTTTCGGGATATTTATAGATCCAGGTAATATCTGGATAATTAGCGAATGCATTTGGAAATAAATAAACACCACTTAGAAATGGAAAATTAATTGACTGCCAATTAACATTAAAATCAGGTTGAAATTTGATGATGGAATCAAAAAGTAAAGTTGTACAATAAAGATGTGGTTCTTCACGGGGGGCTAATATGAAAGCTTCACCTTGCTTTGTTAAAAGATCATTAACAATTTGTTGTTGTTGCTCATTAGATATAAAATTAGGTCTTGCTATAGCATATGTTTCGGCTAGTTCAGGCGTTATAAACTCTGCTAGAGTTGATACAATAACTTGGTTAGGATGGTCCTCATCATCGCTAGTCGTAGCATGAATAATTCTAATTTCTGGATTGATTGATATAATCATACCAATATGTGAAAAATCTCCACCACCTAATTGATTGACAATAAGGCTATCGGTTTGAACGCCTTTTCTAAAGATCCAATCTCCTACTTTAATTAAATAAGGCAATTTAGCTGTTGAATTTGAAAAATAAACAGGCTCGCTAGCAAAAACTAAATTTACTAGCATAATAAAAATAATAAGAAAAAATCTGCAATACTTCATCAAAATTCATTCTTAATTAAAAAGGGCAAATAATATTTACCCTTTTATAATTTTTGAGAACAAAATAGTTATAATATAACTATTTTATTTAAGGTTAATTAACCATTTACCATCAGCTTTGATTACTGATATATTTTTTTCCTCTTTTTTAGTATTATCTTTAAAAAATACGGTAGTTTTCACTTTAGCCATAGTTTTTTCATCATTGGTATATTCTGCTGGTGCAGATTCAACTTTATCAAGTCCGCCATGATCATCAGTGAATTTTTTCCCACGCACTAACGCTTCTTGCATTTTACTCTTAACAAACATTCTCATATCCATATCTGTGTTATCACTATCTTTAGGAAAATTAATTAGACTCATAACTGTATCTGTATCACCTTTATAGATTGCTGTGATAAATTTTTCTGATACTTTTTCAGGAGAATCATCATTCGAGCATGCTGTTACCATAAGTGCTAATAAGAAAATGCTTAAAAACTTTATTACTAATTTCATTTTATTTCCGTTCCTAGTATTATTTATGTTTAATATTAAAATGTTAGAATTATGCTCCTAAATTGAATCCACAGAAAGAATCACAGAAAGCGACAAAATAATACTATATAATCAAATAATTGCAAAGTAATATGGAATAATAACTACTATTTAAAATTTAAAAGGATATCTTGCCAACTTTGCTCTAATTTAGCTTCAATAATCATTGGATTATGTTGGGTTGGATGTTTGATTTCAAGTTTGCTTGCGTGTAACATCAATCGTTTGATATTAAAATAAGTTGCAAATGCACGATTTTGATGTAAATCACCATGTTTGCTATCCCCCAATATTGGATGGAAAATATGTTTCATATGGCGACGTAGTTGATGTTTACGACCGGTTTGTGGTTTTAATTCAACAAAACTATACCTTGCTGTTTCAAATTTGCCAACCTTAATCGGAACTTCAATTTTGCTGATAGATTTGTAAAATGTAACGGCATCTTGTGCTGGTTTATTCTTATTAGTAAATTTATCTGCAATTTTATCTAATTCTTCAACTAACGGGTAATCAATCACCGCTTCCCCCTCAACATAACCGCGCACAATCGCATGATACGTTTTTTCAATTTGTTTTTTTGCAAATTCTTCTGACATAATTCTTGCTACATCACTAGAAAGGGCAAACAACAAAACACCAGAGGTTGGTCTATCTAGCCTATGTATAGGGAAGACATGTTGACCGATTTGATCACGCAATGTTTGCATCACAACAACTGTTTCAGTTTTATCTAACCAACTGCGATGCACAAGCCAACCAGATGGTTTGTTAATGGCAATTAAGTCATCATCTTGATAAAGAATTTCAAACATAGAATATTTATTAAAATATCAATTATAAAAAGAGTTCTTCAAGCTCTTTAGCTATACTAGGGCCGTTATTATCACCAATGGCATAATTCGCTTTGGCTTTCACTTCATCATCAGCATTACCCATCGCAATCCCTAATCCAGCAATAGATAACATACTTATGTCATTATAACTGTCACCAAAAGCGACTATTTCGCTTAAATCAATATTTTCGTACTCTGCCCAGTGAGTTAATCCATTTCCTTTGGTATTTCCTTTAACTGCTACATCTGCTCGATTTGACCAAGACCATTCACACGAAAACATACCTAAGGAATCAACTGCATTTGAAAATTGTTGTAAAGCAGGTATATTATGACTACTTGTTGCAAATTTAAAAATAGCGTCAGATTGCTCAATAACTTTTTCAAAATCATCTACTTTTTTAATTTCAGGTTGTAAAAACTCAGGCAATGATTTAACCCACTTAAAAAAGCTTTCTAGATGATCATCTAACAATTCATAAGTCATCATTTTATCAGTATAAATTAATGTATGAATACCATATTGATTGACAAGATTTAGTAGCATTCGAGCCTGATCTTTCGTCATTGGTTTAGCGGCAAAAGCATTTTGTTTCTCAAAATCATAGAGATAAGATCCATTACAACAAATTGCCGGGGTTGATAATTTGAGCTGATAGTAATAAGGATAAATTACAGAATGATGCCGCCCTGAAACTAAAATAACTTTCACACCTTTAGCTGTAATTTTTTCAATGGCCGCTATTGTTTCTGGTAAAATTAAACGATTGCCGGCTAACAACGTACCATCCATATCAAAGGCTACGGCTTTATACTTCATATAATACCTCTTTTCATTTCTGATCTTAGCTATAAAGACTGACTAAGTACTAAAAGTTCAATAAAATTATAATTCTATTTTTTGACGACCAACAAACGAATGCGATAAGGTGGTACCATCTACCATTTCGAGTTCACCACCAACTGGAACACCATGAGCTATTCTTGTTGTTGTTACATTAAACTCTGCACACATTTGCGCAATATAATTAGCTGTTGCATCACCTTCGACGGTGGGATTAGTGGCTAAAATAACTTCGCTAATCGACTCTGAAGATAGCTTTTTTTTCAATAAATCAAGACCTATATCACTAGGTCCAATACCATCTAAAGGTGATAAATGCCCTAATAATACAAAATAGCGACCACTATACTGCCCAGTTTGTTCAATGGCTACTATATCTGCTGGAGTTTCAACCACACAAAGCTGCTCACTACTTTGACGACGAGCATTTGCACAAATAGTACAGATTTCTTGTTCGGTAAAAGTTCGGCATTCCTTGCAATGGCCGATATTTATCATTGCTTCATGTAGCTCATGAGCTAATTTAATGCCACCTTGTCGATTTCGTTGTAATAAATGAAAGGCCATTCGTTGCGCCGATTTTGGACCAACGCCAGGTAAACAACGCAATGCTTCCATAAGTGATTCTAATAATGGGCTTATTTGCATGAATTATTTGGTTTCCACATATTTGAGTTTTAAGATAATAATACCTTTTTTAAAAAATCTATCAAACAAGAATTATTCTATTGTTTAATTAACCAACGATAAAGTCAAAAAGATTGCAGAAAATAAGTAGGTAGGATGTTACATAACGTACAATCTATGTTATAAAAGCACATATTCAAATATATAACATTATTATGTATAATTTTTTAGACTATCTTTTGTTCTTGCTACGATGATAACTTTTTGGTTCTTCACCTTTAAAAAGGCGCATAATGTTATTATTATGGCGAACAATAATCAAACACGAAAGCATTGCAACTGGTAAAGTAAGCTCAGGTTTGAATAACCAAACATAAAATGGCGCCATAAGAAAACCAATAATTGCAGCTACCGAAGAATATCCTGTAATTAGTAAAGTAAATAACCAAGTTAAAATAAAGCAAGCTGTAAAATCAAACCCAATTGGAGCCATCATACCTAACGCAGTTGCAACTCCTTTTCCTCCACGAAAATGAAAAAAACAGGGGAAAATATGTCCTAAACAAGCAAAAATACCAATAATACCTAAAAAGAAGGGTGTAATACCAAGCCGATATGAAATATAAACAGGAATTGTACCTTTTAACATATCAAAGATTAAAACAAAAATGGCTGGTAATTTGCCATTGAGTCGTAAAATATTGGTTGCTCCAGGATTGTGAGATCCATGTTCTGAAGGATTAGGTAAATGCATGATGCGACTAATGATCATTGCACCAGAAAGCGAGCCAAAAATATAGGCGACTATGATCATCAATACAATTAGCAATGTCAAAATACCCCCCTTTCATCAACCAAACCATGCTGATAATTGCACTTAAGAATCTTACCAAACTCGTTATAAATTCAGTTTCTGTCTATTTTCAGTACTTATCTAACTATAATATAAATTAAAGTATATAAAAAGACTGGGCGTTGCTCCTCGCCCGTTCTTTATATGCTAATTAATAATAATTCTAGACTACTTTTTGTTTTTCCAACAACGGTTTTAAATATTTACCAGTGAAGGAATGTTTAGATTTCGCAACCTCTTCTGGCGTCCCTTCGGCAATAATTTCTCCGCCACCATTACCACCTTCTGGTCCTAAGTCCACAATCCAGTCTGCTGTTTTAACTACATCCAAATTATGCTCGATAACAACGATAGTATTGCCTTTATCTCGTAATGAATGTAATTGCGTTAATAATTGTTTCACATCGGCAAAATGTAGCCCAGTTGTTGGTTCATCTAAGATATACAAAGTACGACCAGTATCTCGCTTAGATAATTCTTTTGCGAGTTTTACTCGTTGCGCTTCACCACCCGATAATGTTGTTGCTGACTGTCCAATGGTAATATAAGAAAGCCCAACATCAATCAATGTTTGCAGTTTGCGTGCTATCATTGGCACGGCATCGAAAAACTCGCGACCTTCTTCAACTGTCATATTTAAAATTTTGTTAATAGACTTTCCTTTATATTTGATCTCTAAGGTCTCACGGTTATAGCGAGCGCCATGACACTGATCACAAGGAACATAAATATCAGGCAAAAAGTGCATTTCAACTTTGATTAAGCCATCACCTTGACAAGCTTCACAGCGTCCACCCTTAACATTAAAACTAAAGCGCCCTGGATTATAGCCTCGAGCTCGAGATTCTGGTACACCAGCATAAAGTTCACGGATAGAAGTAAAAAATCCAGTATAAGTTGCTGGATTAGAACGTGGCGTACGTCCAATTGGGCTTTGGTCAATCGCAATTACTTTATCAAAATGGTTAAGTCCTTTGATTGATTTATAGGGTGCTATTTCTGTTTTTTCTGCACCATTGAGTTCGTTTTGGGCAAGGAGATATAAGGTATCATTAATTAAGGTTGATTTTCCCGAGCCCGATACACCAGTGATACATGTAAATAAGCCAACTGGAATATTTAATGTCACATCTTTAAGATTATTGCCGGTTGCACCAATAAGAGATAACATTTTTTTCTTATCGACTTTGGTGCGAATAGTTGGTATTTCAATTTTTTCTTTACCGGATAAATATTTTCCTGTTAAAGATGTTTTACATGCCATTATTTGTTTGGGTGTTCCCTGAGCAACAACTTCACCACCATGAACCCCTGCCCCAGGACCAATATCAATCACATAATCAGCAGCCATAATAGCTTCTTCATCATGTTCAACGACTATAACAGTATTACCTAAGTCACGTAAATGCGTTAAAGTGTCAATCAGACGAGTATTATCTCGCTGATGCAATCCAATAGAAGGTTCATCCAGCACATACATCACGCCAACAAGACCTGCACCAATTTGGCTTGCTAATCGAATACGTTGTGCTTCACCACCTGATAATGTTTCAGCGGATCTTGAAAGCGTTAAATAGTTAAGTCCAACGTTAATCAAAAATTGTAAACGATCGTTGATCTCTTTCAAGATTTTTTCTGCAATTTGAGCTCGTTGCCCAGTCAATGTCAATTTATCAAAAAAATCCTTGGCTTGTTGCGTACTTAAATCACTAATTGTTGGTAAATTTGTATCATTAATAAACACATTTCTTGCTGCCGTACATAACCTAGAACCACCACAACAAGGACAAGGTCGATGGCTAATATATTTTGCTAGCTCTTCACGGATAGTTTGTGATTCAGTTTCTTTATACCGACGAGCTAAATTATTAATAATCCCTTCAAATGGATGTTTACGCTTAACCACATCACCACGATCGTTTGAATAAACAAACTGAATTTCGGTATTACCTGAACCATTTAATAAAATGTCTTTTATCTTTTCAGGTAATTTTTCATACGGTTTATCAATGTCAAACTTATAATGATCTGCTAATGATTTTAGCATCTGGAAATAGTAAAAATTACGACGATCCCAACCTTTAATCGCACCAGCAGCTAATGAAACTTCTGGCATCTGAACAATACGTTTTTGATCAAAATATTGTTGCACACCCAAACCATCACACTCAGGGCACGCACCAGCAGGATTATTGAACGAGAATAATCTCGGTTCTAATTCAGAAATACTGTAACCACAAATAGGACAAGCAAAATTAGCCGAAAACAAATATTCTTCAGCTTGTGGATCATCCAAATTGGCGACTTTAACAATACCATTAGTGATCAAAAGAACCGTTTCAATCGACTCTGCTAAACGAAGTTTTAAGTCGTCACGAATACGAAAACGATCAACAACAACTTCAATGGTATGTTTTTTTTGCAATTCAAGAATTGGCGGATCAGAAAGATCATATACATCACCATCCACTCGTACCCGAATATAACCACTAGCAGCAAGTTGCTCGAACAGTTTAACAAACTCCCCTTTACGCTCAGTAACCACAGGGGCAAGTAGCATATAACGATTATCAGACGGTAACGCCATGATGCTATCGACCATCTGCGATATCGTTTGTGCAGCTAACGGTAAATGATGATTTGGACAACGAGGTTCTCCAATTCGAGCAAAAAGCAAACGTAAGTAATCATAAATTTCAGTGATAGTCCCTACTGTCGAACGAGGGTTATGCGAAGTTGATTTTTGCTCAATCGAAATTGCAGGTGATAATCCTTCAATATGATCTACATCAGGTTTTTCCATCAATGATAAAAACTGACGAGCATACGCCGACAACGATTCAACATAGCGTCGTTGCCCTTCGGCATATAAAGTATCAAATGCTAACGAAGATTTACCTGATCCAGAAAGACCTGTAATAACAACTAATTTATCTCTTGGAATGGTTACATTAATGTTTTTTAGATTGTGCGTTCTCGCACCACGAATATCGATATCTTTGATTGACATAGATCTCTTCTTTTTTGTGTTTTTAAACAAAATGGATAGAAAATTAACTGTATATTATACCAGTAACATTTGATTAAATATACAACTATATAGCTGAATATACTACTTGGCTAATTTTATACTAAAACACAGTATTACCGGAAACTTTTTGACAAAAAATAAACTAAAAATATTTATTTTTACAGCAAAAAAAACGGTCATTAATGACCGTATTCGTTTATTTAATTTAGTATATCAATTTTGGGGTCGCATCAACAGGAATAATTGCGCCACGATATTGTATAACCGTGCCAGCCACCAAGTGCCCCTGTAATGCTGACTGAGAAGGGTTCCTTCCACTTAAACGCGCCCCAAGATAACCAGCACTGAATGAATCACCAGCGGCCGTAGTATCAATCACTTTATCTTTAGCGATTTTATTAGCAGGAACTTCAAAACGACCATCAGCAGAATCAATAATACAGCTATCATTGCCACGTTTAATAACAATTTCAGTTACACCAAATTGTTTTGTACGCTCAATAACTTGCTCATAAGGTAGCTTACCCCATAATAAATCTTCGTCATCTAATGTTAAAAATGCAATATCTGTAAAGCTAAGAATATCAGCATAAACACTACGAGCCAAATCAAGACTACTCCATAAACGTGGACGAAAATTATTATCAAAAATAACTTTACCACCATTAGCTTTAACACGTTTTAAAAGATCTAATAACTTAAGGATACTTTCAGCATCTAAAATAGCAATACTAATACCGCTCAAATATACATAATCATAATGTTCAATTTGCTGAATTATTCTATCTGTTTCAGTTGTTTTCAACCAAAATTTAGCAGCAGCATCATTACGCCAATAATAAAAGGACCGTTCACCATGTTCATCAGTAACAATAGAATAAAGCCCCGGCATTTTATCAGACATTCTTTGTACTAAATCTATTTGAATGTTTTCTGTTTGCCAACAATCTAACATTTCTTGACTGAAAGGATCGGCACCAAGCCCGGTTACATAATGTATTGAAAAATCATTATCTTTTAGTAAACGAGACAAATAAACCGATGTATTAAGCGTATCACCACCAAAACCACGCGTAGTCGAATCCTGATTCATCGACAATTCAATCATACATTCGCCAATAACAGCTATTTTTGTAGTCATAATATACCTATCATCCTTAATCTTTTTATAAATAATCTAACGCGATTTTTACCACAACTTTGCGAACTGTTTCGATCTTATTATCAACTGCACAAAGCGGTTTATGCACTTCATTAGGTAAAAACACGATAAAATCATTTGGGTGTAATATCAACAAGGTTTCTTCTTTTGGTGTTTCAATAAAGGCAATATCATTTTCTACTAATTTATTATCTAACACTTTGGTATACGGCGGTAACGTACTTACTGCCATACCCTCTTTCCCAACTAAAACAATCTGAACGTCAATATATTTTTCATGATATTCCGGATTAACGTCATGAATATGTCGCGATGTACTATCAGATACCATAAAAAACATATTATCACCATCAATATCGTAACGCCCCACAGGCGTGTTATTATTGACATTATCTTTAATATATTCAATTGATTGCTTAATTTTTTCGGGTAAATAAGGAATTAACCCTAAATGATTAATATTACCTAAAATCATACCAAATAATCCTTAAAAATATTGATGAAAATTAATACAAATAACCAAATTAGTTGTAACTAACTTATACTATGATAAAGTTAATTAAATTGATAAAGAGTATATACATAAGTCACTTATTTTTGTAGATTATTTGTTAATAAGTTCTTTAAAATTTTCTATCTTGTACTTTTTAAGGAAAATATCTGGTTGATGGTGGATTGAACTAAATTATCAATGTTTTATATTTTGGTTTTTGTTACTTAATTATGTAAAAATAATTCAGGAGTCTATACCGTAATTAAAAAACGCACTAGATGAGGTTTAAAGGCTCAAAGCTTTTAAAATTATTTCAAACTATTAGAGGAAAACAAAATTACAATTAAAATGTAAGAAATGCAAATTTTTTATGTAAACATATCATTGTTAACACATAATTCCTATATAAAATTACACTGATTGAATTTCGTTCATTATCGCCATTTATTGTTTCATCACACTAAATGCTGGCTACTGCCATCGTGACGTTATCAAATTAAAACGCAATTATAGAGTGCGTTTGAGTTTGATAAAACAATGATAAAAATATAATGAACGAAAATAAAATTAGAATAAAGGTTACAAACACTCATACAAAAACATACTAGGAAATAATGAATTATGCCAAAATAAAAAACGCTATAAATACTCCATAGCCCAGTACACAACTCACATATCAAAAAATCGCCCAACTCCAAGGACATCATTAGAATAACAAAATAATCCCCTTCTCTTGCACAAAACAGGGAGGCGTTTTTCTATATCTAATATTCCCCCTCTTTTATTTACTTAAGCAACATATTCTAATTTTTAGTGTAAATCTTGCAAAAATTTATAATATACCTTTATTCGTTTAATCAACGCAATTTTTCTGATATAATACCCGTTCAACTGTATCAACAATGGCTTGAGTTTGGGAATCAATTTCGATATTAACTTTATCTCCAACTTTTTTAGCGTCTAACGTGGTAATAGCTAACGTTTCAGGGATTAAATGAATAGCAAAACGATCTTCTTTTACCTGTCCAATTGTTAGGCTCGCGCCATCAATACCTATAAAGCCTTTATATAATACATATTTCATAAATTCTTTCGGCAATTGTAACGTCATTTCACAATTTGTGGCAGTTTTTTGAATATCAATAATAGTTGCAGTGCAAGATATATGCCCAGACATCACATGACCACCAATTTCGTCTCCATATTTAGCACTACGCTCAATATTTACAAAATCATCGATTTTTTTATCGCCCAATGTCGTTAATGCAAGAGTTTCTTCCATAATATCAAACGATACGATATCTTTATCAAACCCCGTTACTGTTAAACAACATCCATCATTGGCGATCGACGCTCCTATTTCAATTTTATTGGTTAATTGATGTGGTAATTTAACTTTATATGTTCTTAATTTATTTTGATCAACAATATCAATAATTTGACCAACACCTTGAACAATGCCTGTAAACATAGAGATACCTCAAATTTTCTTAATATTGAATATTCTATCTCAATCTGATTAGGAATTCCTATTTCTATTTTCTACTGGTATGATCTTTTATATACTTCTCGATCACTTATTATCTATAGCGATAACAAATTCATATTTCAAAGTATAGTCAAGGATATATCATTATGTTGAAACTGATTTTAGCCATTTCAGTCGGTTCAGTAGCGAGAGGATTAATGCGTTGGTTCTTATCACTTAAACTCAATGTTATTGCTTTTACTATTCCACTAGGTACATTGCTATCTAATTTAGTTGCTGGCTATATTATTGGCTTTGCTATTGCCTTTTTTAATCACTCTAACCTTTCTGCTGAATGGAGGTTATTGGTAATCACAGGTTTTTGTGGTGGTTTATCAACCTTTTCAACCTTTTCTGCCGAGGTCGTTAACTTTTTGCAAGAAGGTCGAATATCTTGGGGTTTAGCAACTATATTGATTCATGTGATTGGCTCAGTTTTAATGACATATTCGGGTATTTTATCGTATCAATATTTGCGATCTTAAAATAACTCAATTAATAAATTACATAAAAAATAATCATAAATAGAGTTTACAACCCCAAAACACTGTATTAATATACACTGTATGTAAACACAGTGCAGGGTTATTATGCTTATTGAATATTCAACACAACAACTTATGGCTATTAATTTTGAGTCTCCTTTTCAACAAGTATTACAACAACAACGACCTTTATTAAAATCGCTTAATAAAGCTAAAAAATGGCAATTATGGCTTTCTGACCGACCGATGTTAAAACGTTCATGGGTTAATACCGCTGGTTTAGATAAAAACAAGGTGATTCATCTGACAAATTTAAATAACGAAAACTTAATATCAACTATTGAAAAAGCTTTACAATGCAAAACCTGTAGCTATGTGGTTGCTTGCATCAATAATCTTAATGAGCAAGATAAAGTACGTTTACAACATGCTGTATCATTAAGTGATACTTGTCTACTTTTAGTACACGATGAGCAAAGTGAACAATCTATCCAATATCATTAAAAACAAACATATTATTTAAATAAAAGCATATTTTTTAATTTTAGAAAGCAAATCTAACATGTTGAATAAAATAATATTTCGCTATAAAAAATTAGGTTAATTATTTGATGTATAAAAAACATGGCTGAGCATTTAACAATGTTCAGCTTTTTTTGATAGTTATTAATAATAGTAATTAACGCTGTTTTTTTCGATCAACCTTTCCAATCGCCGGCATGAATAATTGATCTATAATGCCATCGTATTGCCTGTGCAAATACTGTAGAACATTACCAAAAAAATCAATTTTGCCAAACAGGCATGAAAACAGACACATTTCCTAATTCTTTATTTATTTTATTAAAATTGATATAAAATTTAATTGGGTAAATTTCAATAAACTATATGATTATATAAAACATTTCAAATAATAACTGTTATGTTTTAACTAACTGACCATTGATAATTTTTTAGTTCGCTAACTAAAAAATCGATTAAACATCGAGTTCGGAGCGGTAATAATTTACGGCTTGGATAAACGGCATAAATATTCAAATCCTCGACTTTATAATTCAACAAAACACGAACTAAACGGCCTATTTTAATATCTTTACCAATAATAAAATCAGGTTGCAACGAAATACCACCTCCTTGTAACATAATTTGGCGGCAAGTATCGCCATTATTACAATAGATATTCGCTTTTAAATTCACCGAGTAATGGGCATTGTCTTTATAAAAATGCCATTGCTCTTTTTTAGCCCACTGACTATACATCACAATTTTATGATTCAACAAATCATCAGGATCATTCGGCATGCCATATTTAGCAATATAATCAGGCGACGCGGCGGCTATGATTTGCGTAGTTGCCAACTTACGACTAATCAGCGACGAACTTTCTAGCCGACCAATTCGAACAGCAAGATCGTAGCCCTCCTCAAGCAGATCAACCACACGATCTGACAACGTAATATCTAGCTCAATTTTAGGGTATTTATTGATAAATTTTTGCCATAAAGGCGCCAAATGTAAAATACCAAAACTAACAGGCACATTAACCCGAAGAATACCTTGTGGACTTGCATGATCTAAAGTGAGGCTATTTTCTGCTTCTGTAGTAGCATTAATAATGGCTTTAGCTTGCAAATAAAAAATTTGCCCCTCATGGGTAATGACCATTTTGCGAGTTGTACGTTGTAACAACCGAACTTGCAAGCGATTTTCTAATGCTTGAATATAACGTGACACTGCCTGCTTAGACATATTTAACTTAACTGACGCATCAACAAAACTATTACAATCCACTACCGCTACAAAAACCATCATTTCTAGTAATTTATTAGATCTATCCATCTGCCTTTCACCAACACCAAACAATTGTCCCACTTATTTTGACAATAAGTCACATAATAGCTTATTTATCTACAAAATAATAATCATTATCATAAACAAATAGTGCTAACCAATCACAATAATTAACTTACAGGAAAAATAAAATGAAACAATATCAAACAGCTCTAGCTTCACTCATGTTACGAATTGCCTTGGGTATCATGTTCTTGGCGCACGGTTTTACTAAACTTATCGTCTTTACTCCCTCAGGTACTGCGCAATATTTTCAATCACTTGGCTTTCCTTGGTTCATTGGTTATTTAGCCATTATGTTTGAAATTGGCGGCGGTTTGTTATTGCTTTTAGGTATTTTAACCCGCATTGTTAGTTTATTGGCAGTGATTCAAATGATTGTTATTACATTTATTCACTCAGTGAATGGTTGGTCATTTAGTAACGCAGGTGGCGGTTGGGAATATCCTGCCTTTATGGCGCTAACAGCACTCAGTTTAGCATTGCTAGGAAGTGGTCGCTTTAGTGTATTAGCTAAATATTTGGCGTATTAGAGGGGGAGATATTAGTTGTTTTTTTGACAAAACAGTTGAATAAAAACCTCAATAAAATAAATACTTTTTCTGACTGATCTTTACTTAGGGTTGAGTGGGTTAGAAGAGTAAAAGGCTCGGTTTGTGATCGAGCCAATTTAGATTGTTTATAATTATGTTATCGCTTTTTTGGCATCCATTATCCATAATCATTTAATTACAATGCTATAATTTATAAAATAGCCAGTTTGGTTTGAACAAACATTTCACAACTTACAACCGATGCAAAATTGGTTAAGGCAGACATAAAGTTGTTATGTACCACTTGGGATGGAATCGTTTTACCATCAAATTCGAGATCACAAGTTGTACAAGCATCGTGGATTAATATCGGTTGATAACCTAGTTCGGATGCGTGACGTGTTGTTGAGTCAACACACATATGGCTCATCATTCCACAAATAACCATCTGCTGGATCTGTTCTTGTTGTAATTTTTTTTGTAGCTCAGTTTGATAAAAACTATTAGGGAATGTTTTTTTGACAAGATACTCATGCAAGTTACCAAGCGGTAACAAACTTGGATGAATTTCAGCGCCTAAACTTCCGTTAGCAAAAAAATCCGCATGAGGATCAGACTTTATATGCTGAATATAAAAGATCGGTAATTGTTGTGCTCTAAAGTGTTTTTGTAGTTTTAAGGTATTTTGTAAAGTTAATTCTGTATTGTTTAAAGTAAATTTACCCGTTGGGAAATAGTCATTTTGTACGTCGATAATTATTAACCCTTGTTTCATTGTTTTGTCCTTAAATTATGTTTGAGTTGATAATTATGCGATAATTACGCTATCTGTTACATAATGAATTGAAAGTATTATTACTTACCTACTTTCAAAATGAAAAAGATAAACAAGTATGGATAAAAAAGATCGCGCTATTTTAGATGAACTTAAAAAAAATAGTCGTCAATCATGGAAAGAAATTGGCGAAAAAGTATATTTGTCAGGACAGGCTGTTGGACAGCGAGTTCAAGAATTGTATGATAATCATATTATTGAAAAATTTACTATTAAAGAAAAAACAAATCAGCTTCAGTTTATAACGATTTATATGAATTCAAATCAATTCACCTCGTTCGAAAACATGGTCATGTCGTTTAAAGAAATCATCGAATTTTATAAAATCACAGGCGATGGGTGTTATTTTATAAAAAGTGAATTTACAGACCAAAACTTACCACATTTTTTAGACAAACTTGAGCTTTATTGCCGTTATAAAGTTAGTCATCAGTCAAAAGTGATTAAATAACGCTATTTTAAAAATTTACACCTAAACTTGTTGACTCTTTTTTGTATAAAGATTTTTTACATAAAAAACAAAAAAAAGTTGCGAGCATGTAAATTCTGTTATATTTTGTTCAGTAGCTTTAATTATCAACTCAGTTAAAGGTTTTTTATTTTTATGAATTGTTTTTGCGTTTTTATTACTAATGCTATTAGTACACATCATCATCACCATCATTCCTGAATAGTCTTCGGGCAATTGATGCTGGAAGACTTTGGTCTTCCGGTGATGTCGCAAAAGCAAGCAGAAACCCTCGGAAGATCAAACTTCCGAGGGTTTTTTGTTTGTAGTTTATAAATTTTTAGATAACTTTGGAGAAAGATATGTTGGATAATTCGCGTTTACGCATTGCTATGCAAAAGTCAGGTCGATTAAGTGACGAATCAAAAAAGTTACTTGCCCAATGTGGTATTAAAATTAATCTTCAAGAACAGCGTTTGATCGCTTTTGCTGAAAATATGCCCATTGATATCTTGCGTGTTCGTGACGACGATATCCCCGGACTGGTTATTGATGGCGTTGTCGATATTGGGATTGTCGGCGAAAATGTTTTAGAAGAGGAAGTATTAGATAGGCAGGCCGAAGGCGAAGATCCACAATTTAAAAAATTGCGCAGTTTAGATTTTGGTGGCTGTCGGTTGTCGATCGCAGCACCTCGTGATTTTGAGTATACAGGACCAGAATGTTTAAATGATTTGCGCATTGCCACCACTTACCCTCACCTGCTCCGCCGTTATCTTGCTCAATATAATGTTAACTTTAAAACCTGTTTGCTGAATGGTTCGGTCGAAGTTGCCCCTCGAGCTGGGCTTGCCGATGTAATTTGTGATTTGGTTTCGAGTGGTGCAACGCTTGAGGCCAATGGACTAAAAGAGATCGAAGTTATCTATAAATCAAAAGCCTGCTTAATTCAACGTCAAGGCGAAATGTCACCAATAAAACAGGCGTTAATCGATAAAATCATGACACGCATTCAAGGCGTTATTCAAGCTCGTGAATCCAAATATATTATGCTCCACGCCCCTACTGAGGTGTTAGATGATATTGTTGCGCTATTGCCGGGTGCCGAAAATCCAACCATTTTACCGTTAACAGGCGAGCAAAATCGTGTTGCGCTACATATGGTGAGTAGTGAATCTCTTTTTTGGGAAACCATGGAAAAATTAAAAACATTAGGCGCAAGTTCAATTCTTGTATTACCAATTGAAAAAATGATGGAGTAATAATATGAAACTCTCTTATTGGCAACAATGTGCTGACGATCAACGCAGGAAACTACTTACTCGCCCAGCAATTAATGCTTCGGATTCAATTAGCAAGGCTGTAGCCGATATTTTGGCACAAGTAAAACAGCACGGCGATGAGGCTTTAAAGGTTTTAAGTCGCAAATTTGATAAAGTCCAAATTGAGCAAATAAAGCTTACACAAGAAGAAATAAAAACCGCCGCAAATCGTGTTAATCCTGAATTAAAACAAGCCATGCAATTAGCGGTTACCAACATTGAAAAATTCCACCAAGCACAAGCCTATCAATCCATTATGGTCGAAACAATGCCGGGCGTAAAATGTCAGTTAGTAACGCGCCCTATTGATTCAGTTGGGCTTTATATTCCGGGTGGTTCTGCCCCTTTATTATCTACTGTGTTAATGCTTGCAACACCTGCTAAAATTGCCGGTTGTCGTCAAGTTATTTTATGTTCACCACCGCCCATTGCTGACGAAATTTTATATGCGGCACAATTATGTGGTGTTAGCGAGGTTTATCAATTAGGCGGTGCACAAGCCATTGGTGCAATGGCACTAGGTACCGAGTCGGTTCCTAAAGTTGATAAGATCTTTGGTCCAGGCAATGCCTATGTTACCGAGGCTAAACGACAAGTTAGCCAGCGACTTGATGGCGCTGCAATTGATATGCCAGCAGGTCCGTCTGAAGTGCTCGTGATTGCGGATAGTTCGGCAAATCCTGCTTTTATTGCCGCCGATCTTTTATCACAAGCGGAGCATGGTCCTGATTCGCAAGTGGTGTTATTAACACCTGATGAAGCTATTGCTCAGGCTGTTTCGCAAGAAGTGGATAAACAGTTAGCCGAGCTTTCTCGCCAAGGTATTGCTGAAAAGGCACTGCAAGAAAGCCGTTTGATTGTCACGAAAGATTTGGATGAGTGTGTGGCAATTAGTAATTGTTATGGTCCTGAGCATTTAATTATTCAAACCCGTAATGCCGATGAATTAGTTGAGCAAATTACTAGTGCTGGCTCGATCTTCTTGGGTGATTGGTCACCGGAGTCAGCAGGTGATTATGCATCAGGAACCAATCATGTATTACCAACTTATGGTTATACAGCCACATATTCTAGCCTTGGGCTTGCTGATTTTCAAAAACGTATGACAGTGCAAAAATTAACACCAGAAGGATTAAAAGCAATAGGTAATGCCGTTGAGCTTATGGCAGAGGCTGAACAACTAACCGCTCATAAACAAGCAGTTAGTCTTCGTCTATCAGTATTAAATTCAACAAATCAAAAGTAGGTGGCTAAAATGGATATCAATAAATTAGTTCGAAAAAATGTTCAGCAATTAACACCTTATCAATCTGCTCGGCGAATTGGTGGTCAAGGCGATGTGTGGCTAAATGCAAACGAGTATCCCGTTGCTCCACATTTTGACTTGACCGATCAAACCTTAAACCGTTATCCAGAACCACAGCCTGAAAAAGTAATTCAGCGTTATGCACAATATGCAGGGGTTAAAACTGAACAAGTGCTTGTTAGCCGAGGAGCTGATGAGGCCATTGAGCTTTTAATGCGTGCATTTTGTGAGCCTGAAAAAGACAGCATTTTGTACTGTCCACCAACTTATGGTATGTACCAAGTAAGTGCTGAGACATTAGGTATTAAAACCAAAACTGTGCCAACCACTTCTGATTGGCAGCTTGATCTTGAGGGTATAAAACAAAATATTGATACTGTAAAACTAATTTATGTCTGTTCACCAAATAATCCGACCGGTAATTTAATCGATTCTGATGATATCAAAGCTTTACTTAATATTGCCAAAGATCGTGCTTTGGTCATTATTGACGAGGCTTATATTGAGTTTTCGCCTGAATCTAGTGTTGTTAGTTGGCTTAATGACTATCCTCACTTGGTGATTTTACGAACATTATCCAAAGCCTTTGCTTTGGCTGGATTACGTTGCGGTTTCACCATTGCTAATGAACCTGTGATCGAAGCCTTACAGAAGGTTATTGCACCATACCCTCTAGCAACCCCTGTTGCTGATATTGCAGCTCAAGCATTGAGTATAGATGGTGTGAATACCATGAAGCTACATGTGGTAAATTTAAATAATCAAAAGGAAAAATTTGCCAATTTACTTCGACAATTGCCAATTGTCGAAAAAGTTTATCCAAGTTATTCCAACTATTTGTGTGTTAAATTTCAACATGATAAAGATGTATTTAATATTTTATGGCGCCAAGGGATTATTTTACGAGATCAAAGTAGATCTATTGGGCAACAAAATATTATTCGTATTACCATTGGTACCCAAGCCGATTGCGAGGCAGTCATTTCTGCGCTCAAAACAATTAAATAGGAGTAAAAATGTTACAAAAGTACTTATTTATTGATCGAGATGGCACACTAATTACTGAACCTCCGGTTGATTTTCAGGTTGATCAGTTTAAAAAATTGGCTTTTGAACCTAATGTGATCCCTGCCCTACTCAAGCTACAAACTGCGGGATACCATTTAGTGATGGTCACCAATCAAGATGGGCTCGGGACTAGTAGCTATCCACAGGCTGATTTTGATGGTCCACACAATTTGATGATGCAGATTTTTAAATCGCAAGGTGTTAATTTTGAGGATGTCTTAATTTGCCCACACTTTCCAGAAGATAATTGTGAGTGTCGTAAGCCGAAAATCCAATTAGTTTTGCCATATCTTACTAGTGGTAAATTAGATAAACAAAACAGTTATGTTATTGGTGACAGGGTCACAGATATTCAATTGGCTGAAAACATGCAAATCCAAGGATTACGATATCATCCTGAAAATTTAAATTGGGACGAAATCGCCCAACGATTAACCACTAAAGATCGTTATGCAAAAGTTGAACGCAATACCAAAGAAACTAAAATACTTGTTGAAGTGTGGCTTGATCGCCAAGGTGGCAGTCAAATTAATACTGGAATTGGTTTTTTTGATCATATGCTCGATCAAATTGCGACTCATGGTGGAATTAAACTCAATATCCAAGTTGATGGTGATTTACATATTGATGATCATCATACCATAGAAGATACTGGACTAGCTTTAGGAGAGGCTCTAAAAATAGCACTCGGTGATAAACGTGGTATTACCCGTTATGCCTCTGTTATCCCTATGGACGAGTGTTTGGCCAAATGTGCAATAGATATTTCAGGACGCCCTTATCTAAAATTTAAAGCAGAGTTTACTCACCCTAAAGTTGGCGATATGAGCACGCAAATGGTAGAACATTTCTTTTACTCAATAAGTTATGCTATGGCTATTACATTGCATATTGAAACAGAAGGCGATAATGATCATCATAAAGTAGAAAGTTTATTTAAATCTTTTGCTAGAACATTAAAACAAGCCATCAAAATTGAAAGTGACCGATTACCAAGCTCAAAAGGAGTGCTATAAATGAAGATTGTCATCCTCGATACTGGCTGTGCTAATCTATCTTCGGTCAAATATGCCGTGCAACGATTAGGTTATGATCCAATAATTAGCCTTGACCCTGATATCGTGCTCAGCTCAGATAAGTTGTTTTTACCTGGAGTAGGATCCGCAAGTTCAGCAATGGAAAAATTAAAAGAGCGTCATTTAATTGAACTTATCAAAGTCTGTACTCAACCTGTATTAGGGATCTGCCTTGGTATGCAACTTCTAGCCGATTATAGTACCGAAGGAAATGTTAACACATTGGGAATTATTCACGAAAAAGTTAGAGAAATTCCTGATTGTGGTTTACCTTTACCACATATGGGGTGGAATCAGGTTTCACCTAAAGCCGGTCATCATCTATTTCGAGATATTCCTGATGATGCTTATTTTTACTTTGTACATGGATACGCGATGCCATTATGCTCAGCAACAATAGCAGAAACCAATTACGGCGAAAGCTTTACCGCAGCCGTACAAAAAGAAAACTTTTACGGCGTGCAATTTCATCCCGAGCGTTCTGGCTTAGCCGGTGCAAAATTGCTAAAAAACTTTTTGGAGATGTAACTATGACAGCTTTTCCAATAATCATTCCTGCACTTGATTTAATCGATGGTTCCGTTGTGCGATTACATCAAGGTGATTATAAGCAAAAACGTGATTATGGCAACGATCCACTTTTACGCTTACAGGATTATGAAAAACAAGGTGCTAAACTGTTACATCTTGTTGATTTAACAGGTGCGAAAGATCCAAAAAAACGCCAAATTTTGCTAATACAAACTCTGATTAATGGTGTGCAAATACCAGTTCAAGTTGGTGGAGGAATTCGTACTGAAAAAGATATACAATCATTGCTATCTGCCGGCGCTGCTCGCATAGTAATTGGTTCGACAGCTATTAAGCAACCCGAATTGGTCAAACAGTGGTTTTCAAAATATGGTGCAGAAAGGCTAGTATTGGCTCTTGATGTCCGCATTGACAACCAAGGAAATAAATATGTCGCTATTCATGGGTGGCAAGAAGATTCCTGTCAGACACTAGAACAAGTGATTGATGATTACCTTCCTTATGGCTTAAGGCATGTATTGTGTACAGATATTTCCAAAGATGGCACACTCAGTGGCTCAAACGTTAAGTTGTATCAGGAAATTAGTCGTAAATACCCAGAGATTGCTTTTCAAGCGTCTGGCGGAATTGGTCAATTGAGTGATGTCAAAGCACTGAAAGACAGTGGTGTTAAAGGTGTCATTGTTGGCCGTGCTTTACTTGAAGAAAAATTTACAGTTCAGGAGGCAATTTCATGTTGGCCAAAAGAATAATTCCCTGTTTAGATGTTCGCGATGGACAAGTGGTTAAAGGTGTACAATTTCGTAATCATGAAATTATTGGAGACATAGTCCCCTTAGCAAAAAAATATGCAGAAGAAGGCGCAGATGAGCTCGTTTTTTATGATATCACCGCTTCGTCAGATGGTCGTGTTGTCGATAAAAGTTGGATTGCAAAAATTGCCGAAGTGATTGATATCCCTTTTTGTGTTGCTGGTGGTATTAAAACGGTTGAAGATGCAGGTCAAATATTAACCTTTGGAGCTGATAAAATTTCGATTAATTCCCCTGCCCTTGCTGATCCTAGTTTAATTACACGACTTGCAGATCGTTACGGAGTACAGTGCATTGTAGTTGGCATTGATAGCTGGTATGACAAACAGTCAAACAATTATCATGTTTATCAATTTACTGGTGACGAAAAACGTACCGTTGCCACAAAATGGAACACTCTCGACTGGGTACAGGAGGTACAAAAACGTGGTGCAGGTGAAATTGTGCTTAATATGATGAACCAAGACGGCGTTCGTAATGGATATGATATTATTCAACTAAACGCCGTTCGAGAAGTATGCAACGTGCCACTAATTGCTTCAGGCGGTGCTGGTACTATTGAGCATTTTCTACAGGCATTTAATGAAGCACAAGTTGATGGAGCATTAGCTGCTTCAGTTTTTCATAAACAGATTATTAATATTGGTGAACTTAAACAATATTTGGCACAACATGGAGTAAATATTCGATTATGTTAACGCAAAATTGCAATACCCAATTAGATTTACAACAACTCAATTGGCAAAAAGTGAATAATTTAATGCCAGTCATTATTCAGCATTATGTTTCGGGCGATGTGTTAATGCTTGGCTATATGAATCAAGAAGCGTTAGCACAAACACAAAATAGCGGCAAAGTCACTTTTTATTCACGAACCAAACAGCGCCTTTGGACAAAGGGTGAAACTTCTGGCTATTTTCTTAATGTTGTGAGTATTTCAACTGATTGTGATAATGATACATTATTGATTTTAGTTGATCCAGTTGGCTCAACTTGCCATACCGGCTCAACAAGTTGTTTTGCTTCGACTAAAACCCAATGGGGATTTTTATTTGAATTAGAACAGATAATTGCAGGGCGTAAAAATGCCGATCCTAAATCATCATATACCGCAAAACTGTATCATGACGGCACTAAGCGCATAGCCCAAAAAGTGGGAGAAGAAGGCGTTGAAACAGCCCTTGCTGCAACAGTTCATGACAGAGAGGAACTAAAAAATGAATCTGCCGATTTAATTTATCATTTATTAGTTTTACTCCAAGACCAGAATCTGTCTTTACAAGATGTCATTGGTATTTTAAAAGCAAGACATAAATAGTTATAATCCATCCAAAGTGCGAGTTATATCGCACTTTGTTTCAATTTTTTTATTCTCATAAAAAAGATAGAATAAATTAGTAAACTGGTAATTTTACCCCGTTAAACATCGTTAATACTTCGGAATTTTTTTCACATAACATAAGTTTGTTTACAGCTTGTCGATTCAAATGAGCCGAAAACTGACTGATAAAATCATACATATAACTGCGTAAATATAATGAGCGAGGAAAAACAATATAGGTCGTGCTGTAAGGAAAAATATGTCCAGCATTAAGTACAACTAAATCTTCATCTGAAGTATTGATCACCGCCATTTTTGCCACAATACCAACGCCGACACCTAATTTAACATAAGTTTTAATTAACTCAGCATCCGTTGTGCTAAAAACAATATTAGGTGATTGGTTAGCACGCAAGAAAGCTTGATTTAAATCTGAACCATCATTAGAAAAATCATAGCTAACTAACGGATATTTTGAAAGCTCTTCAATCGAAATTAATTTACTTTTGGCAAGCGGATGATCTTTCATCACAATCACAGCTTGATTCCAGTGATAGCAAGGTAAGGCAATCATATCATCGCTAAGCTGTGAGATATCGGTCACAATAGCAAATTCAGCCTGACCTGCTTGAGTTTGTAAAATACATTGAGGAGATGATCCTTGCTCCATATGCAATGTAATATTTGGATATTGCTGCATAAACTGTTGAATCACAACTGGCAATGTATAACGAGCTTGAGTATAGGTAGTGGTAATTGTTAATGAGCCTTGATTTGGTTGACTAAACTCTTTGGCGATAATCTTAATATCATTGGACTTATTGAGGATCTCTCGGGCAAGAGCAATGATTTTTTCACCAACCGGTGTGATTTGAGAAAGGTGTTTACCCACTCGAGTAAATATCTGAACGCCGAGCTCGCCTTCTAATAATTTTATTTGTTTGCTTATACCGGGTTGAGAGGTATACAGTTTTTCGGATGTTAGCGATACATTGAGGTCGTTATTTGCGACCTCAACAATATAGCGTAATTGTTGCAATTTCATAACACTCAAACGCTCCTTTAACTGTATGCCTTTCTTCCTTTTTAATAACATTACAAAAGGAAGAATTGCTAAGGTAAGTCATTTCACAGCCTAGCACAAAAGAATAATTATTTTATACTAAAACGTATACTTTCCTGAAAGTTTTTCACAAAATTCAGACGTGCTTACCTATTTTTTACTATTGATCCATTTGCCATCCACATATTGCATCACCCAACCTGTCGATTTTCCATTAACTTCAGAAGTAACATATTGTTGTTTATTTTTACGGCTAAAACGAACAATTGATGGATTACCATTAGGATCTTTATTTGGTGCTTCGGTCAAATAAATGAATTTTTCGGGCAAGCGCTCTTTAAAACGTTGTAACTCTTCTATCAAAGGTGCGCGTGTTTCTCTTGATTTTGGAAAATTATGCGCCGCCAAAAAGATACCCGCAGCACCGTCACGTAATACAAAATGTGCATCTGACTTGGTGCATTTTAGTTCAGGTAGATCAACTGGGTCTTCTTTTGGTGGTGCAACATCACCATTTTTTAAGATCTTACGCGTATTTTTACAATCAGGATTAGTACAGCCCATATATAGGCCAAATCGCCCTGATTTTAAATGCATTTCTGAACCACATTTTTCGCATTCAATAATTGGCCCTTCATAACTTTTAACCTTAAAGTTACCTTTTTCGACAATAAAACCATCACAAATCGGGTTATTGCCACAGATATGTAGTTTTCTTTCATTATCAAGTAGATAACTATCCATAGCCGTGTGACATTTTGGACAGCGTTTACGGGCTCTTAAAGCATCAGTTTCTGCTGTTTCAGCTTCTTCTAGAATATTTAATGTTTCGTGCTCAGGAATTAAGTTAATAGTCTGTTTACAACGCTCTTTAGGTGGCAACGCATAGCCTGAACAAGCTAAAAATACACCGGTACCAGCAGTTTTAATACCCATTTCACGCCCACAATTTGGACATTTAATTTCAGGTGTTAGCACTAATGGATTAAGCTGCATTCCGCCTTTATCTGGTGCTTGTTCAGCAACCTCAAGATGCTGACTAAAGTCACTGAAAAACTGATCCAGCACTTCACGCCATTCTTGTTTTTTATGAGCAATTTCATCCAGAGCATGTTCCATACGTGCTGTAAAATCATAACTCATTAGATCATTAAAGTTTTCACTAAGTCTATCGGTAACAATTTCACCAATTTTTTCAGCATAAAACCGACGATTATCTAAACGTACATAACCACGATCTTGTATTGTCGAAATAATGGTTGCATAAGTCGATGGTCGCCCAATTTCTCGCTTTTCAAGCTCTTTAACAAGAGATGCTTCGTTATATCTTGCTGGTGGTTTGGTAAAATGTTGATTTGGATTTAAGTTAATTAAATCAAGCTTATCGTTTATCGATAGTGATGGTAATATTTTATCTTCATTATTTTTGGCTAGCTGTGGCTGCACTTTAGTCCAACCATCAAAACGCAATGTCCGACCTTTGGCTTTTAAAGTAAAATCACCTGAATTAACCGTAATTGTTGTTGAGTTATATTCAGCCGATGTCATTTGGCAAGCTACAAATTGGCGCCAAATTAGTTGGTATAATTTAGTGGCATCAGCTTCAACATCACTAAGATTATCAGCTAAGATAGTAACATCTGATGGGCGAATCGCTTCATGCGCTTCTTGCGAGTTCTTTTTACTACTGTATACATTAGCCGATTTTGGTAGATATTTATCGCCAAAATTTTTACCGATATAATCACGTACCATCGCTAACGCATCCTGACTTAAATTGGTCGAGTCAGTACGCATATAGGTAATGTAACCAGCTTCATATAATCTTTGAGCCAACATCATGGTTTTTTTAACACCAAAACCAAGACGAGTACTTGCTGCTTGCTGTAAAGTTGAGGTAATAAAAGGTGCTGTTGGATTACTTTTAGTTGGCTTTTGTTCAATATTAGTTACTTGATATTGGTTTTTACTAAGTTCAGCTAGCGCAATATCAATGGCAATTTTATCTTTAGGTTCGAATGCTTCGTTTTTATAATGAGTAACTTGCAAACTTAATGGCTCATTTTTAGCCGTGTTCAAATCAGCAAACAGATCCCAGTATTCTTCAGGAATGAAAGCATGAATTTCGCGTTCACGCTCAACAACAAGACGTACAGCAACAGATTGTACACGACCAGCTGATAACCCCCTAGCAACCTTTTTCCAAAGTAATGGCGATAGCATAAAGCCAACTACCCGATCCATAAATCGACGTGCTTGCTGGGCGTTAACCCGATCCATATCAAGCATCGATGGTTCATTAAAAGCATTTTTGATCGCCGTTTTGGTAATTTCGTTAAAAACAACACGACGATATTTGCTATCTTCACCACCTATCACGTCTTTAAGATGCCATGCAATGGCTTCCCCTTCTCTATCCAAATCGGTTGCGAGATAGATCATGTCAGCATCTTTAGCCAGTTTTTTCAGTTCAGATACTACCCTTTCTTTACCTGGTAGAATTTCGTAATGCGCTTTCCAACCGTTATATGGATCAACGCTCATGCGATCAACCAATACTTGTTTTTCTGAACGTTTAACTTTTTTCTCAACTTTATCTTTTTTGTCTTTTGTTGATTTTTCAGCTCGTTGGCTGCTACCACTCACAGGTAGATCGCGAATATGACCTACACTTGATTTAACCACGAAATCTTTGCCAAGATATTTATTGATCGTTTTTGCTTTGGCTGGTGATTCGACAATAACAAGGAATTTTCCCATAATTAAACCTTTCTATTCTGTTGTTTGTATTATTTACTATCAATATTTACATCTAGGAGTGATAGTAAATCATCTTTAATTGTTGATACTTTCGTTGCATATTGCTCTTTCTGCTCTGCATCTTCAATTAGTTGAGTAATGGTTTGTGACAACGTGCATCCACGGCGTTTAGCTAAATTAGCCAATCGTTGCCAAACTAAAAACTCCAAATCAATGGATTTTTTCCGAGTATTTTGTTGTTCTGCATTAAAATGGCGCTTTCGCCTTGCACGAATAGTTTGCTTAAGGCGATTATCTAAGTCAGGGTTTAAATGCTGTTTTATCCAATCAACGACACCAGTTGGGTTATGCTCTAATAACAATAACTCATTGACCGCCTGCTGCGCAGCGCTTTTTTCAATATAACGTGTAATTAACTCGCCTTCTAAGTGCCTTTTAACTAGATAATTCCATTTCCAACCACATTCAAGGTTTTCTAACTGTTGATATTTCATCTGTTCACCTTGTGACGCTGTAACTAAATAGCTATTTGTAGCATAATCTGCTCACACAATAAAGAAAATTATTGCGTTTGACAAATTTTTTATAAATCTGTTATCGTGAGCCTCTCATTTCGATCTTTATTTAAGGAATCCTACATAATGGCTAAAGCTGATGTTATTTATATTAATGGCTATATTTACACCGCAGATAAACAAGACAACGTGTGTGAAGCTATCGCAATCGAAAATGGCTATATTATTGCAACAGGCTCCACGCAAGAAATAAATAGCAGTCGCTATGTTGATAATCATACAAAAATTTATGATTTGCAAGGCAAAACAATGATGCCAGGTATTATTGACTCACATTTACACACCTTTTGGGGTGGCATGCAATTATCATCATGTAATTTAAATTACCAAAGTTTAACTATTGATGAGACTTTAGCTATTATTCAAGACTATTTAGATAAAGATAATCCCAATCATAACGCTAATTGGTTGCAAGTCCGTGGTTGGTTACGCCAAGAAGTGTTGCCAATTGGTACAGATATTACTCGTTTTGATCTTGATAAACTCAATACAAAACGCCCTGTTATTTTGTTTTCAAATGATTGTCATACTTTGGTTGCTAACAGTATAGCATTAGAAAAATTTGGTTTAGATAGAAACACTCCTGAACCATCGGATGGTAAAATTGGTCGTACTGATGACGGCGAATTAAATGGTATATTAGAAGATGCCCCAGCCATGCGTGCTTTTGATAGTATTTCTAAACTAACAGATGAACAAGCACTTAATATTGCTAAATTATCGCAAGCAGAATTAAATAAACAAGGCGTTACTGCTGTTATGGATGCTCGAATTACTGAAACTCAAGCCGATGCCTTTTTAAGACTACAGCAACAGGATGGGCTTTCTATCCGCCTGTTTGGCGCTCGGGAATTGCCACCTGATGATGTATCATCAATCGCCGATATTCCAAATGTCATTGAGAAAGTAAAACAGTTTGCCGCTCGTTATGATGATAAAAACTGGCAACCTAAACCAGGCATTAAAATATCACATACTAAGTTATTTGTAGATGGCGTAATGCAAGCACCTTTGATGACTGCACGATTACTTAAACCATATCAGTTAGAAAACGAAAAAGATCGTTACGGTGATCTTTATTATTCCACTGAAATGTTAGATGCATTAATACTTGAATCCGCAAAAGCAGGTTTTCACCCACATATGCATACTGTTGGTGAAGGGGCAATTGAAGTGGTACTTGATGCTATTGAAAAAATGCGAAAAGCCTTACCTGATGCAGATATCCGTCCAAGCACTGCACATAACGAACTAAGCGCAACACACCAGTTTGCCAGATATAAACAATTAAATGCTTGCGTAGTATTTTCTTTCCAGTGGGCTGGTTGTAGTTCAGCAATGGTTGAGCAGTATCAAACTCTATTTGGTCCAGAGCGTTATAATGGATTAGAAGCGCACGGGCAATACATTGATGCTGGTGTAAACTGTGCGTTTGGTAGCGATTGGCCAATTGATCCTTTAAACGAATGGTATGATTTCCAAATTGCTATGACTCGACAAATTGATGCTGATCATCCACGATTAGACAGCGATCGTAATTTAACCATTACTGAAGTATTGCGTAGTGCTACTATCAATGCTGCATATGTATTAAATCAAGATGAATATATTGGTTCAATTGAAAAAGGTAAATTTGCTGATTTAATTATTTTAGATCGCAACCCATTTACCATACCAACTAATGATATCCAAAACGTTAACGTGTTAACAACTATTGTTGGCGGTAAAACGGTTTATCAAAATGATGTAATTTAAAATTTAAAATTTAAATTTTTTATGTCAAATTACTACACCACAATTATTAGTGGTGTAGCATAAATAATTATCCAAGCTTTAATCAACTTCAATTGCTTTTGATTTTTCTGTTTCCACCGCTGTCGTTTTTGTGAAATGTAAGATAGCAGCAATAATCAATGCTCCGATAAACATATCAATCACATACCATATGGCTCCCTTAGTCACTCCCCCTAACGCTACTAGACCACCGAATGCGACAAGCGAATCTATGCCATTTATCATGCCTAACAAACCTGCAACCGCTGTACCAACAACAATTGCAATGATAACGCGTTTAGGATCTTTGGCGGCAAAAGGAATGGCACCTTCGGTTATCCCAGCTAACGATAAGAAAAAAGCTGTTATTCCAAACTCTTTTTCTTCTTTAGTATATTTTGAACGTGAAATAATCAATGATGACACCGCTAAACCTAATGGTGGAATAGCGCAGCACATACGAAACACGCCATTTGGACCATAAACCCCCTCAGCCATTGCTGCTAGGGTAAATGCAGTCGCCGCTTTACTACATGGTCCTCCCATATCAAGCGCCGCTAATACTCCGATTCCAATACCTAAAAATGCGGCATTCACCTCTGACATCCCTTTTAAAGTAGCGACCATAACTTTAACAAACCAATCGAGAGGATAAGATAATCCATAAATGTAAAGTGGTGCCATCACTAATATCGTCACCGTAGGGATGATCATCACTGGCATAATCGAGGCAATTACCGGATGGACTTTAATCGTTTTCAACCATTTCACGAAATAGCCGATTAAAATACCAAAAATCATTGCACCAATAAATCCTGTACTAACTTGATTATAACCAACTGGATTATTAACCACATAGCCCATAATAAATGCAGGCGCTAAAGCTGCATTGCCACCAATAGAGTAAGCCATATACGCAGCAAGTACTGGAACCATCATAGCAAAACCATATAAGGCAACTTGCTTTAAATCAATAAAGAATTGATTACTTGGCTCAATATTGCCATTGGTCACATTTCCTGTCATTAACACAATTGAAAAAAGAATTCCCGATGCGATAATGACAGGTAAAAACTTACTGATCCCCGTATTTAAAGCTCTAAATATCTCTTTACCGATACTATCTTTAACAACCTTTGCCGATGTTTTCTCAGCATTATTAAAAATATTGGCAGTATTTTTAACTGCTTCACCCGTACTTACTTTTATGACATTTTTATAAGGCTCAAGCCTATCGGCATTTTCAATTGAAATATCAGTCGCTAATAAAATTATATCGGCATTTTTAAGATCTTGTTCAGTTAATGAATTTTCAATACCTGCAGCACCTTGGGTTTCGACTTTATAATCCCAACCGCGTTTTTTCGCTTCATTTTCAATTTTTTGCTTAGCAATATATGTATGCGCCATCCCTGCGGTACACGCACAAATCGCAACAATTTTTTTTCTAATCATATAAACCTCTAATCTTATTTGCCACAGATTGAATATCGCTTTTGAGCAAATCTTCGACAAAATCATCATTAGCTAAATTCGATGCTAATTTAGCAATAATGGATAAATGCTCTTTATTGGCATGCTCTGGCGCACCAATTAAAATAACTAATTTAACTTTATTACCATTATTCCAAACTATGCCATTAATATATTTACCGACAACAATAAATGGTGTATTAACCGCTGTACTTTTAGCATGAGGCAATGCAATATCTGGCAACACATCTGTTTCCATTTCTTGCTCATGATCCATCACATCTTCAAAAAAACTTTTAACATCTATTAAATAAGGTTGGCTAGTTTGAGCCATTAAATTAATGATGGATGATTTCTGATTCGTAACTTCACTGGTTAAATCAACCGATAAAACAGGGATTGACTGCATAAATAGATCCTCTTTATTAATGATAACTGCCCAAGATAAATTAATTTTCATTTCTTTGCATTTAATGTACAACAATTGATTTATGCTGACATTCATTTTGTCTGACAAATAATAGATGGGTCACAAATATGAAAAGTTTAACTCAAAGTTTTAATCAATCCATCTAGATTAAATTGATCAGAAATAACTCGTAATATGCATTAAAGTTTATAATTTACCCGCTCTGGTGTTTTTTACAAAAAATTAGCTTGCATAATTATTATAATATGGCAGAATTCCCTGCCGCTTTAAGCGGGTAAAAAGGCAAAACTATACTTAGTAGTTTTTTATTGTTTTTTGGACAGAGGAGCAAAATAAGTCATGTCCGCAATAAAAATGAAACGAGTTTTAACCACTCCTGCATTAATTGCATTTGGTTTAGCTTATATGGTTCCTTTAGGAATCTTCACCACTTATGGGGAAGTTACCGTTGCTAGTAACGGACACTTACCTGTAGCTTACATTATTACTCTTGCTATGATCTTCTTTACAGCATTGAGCTATTGCCGAATGGCAAATAAGCTTCCAATTGCTGGTTCTGCTTATTCTTATGTACAACGTACTTTTGGTGGAAAAGTTGGTTTTTTAGTAGGTTGGGCACAAATCCTTGATTACCTATTTTTACCAATATTAAATTATTTGGTATTAGGTATTTATCTTAATGAAGCATTTCCAAGTATTCCTGCTTATGTTTTTGTACTTGGTTCATTGTGTAGTGTTAGCTTATTAAACTATTTAGGTATTAAATTAATTAATTCAGTAAATTTTACATTGATTATCATTCAGATTTTTTTTATTGGATTATTTATCTTTTTAATCTTAACTAATGTAAGTCTAACTCCAGAAGCGATGATAAAGCCTCTGCAAGTTAATGCTGGTGATTTTAACGGTTTGCTCTCTGGCGCAGCAATTTTATGCCTAGCCTTTTTAGGCTTTGATGCCATTGCTACCCTAGCTGAAGAGTCTAATGATGCACAAAAATCACTACCAAGAGCGATTATATGGACAGTTCTTATTGCAGGCTGTATCTTTTTAGTTGTCTCTTACTGTGCTCACTTAGCTTATCCCGTATGGCAGGATTTTATAGATAATAAGGATACTGCAAGTTTAGACGTGGTTCGTCGAGTTGGTGATATTAGTCAGCTAGGGGGAAATTTTATGTATAACTTCTTCCAAGCGGCTTATTTAACAGGTGTCTTTGCCTCGGCAATGACTGCGCAAACCAGTGTATCACGAATTTTCTATGCCATGGGGCGAGAAGGCGTGTTACCTAAACAAATTTTTTATAAGGTTCATCCCCGCTTTAGAACACCTTATTTATCGATTATTTTTGTCGCCTGTTTTTCACTATTATCATTAGTGTTAGAACTGAGTTTGGTTGTTTCTATGATCAGCTTTGGTGCTTTAGTTGCATTTACTTTTGTTAATTTGTGTGTAATTAAAAGCTACTTAAGCGATATCAAGGTAAAAACAGTTTCTGTCCTATTTAAATATGGGCTGTTGCCATCCATTGGTGTATTACTTTCATTATGGTTATGGACAAGTCTTGATGCGACAGCGATGATTGTTGGTTTAGTTTGGTTATCTATTGGATTTATTTATTTAATTTATCTAACGAAAGGTTTTACCAAAAAATTACCATCAATTGATCATAAAGAATTGAATTCAATAATTAAAGATTAATTTAATCTTTTTAAACAGGTCTACTTAAAAGTATTTAGTTATGCCCTTTTTAAAAATTCCGTCGACCTTAGTCGACGGAATTATTGAAATATTTATTAATTGAGTTAATTATTCACCAAAACCTGTCGCAAATAATTCACGAATTTCGTCCATTGCAGCTTGTTCGTCTTCACCATCACAGATAATTTCAACAGTTGCCCCGCCTTTAACTCCTGCACCAAGCAAACCCATCATACTTTTTAATTTAATTGCTTTATCATTATACACAAGCTCAATTGATGATTGATAACGACCTGCTAATTTAACTAGTGTTGTTACAGGGCGAGCATGCAAACCTGTTGAATTTTTTACTACCATTTGCTCTTTTAACATAATAAAGTCCTTATTTTTATCTTAAAGTTAATACAATACTTGTATTTATATCATAAATTAATCGACTATGCTCCTTTTTTAAGAGTAAATTTGTATAATTTATATAAACCATATGTTTGTCTAAATTTGGTATGAAAGTTACACCCAAAAATAACGTACAACATGAAAAAAGATAGGTGCTGCAAAACACACAGAATCTAAACGATCAAGCATTCCACCATGACCACTGATAAAATTTCCCCAATCTTTTATACCTTTATCACGTTTGATGGCTGACATAACCAGGCCTCCCAAAAAACCTAGTAACGTAACAATAAGTGAAATTAAACCTGCTTGTACAAAACTAAAAGGTGTTATCTTAAATAGGCACGCACCTATTAAACTTGCTAATAAGGTTCCCCCAATAAACCCTTCAACCGTTTTAGATGGTGATAAATTTGGGATAATTTTGTGCTTACCAAATAATTTGCCAAACACATATTGAAAGGTGTCTGAAAGTTCAATAATCAACAATAAAAAAGCAGTCAAAAGAAGATTACGATCTTGATAATTGTCGATTGGTAATATTAATAGTGCTGGTACAAAAGAGATGTTATAAACTGTAATCATTAGTCCCCATTGCACTTTAGCCGTTCGTTCTAAAAAATTATTGGTTGAACCAGTTATTGCCGCCAAAATGGCTAATAATAAAAAACCATAAACAGGAATAAAAACGCAAAACAATCCATACCACGACATAGCTACTAAAATATATTGCAAAGGTAAAGCTATAAAATAAGCAAACATCAAAGCATAAGAATCATAATGATTAACAGGCGTTATGGTTAAAAATTCACGTAAAGCAATGACAGATAATATAAAGAACAGAAAAATTACAGCAAATTTGCCTAAAAAAAAAGCAATACTAATAACTGCTACCATTACCCACCATGCATTAATGCGAGTGTTGAGATTATCAATTACACTATTTGAACTACCAAGAAGCCGTTTTAATAGCCAACCTACAGTAGAGGCAATGGCAAGAAAAATACCAATACCTAAAAATAGTAATAAAATATCAATTTGATGACTAGACATTGTTGTTTCTCCTTTTTATTTATTTGCTATTAACGTAAAGCTTTTTTGCTATAACTTTATTATCAAGACTAGATAATGCCACTAAACCATGCTCCTATTAACAATATAATTTGTATAATCAGTGATGTTATTTGTTTTCTAAACAACCTTAATGTACCTTGTTGGCGTTCAATGATAGTTCGTTTTATTAACTGATTGGACTTAATTAAATGAAGGGTTAACAGAACATTATCTAACTCAATAAGTGTATTGGAGAGTTGTTTGTTGCGAGTAGACAAATAATTAAACAGTTGTTTATCAAATTGAATTCGTAATGTGTAATAAATCCCAATCAATCCCATAATAAAGGCAGCAAAACAAAATAAGGTTAATGGTAAAGCATCGTTAATCATCCAATTTGAGATCAATCCAAAGCATAATGCTGTAATAGTAAAAATTAACAATAATAAACCAGTAGATAAACTGATAGTCAGTAAACTACAAAATGTCACAAGTGATGTTTGACAATCTGTTGTAAATTTTTTGGGTTCATCATGATTTAACATACTGACTTCCTTTTTTTATTTGTAAAAACCAGTCTAACAAAATTATTCGTTGCTTGGCTGTAATAACAATTGTATGACGGCGTTCTTTTACCATACTTATTGCTTCATCTAAGTTCGATGCTCTTTTAGTTAACAATAACCAAGCAATAATAGCGGTAGCACTGCGCGAATATCCCAAAGCACAACAGACTAATAATTTACCTTTTTTGTAATACTGATTAATAATTTCAGCTGCTTGCTGACATTGTTCAATCGTCAATGGCGTCATATCTAATACAGGGATGAGATTGTACTGACCATTAAAATGAGGAATTGGTAATTCAGCGCAAAGATCAACAATTGAGAAAAAATGATTTATGCGCAAAGTATTATTGGAAGGTATTCTACCTAAATAAACATTATCACAAATCAAATCTACCGACTTATTTTTAAATGTCCACAATCGTGAATTAACCCATATAATCACAAAATAAGGCAGATATAAAATAGTAACTACAAGATTAAATTTTCCATTAGTCTGTTTTTGAAAACCGACTGTGCCAACTAATAAATAGTTTACTGAAACTAATAAAAATGCAACAGAAAACCATAATAACCACAATGCCCATGAATAAAAGTAAATAGCAATAGAAAAGGAAAATGCGAACAGTAAAAAATAAACGCTACTCCAAAAATACTGCTTAGGTAATTGGTAATTTTTTATTGGTGATAGACTATCATCTGGCCATAACCAAATACAGAAACATCCTACTCCGACCCCAGTAGGGACGTCAAAAAAGTGATGTTGCCAAGTTGTTAATACAGATAAAGCAATTAATAAACACCAAATATGTAAAATATAGCACCATACACCACGAAAATAGCTAGCATAAAATTGCCATAAAATAACCAATAATGTAATGTGAAGCGATGGCGCTTGATTAAAGGGTTTATCAAATCCCATCAAAATATTAAATAATAATCCCGATAATCCATCTAATGTTGGGCGCTCAAAAGAAAACTTAAGCGGAAAAGCCAAAAAACAGATAATACAAATGATCTGAGCGGATAAAAGTCGAAGACAAAGTATTTTTAGAGCTCGATGAGAGCAAACAAGCAATATTGCTAGTCCATACATAAGGTCTATCGACCAATAAGGTACGATAGACCAAGGCAATAACGGAATTGAATGCTCCCATTTAAAAACTATACTTCCTACATCACTACGTATAGAGGTAAACCAATTAGTAAAATTATAGCTAGTAAAAAAGAAAATAGCTAAACAAATTAACCATATAAACTTATAAATAGTTAGCTTATTAAATCCTAGTTTTACTTTATCCATTATCTAATTCGTTGTGCTAGCGATACAGTAAAAATCCCCCACTGATCAATACGCATTGTTATTTTTTTAAACCCAGCAGTTGCAACCAACTGATCCATTTCACGTTGAGTTCGCCTTCGCATAACCCATGGTTGACCATCACGATGTGATGTTAACGCCCTTGCTATAAACTCCAATTGGGGATGCCATGGCTGATTGGTATAAATTAAATATCCCCCTTCAGGTATTGAGTCAGCAAGGCCAGATAAAGAGTTACGTAGCAAATGATTATCATTAAACAGCTCATACAAACCAGATACAACAGCTAAAGTTGGTTTAGGTGATAATTGGGCTAGTTGCTCACGATTAAAAGCATCGCCTTTTTCAAAACGTGCTATATTTACTAATCCTTTCTCTTCTATTAATGTTTGACCTGCAAGCACATTAATATCACTATAATCTCGTAGTAAAATCGAATTGGGTTTATTGGCAATTTGATTAATCGTTTCTAAAATATAACGCCCATGCCCTGCTGCTACATCAACAATATCGATAGAATAGTTCTGATCATATAATTTATTGATAGCTAGTTTTAATAACTCTTCAAGATGTACTTTTCGTTGTCGAATTCCTCGCCAACCAATAGATTGTAAATAAACATAATCAAAAAAACGCCCCAATTTTGATGTTCCCGATGGTTCATTACGGTAAACATAATCAAGCGTACTACCCGAATCAAATCCCGTATCGATACCAAGCCTAATTCCGTCAGATATTTTACTGACATATTTTAAATTGGCTTTAATAAACTTCCAGTATATAGGTTTAATCAAACCCGATGGAGGCATCGTTAAATTATCTGCTTCTTGCCTAGTATATCCTACAAGATCAGCATTAACTAATGGCGGTACACAAATTTGATTGGCGAAACAACCAATAATAAATCGTCTTGCACGATCGATAGCGAATTTTCGTTCTTTTTCGCCAAATGTATCATGATAAAACCCTGGGAGAATGTGAAATTCTTTTTGTTGTGTGCCCAAATTATCGTAAAACTGTCTTTGCGGTTTTCGTCTTACTACATAATCCGATCCAGAAACTAACAATTGTGTTGGGACGGTAATTGCATTTGCATCTTTAACAACACGATCTGATACTGAATATAAATCAAGCAAAAGTCGTACAGAAATAGGTCGAGTAATTAATGGGTCTTTTGTAAACGAAGTTGCTCTTTCTAAATCATGCGTTAATAAATTAGGTTTGACATAACTATTAACAAAAAAATTCCCTTTCAAATTATATAGTAATTTCAATCCTGGCACCGCTAATGGTACATATAATTTTACGCTAAAAGCTGGTGAACCTAATACCAAGGCACGAATATTTGGCACATAGTCATGTACCCATGCCGAAGCAATCACAGCACCAACACTTTGGGCTATAATAGCAATATCTTCTTGACGGAGGTTATACTCCTGCATGATGTGTTCAATGAAACAGTTAGCATCTTTAATTAATGTTGCAAAATTAGGAGCATCACCTCGCTCACCTTCTGATTGACCATTACCTCTAGCATCCCAAGCAAAGATTTGATAATCTGGTAGATTTAATTCATCAGCAAGATGTGCAACACGTCCTGAATGTTCATGCCCACGATGAAAAATGACTATTGCTTTAGGTTGATTAGCATTGCTATCAATAACAGACCAATAGCGATAGAATAACTGACAGCCATCATAACTAATAAATGTTTTTTGTTGCTGTTGACGCATATTTCCCCTCGTTATTTTTGGACTTCTTGAATGCCATTTCGTATTCTGTTAATTACAGTACAAACAAGCAAAATACTAATGATCCATAATAGCGCATTGATGTAACTTAAAGGTAATAAATAAGTGGCAATCGCTAGACTAATTCCACCAAGCACAAATGCTCGATCGCTCTTACCCATTGGTCCATCATACCGCCGTGAAGCACCAATCATAACACCTAGCACGCCACTGTATTCTGTTAATAACGACAATAAAACCACTAAAATGACTAAATAGTTATTGACACATTCAATTTGTGTAAAAATGAGTAACAATGCGCTATCAGACACAACATCACAAATTTCGTTTAAATAAGCACCTAAATTTGATTTTTGGTAATATTCTCTTGCTAATATACCATCAATGGCATTAAGTGCCATACGGATAAACATCCATATTGGAATAAGAAAAAAAATCCATTGATATTTGGCTAATACTCCAACAATGAAAGCGATAAAAATCGATCCAAATCCAGCTATTAATGTTACTTGATTGGCTGTAAAATTTGCTTTATAAAGAGCATTGGCATATGGTCTAAGTAATGCTTGAAATTTTGGTTTTAATTGATAAATCGACAACACAACTAACTGATCCTCCTTGTAAATGCATTACTATGAATAATTTTATACATTATCACATAACCATAAGCCATTATAGTTATTAAACAATACGTTGTAATTGCGTATACTTTAATGAGCTAACCATAAAATGTAAACGATTTAGCACGTTTACTTCTCCTGCCCCATCATCAAAATCCAAATACAATAAATTAAGTTTAGGATTTAAGTCGCGTATACGTTTTTCAACACCTTTTGAAACTACATGATTAGCAATACAGCCAAAAGGTTGCAAACTAATGACATTGTTAATACCATACTCAGCAAAACTCATGATGCCTGCTGGAATCAACCAGCCTTCTCCAAATTGGTTACTTAAATTAAGAATTTGTTCAGCTTTTTTTGCTATATCACGGATATTATGAAATGGTTGATAATATTTAAAATTAGCCAGAATTTGATTAGTTTTATCAATATAACGTTGTGCAATCTTCTCAAAAAAGTGTAATAAATAGGAAAGATACCTTTTCGATTCAAGGTGATTATCAATATTACTATCAAAATTTACAAAGCCTTGAACAAAAAATTCGAGCATTGGAGGTATCACTGGCTCAATGCCTTGATCAATTAACCAATCAATACTGTGTTGGTTACCAAAATTATTATATTTAACATAGATTTCACCTACAATACCAATTTGTGGGCAATTTTTGTTTAGAACTTCTACTTGGTTAAAATCAGCAACTGCTTCGGCTAATAGTGTATAAATTGCTTTATGACCTTTATACTGACTAATAGCCTGCTCTAATTTTCTTATGTAAAGATCCTTGAGTTGATCAACTTGTTGTTTTATCTTTGCTCTAGGCGCTACAGCGTAATACATTTTAGCTAATGAATCAGTAAACAACATAGCAAAAAAAGAAGTTGGCAGTGCTTTAAGCCAATTAATTTTAAAACCTGGCTGTTCACTCTGATTCATGTTCTTAGGACTAAGTGATATGATTGGTATATCTTCAAAACCATTACTAATCATGGCCTTTTTAATTAATGATAGATAACTACTTGCACGACACTGTCCCCCTGTCTGAGTAATTCCAATCGCAACTTCGTCACGATTATACTTACCAGATTGAAGAGCTTTGATAATATCGCCAACAATAATGGTTGCTGGATAGCAAATCTCGTTATTACAATATTTTAATCCCCACTCAACCGAAGTTTTATCTGGTTTTGGCAATGTTTCTAGTTTATAGCCCAATAATGCAAATACTGACGGTAAAATTGGCGAATAAAAGTCAGAAAGAAACGGAGCTAGTATCGTCCTACGCTGTTTATCTTGTTTATTAAAAATAGCTATCTTTTTACGTTCAACAGATTTTAATGGCTGTTGGTGATTCATACGGATGGATTCAATTATTGACCGCAAACGTAAGCGAACGGATCCCGTTGCTGAAATTTCATCAACACGAATAATCGTACAGGTTTTGCCTTTTGATTCTAATACCGCCTTACATTCATCGGTGACAATCGCATCAGGTCCGCAACCGAATGAATTGAGTTGAACGAATTGAATATTATTTGCTTGTTGTGCCACAAAGGTTGCTGCAGCATATAAACGATTTGGATAACTCCACTGTGAACAAATTTGTAGTTCTGGTGACAATTGATTGATCGCTCCCAATACCGAATCTTCAGTAATCACATCGCAACCAAGTGCATTTAAGATTTCGGGAGTTTTATGGTTTATTAAACTGTCACTATGATAAGGGCGCCCCGCTAAAACAAATACATAACGTCCTGTTTGTTTAGCATTATTTAAGACCTCAATTGCTTTATTATAAAGTGATTTTTTAAATTTAGATTGATCAATTATTGCGCTAGAAAATGCTTTCTCTGCCACAGCTTTATTAATACCTAACGAAGTTAAATACTTAATACAGCCTTTTTTAAGTAATTTAATATTGGTGAAATTAATAACCGGATGATCAATTGGCAAGCCATATTTAATTTCGGGATTAATCGCACTATTTACCACTTCAGCATAACTACTGACTATTGGACAGTTATAACTATTCACAGCATTATCAAACTGCGCAGACTCAAAAACCACCATGGGCATAAAAATACGATCAACCTTTTGTTCAATAAGTTCCATAATGTGCCCATGTACCAACTTAGCAGGAAAACAAACACTATCAGACATGACTGTTCCTGCCCCTTTTTCATAAATAGCATTGGTCGAAAATGGCGAAAGAGTAACCTTAATGCCACTGTGAGTTAATAACGTATGCCAAAAAGGAAAATTTTCGTATTGTCCTAACACTCGCGGAATGCCAATATTGATTTTTGCATTAGAAGTTGAAATTGCAATACGATCAAATAACAACGCATTTTTATAATCAAACATATTAAATGAATTGTTATCTTTTTGAGGATTATTACTTAAAAAACGTTCACATTTATTGCCTGAATAATAGCGTTGCCCATTAGCAAAACGATAAATTACAATATCGCATTTATTTTCGCACCCTTTACAACGCGAAAGTTTAGCTTTGTTTTCTTCGGCTTTGTGTAAATTGTTTAAACCAATAAATGTTGATGCTATTGGGTTTTGTTGATAGTAATTTTTTGCTACTAATGCTGAGCCATAAGCCCCCATTAATTCAGGTATATTAGAACTCGTAATTTGTGCACCAGTTAATTGTTCTAACGCTCTAAAAACTGCTGAATTTTTAAAAGTTCCTCCTTGTACCACAATATGATCACCTAGTTTTCGCATATCGTGGAGTTTTAATACTTTGTGAATCGCATTTTTTATGACTGAAAAAGCCAACCCAGCTGAAATATCACCAACGGTAGCATTCTCGCGCAAAGCTTGTTTAACTTTAGAATTCATAAAAACAGTGCATCGTGTACCTAAATCGCAAGGGCTTATTGATTTACAAGCCGCATCAGCAAAGTCGATCGTATTAAAATTAAGTGACTTAGCAAATGTTTCAATAAACGACCCACATCCTGATGAACAAGCTTCATTAAGTTCAATATGATTAACAACACCATTGGATATGAAAATAGCTTTCATATCTTGGCCGCCGATATCCATCACAAAGCTTACCTCAGGATCGATATGTTTTGCAGCGGCAAAATGCGCCATCGTTTCAACAAGTCCATCATCAAAAGCAAAAGCTGCTTTTAATAGCTCTTCGCCATAACCTGTAACACCTGTTCGAGCAATAACAATGTTTTTACTTGATGATGCAATTTCTTGCTTTAATTGTGTTAAACCTTTGCTTAAAGCACCAATAGAGTGACCATTATTTGGTGCATAATAGGTAAAAAGCAACTCATCATCTTCACCAATTAAGGTAATTTTTGTAGTTGTAGATCCACTATCAATACCTAAAAAAGCGTTTTGTTTTTGATAATCAGCTAGCTTAATTTTAGGAATTTCAATATATTTTCTTTGTTTTTTCCAATCATTAAAAGACAATAATTTATTAAATAATGGATTTAATCTAAAAGACTGTTTAGTGGTTATTTTTGTTGAGGCATTTAATTTTGCAATAAAATCAGTAATTGAAAGTTCAGTACGATCCAAAAGATGAATTGCAGCTCCCCAAGCCGACAATAAGGTGGGATGTTCAGTTTTTACAATTTGATCTTCAGTTAGCTTTAAAGTCTCTAAAGCCGCTTTACCAAGTGTTGGAATAAATGAAAATGGTCCACCAATTAACATCACTTTTGGTACAACGTCATAACCACGCGCTAAGGTGTTAACTAACTGAATACAAACGGCATGCAAAACAGAATATGCGATATTTTCTTTTGAAACGTTACGACTAATCAGATTTTGGACATCGGTTTTAGCAAAAACACCACAACGAGAAGCGATTGGGTAAATTTGGTTGTGATTTTGGGCGAGAAGATCGAATTGTTGAACTGGAGTATTAAGTAACGTTGCCATCTGATCGATAAACGCTCCAGTTCCACCAGCACAACTGCCATTCATACGAATATCTGGTGGACGATCTGGGAAGAAGAAGATCATCTTACTATCTTCTCCCCCTATATCAATCAATGTTCTTACTTCGGAATATTTTCGTTGCACAACTTCTGAAGCAGCTACCACTTCTTGAATAAAAGCAATCTCTGCTTTTTCCGAAATCCCCATTCCTGCCGAACCAGTCACTTTCACCGACAAGATAATATTATTGCCAAGTTTTTGTACTATCTCATCTAATAATCGCAACACAGTTGCTATAACATGGGTATTATGGCGAACATAATTGGCATACACAAAGTTATCATGCTCATCAAGTAACACACATTTAGCTGTTGTAGAACCAACATCCAATCCTAACTTATATAGTTTTGACATAATAAACTCACATTTAGCAAGAATATAGCTAACTATTAAAAAATTAATTTTATTTTTATAAATGACAATTATAGCTAAATGTTTAAATTTTTTAATAGTTCTGTTTAAAAAATATCTCTCAGTAGATAATAACAGTGTCAAAAAGTTTCCGGTAACTATACGTTTCAGTATATTTTTATAAATAAATGTTACAAGTCCTTCTCTAATCCTTGCTTAGCTATCGCAATCACATTTTTCAAATCAACACCTTGTGCTTTGGCAGCAAAAATACAACCGCAATAACATTGACGATACACATCATACTCCGTGCATAATTCAATAGAGCGTTTATAACCGTTATTTTTTTTGAAATCAGAAGGTAGATAATTGACCGAAAAGATCTCTTGAATTTCAAACCCCAGTTCGTTTATTTTTTGGCTATTCTTTTTAGGGCTTAGTGTTAAAGCACTTGCAAAATAGTCAAAGCCCAATTCTTGTGCTTTAATTGCGGCCAGATCTAATCGCATTTTGTAACAAATATGACAACGCTCGCCGCCTTCGGGCGCATCACGCAAATGACCAACTTGTTTAATAAATTCTGCTGGCTGATAAGGTGCTTCTAAGAATTGAACGTTATTACCTGTTTTTTGATTAAAGTCAGCAATAAATTTCTGTTGCACCACACTACGGTGCTCATATTCAACTCTAGGATGGATATTAGAATTAGCAAAATAAATCGTAATATCTGCATATTGTGCTAAATACTCTAAAACATAGGTACTACAAGGTGCACAACAACTATGAATTAGTAACTTTGGTCGAACTGATTCTGATTGCCAATTATTAATCACTTCTTTTAAAACAGAATCGTAATTTACTTTATTATGCGGATTTAATTTTTCGAGAATATTTTTAGCATTAATTAACATGAGAACTCATTTATTTTGTTTTCTATTTTTTGGGTCTAGCTAACTAAGATCTTAGTCGGCCAATTATGATATAGCTATACACACTAACCTTCAAGGAAAAAACCAAAATTCTATATCTAACTTTATGAAACTGACATATTTTTATATATAACAAATGAGGTTTATCATAAAGCTAAAAAAGAAATTCAAACATATTAATACAGCTGCAAATTAGTGCCATTGCTGACGTTGTTGTATCAATCAATTTTTTACTTGATTATTTATAATAAATGAACTATTGCTAATTTAATTTTCTCTCCTAGCATTCGTCGACATTATCTTTTGAACATAACGTTTTTCTAAAATAAATGCGATACAAAAATAGACAATGGTTAATATCCACAAATGCCAATATTGCTGACTAAATTCGGAAAAACATGCTCCCATTTGATTTATTTTTACTGACCCAACTATAGCTGGTACAGCTGGAAATATATAGCCAATAAAATGGAACAAAGGAGGCATCAATTCTTTTGGCCAAGATAATCCTGTAACAAAAAAGATAATCATACTTGACGGTATAATTAAGCAAAACACATCACTTACCGTATGGACAAAATGTGAAACAATTTTACCTAATAACGAAGTGGACAAAATAAAAGGAAGAATAAATAGTAAGGAAACAGATAGATGACTTAGGCGCGGTAAGTCATACCAATAGTTAGCAAATACGGTATAAATAATAAAATAGATTAAATAAAGTACTAAATAAGTCAATAATTTACCAGAAAGCAGTAATAATGCCGATGAAACCGTGTGATTTTGTTTATTAACAAAGGCTATTTCAAAATCAGAATTTTTACTAAATAGACGGCATAAAATACTACCGATAAATAATGTCTGATTTAAGATCAAAATAAAAGCGGCTGGAATAATATAGGTTGCATATCCTGATTGAGGATTAAATAAACTAATTAACTGGCTATTAAAAGGAGAAACATTATTATTTGCCACTGCAGGATCGACACCTTGCGCTATTTTGCGTGAAATTGAAATTTTAGCGCCAAAATTACTGGCAACGGTATTAATGGCGGTAGCAACATTACTATAAATTAAAATATAGCTCGCATCGCCATAATATGACACTGGGCTAGTTTTTCCTTCTAATATATTCTTTTGAAAACGGTAAGGTATGAGTACAACTCCATATATTTTACGTTCTTCAATAAGTTTTTTAGCCGTTTCTAAGTCTGCAATATGTAAGTCTATATTGATGGACTTATTAGCATCAAGTTGTCTTACTAGATCTCGACTGTAATTGGTATTATCTTGGTCAATAACAGCAATAGGAACATCTCGGATTGCTTCATGTAAATAAGGTTGTGGGTAAAAGATGAAATAGATAAATATTCCCACAAACATAACGCTAACTATCGCTTTGGTTTGGAAAATTCGTTTTAATTCATCATAGGAAATTAATAGTAAAGATTTAATCATATCAACCGCCTACGGATCTTTCGTAAAAAAAGATAAACAAGAATAACCATAACACTTAATTGGATCACTAAATAAACAAACGGTTGTAAGGAAGTTACTATATTTGGCGATCTTAATGTTTGATCAAGACGAATTTGTATATACCATGTTACAGGTAATAAAGCACTCCAAATATAAGCAAAGGTATTCATTGCAATCCGAGGGAAAATAAGCCCAGTAAATCCAAACGCTGGTGATGCTACTAAGCTTGCAGTGCCATAAGCTTGTGCTAGTGTTGATCCCGTTAAACCAAAGAAAATGCCATACAAACATGAAGTCAAAATAAAGCCTATATCACCAAGTATAAGCAATATTAAATGTCCATTTAAAGGTAAATTAAAATTAGCAATTAAAACCGTATCAAATAGAATCAAGCAAAATAAAAAATAGATAAAATAAGGAATAATGCGTCCTAATAAAAAGATAAAAATATTATGATTAGCTAATTGTAATATTTGCTGATACCCCGTTCCAGTAAAACGATCACGAGTAATACTAGTAACCATGGCCATCATAATAATGATTTGTAATATAGTAGGAATTAACCCACTAATTAACGTATATAAATAATTTAAAGTTGGATTATATAAGGGATGTAAACTTGTCGGTATAGTTTGCATTTGGCTTTGTGCAACTGGTGAAGCAATTCCTTTTTCTAATAATCCTTGCAATACTATTTGACTATTTGCTGTTTTCAATGCGGAACTCATCGCCCGAAAAATAATCGTTCCAGCTGACATATACTGATTATTATAAAAAGCGACAACTTCTGGCTGATGACCAGCTATAAGATCTTTTTCAAACTCATGCTGAATGAAAAGCACAGCATAAACATCACCTTTAATCAACGCATGTTTAGCTGAGGTAAGATCTTGATAACGTTCAGCTACCTGTAGCTGAGGTGAAGCCGCAACTTGTTGAATTAATAAGCGAGATGATTTGGTTGTATCTTGATCAACAACAGCAATAGGTACCTGAGTAATAACACCGGCATGGTACATATAAACAAATAAAAAAATAAATAATAAAGGATAGATGAAAACTAATAAACACAAAATACGTTGTTTAATTAATTTACGAAGTTCCCATCCAATTACTTGAAATAGCCGGTGATGCATTAATATCGTTCCTTTTTTGTGTAAAATCTCGATATTATTCAAGCTAGCGAGATTGCCACTTTGTAGTAACACTCATTCCTGGGCGGAGACCTGACACTTTATTAATTGGTTTAGCACGCATTTCAAAAGTCTTTAAGTCAAAATCACCCGTTGCTTTAGTCGCCTGCCAATTCGCATATTGACCTAAAGCATTTAATACAGTGACTTTAACATCTATAATCTGATTATTTAATGCCGGTACTCTTACTTGAAACATATCACCAACTTTAAGGTTTCCCAGCAAATCTTCACGTATATTAAAAGTAAACCAAATATCATTTAAATCAATAATAGAATAAAGCGGAGTACCTGGACTGTATAATTGCCCTGTTTCAGCGACTCGAGTCGTAATTTGACCGTTAATTGGAGAAACTAAAGTTAATTCATTAACATCAGCTTTTACTTGCGCCAATGCTGCTTCTGATTGTTCAACTTGCACATCGGCTAATTTTTTCTGTTCTACACTGCTACCGTTTTCGGCTAGTGATAAGTTAGCTTTAGCGGCTTCATAAGCTTTAATGGCCGCTTGATATTGATTAAAGGATTCATCATAGCTTTGCTTTGAAACAGTGCCATTTTTAGCTAAACGATTAATTCTTTCATAGCTAGTTTGAGCTAAATCTAAATCTGATTTAGCTTTATCTAACTGCGCTTTTTGCACATCAATTGTTTCTGGTCTAGTGCTATAAGTATTATCACGACTCGCCATTGCTACTTTTAATTGCGCTTCTGCTGTTGCAAGCTGAGCTAACAACGCAGGATTTGAAAGAGTAAGAAGAACTTCACCCTGCTTAACATCGTCACCAACATCATAATTAAATTGGTTTACTCGACCTTGAACTCTGGCAGCAACATCAACACGATTAGATTCAACTTCACCTTGCAAAATAATAGTACTAGGTTGATAAGCAAAATATATAATAACAACCATAGCAATAACAGCAATGATCGCTACAATCAAAGAAAAACGTTTTTTATGCATAAATTGGGCTTATAAAGGTTAAAGCAAAATTGCAATATTAGTATTGAAAATAATATAAAGCCAAACACTTAAATACGCAATAAAATATATACTGTTATATGTGTTAATGATTAAAAAATATTTATCTTTATTTAATTTTTAATCATCAATTTAAAATATTTATATAAATCATTTATCAACCAACCGCAGTATGTTTTTCAAACATAAATTTATTTTTAGTCTGTAGACCACTTTGCGTTTTTAATTAATCCCTGTTCCCAAAAGTATACAGAAGCCGATTCTATGATATAAATGAAAATTATGGGTGAAAAATAGAAAGAATCATAAGAAGAAAATCATTTTATTATTTTACATTTGTAGTAGTCTCCGAATTCATAAGGGATAAAACATTTTCAAATTTTCCAAATAATTGCTCTTCTGGATTACTAATTGCTCTTCTGGATTACTAATTGCTCGTTCTGGAATTGCATTAACGAATTCTTCAAATGTTGCATCCACTAATGCAATACGTCCATCTCCCTGCTCAATTGAAGTTTCTAGAAGTTTTTTAATTTGTGAATTAATTGAGCTTCTATATTTTGAAATATTTCTTGTTCCAACCATTAACATGAAATCAGGATTTGTTCTTAATGCCATAGTAATAGCATCATTAATATATTTGTTATTAAATCCGAATCCTAAGCACAACAATGCAGTTTTCGGTTTCTGTAATGCATTTAAAAAAGCACTCATCATATCCAAATATGGTGATTCATAAGATTTTTGGAATTTATTAATACCTGAATAAATAAAAACTGGATCATAACTTTGATCAATATTTAATAGTGATGTCCCAGTTATTTTACCCACACGACCTTGAATTTTGAACCAATCAATAGAACCATGAATTTTATAGAGTTGCATCACATTTGGTATATATCCAGCAACTCTATCTTGGGTCAATCTACGATTTACTATGTCATAGCTAAACCACATTGGGTTAAAATAGGAAGGATTAGCATACTCAAAACCATCTATAATAATAGTTCCTGTATTTGATGAGGCAGTTTCGAAAGCTAGGTCATAATTAGTAGTAAAGAGCTTTAATCTTTTCTGTTTAATGCCCCTACGAGAGAATATTCGAATAAATTTATTATGTGTTTTCCAGTCTTCTTCTTTGATTTTTTTAGTAAAGTCTGTTGCCCTTAAAATTGTATTTTTAGCGATCTTTACAAAATTTTGAATCTTATTTTTATCATCTTCCTTAACACTATCCAGAGCTATAATTGAATCACATATTGACAATAATAGTTCTATATCAGGTTTAAATATTTTACCTGCACCTACATTAGTATCAATTTTAACTTCTTGAAGTTTCTCATAGTTAGTAAGTGCTAAAATATCATCAAATCCATGCTCATAGCCAGTTTTGCACAAATCCCACAAATCCTGCATACTAGGAGCTATTTTCGTTTCTTCTGTAGTGTTGAAGGTTAAGGAAGTTCCTGAGCCTGCAAGGATAATAAGATTCTCAACATCTAATATTTTATTGATATATGGACCAAAGTATTGGGCCTTTTCATTATCATCAGTAAGTTCAATATATGTTTTGCCATCTTTAATAGTATCTTTTGAATAAATTTTCATCGTTTACAACCTATTTAATACACAGAAAATAGACAAATTATATACGATTATTCAATTTTCATAAAGCCCATACACAATTAAAATAGATTTTAATATATTCAACAGTGCTTTATTAGCTATCTTCCTTGTTTTGTAGTAACAGTCATGAATAATATATGTTAATTGTTGATGAAATACACAAGCGTCTTTTTTAGTATATCATTGGCCATTTTTAGTTCTTTAATCTTTTCTTCTAACGCCATAATCTGCTGTTGCTCAGTCGTTAACTCTCGATGGCTAATTTTATTCGGGGCTAGTTGTCTAATCCATTTATCTAAGATTGATTTGCCTATTCCTAAGTGGTTGGCAAGTTTGCTGATAGAAATGTGTGCATGAGATAACGATCTATAGGATTTATTTTATATAGCTTACTGATTTTATTTATTAAAATGAAAAGTGATAAAAGGTGATAAAACATTTAATGGTGGCCCCTACTGGACTTGAACCAGTGACCAATCGATTATGAGTCAAATCGGCTAACAAATTGATTTTAATGTTTAATTAATTTCCACGTATTAATAATACCTCATAAAGAGGGATAGATATTGTTAACAAATGATAAATAAATTAAAAATTTTGTCAACATTAATAATCATCCATTATTGTATGTATTACTACTAGTATTCTATATCAATTACATTGAATACTAGTAGTAAACCATTATTGAATAATTTTCATAATCAATAAACAATTATTTATATAATTAACCATTATTTTAATTGATTAAAATGCTCATCTAAACAAGATCTTAATTGATCATGATCTGTTACTATATATTCTAATGTTGTTGACAACGATGAATGCCCTAATAGCTCTTTTACTAATGTTACATTCCGATCAGGGTGTTTCATCAAATTTGTTGCTAATGTATGTCGAAATCGGTGAGGACTAACTTTAACATTGCAAACTTTTGATAATCGCTGAAAAAATGAATCTATTCGATCAAAATTCATTTCTTTGTAAAAATCACATTTATCATTTTTAAAATGATAAATATTAAATAGCTGCATGGTTGGTTTTTTATTTAACATTTTTAATTGTTTCTTTAATTCAACAATATCGCGAAAAACATCGTCAATTAGTGGAATTTCTCGTTCGTTATGAGTTTTCGAGCCCTCTTCTCTTAAAAAAAGTTTTTTATCTTTATCATTAATATCACAAATACGAATATGCAACAATTGATTACGTCGAATACCCGTATACTGCAAAATTTTAATCAGTGTTATCCAAAATTGGGCGGGATAACAAAAATCTCTTGGTGATTCTTTTAGCTGTTTTTCTTTAAGAAAACTTAAACAAATATCAATATCTGCTTGTGATATAGTCTTTTTAGCTTTCTTTCCTGGTTTTATTAACATCTTATCAAATGGATTTTTTTTTGAATAACTAAGCCTTGTTCTATACCAAATCCCATTAACGCTTTAAAATGACGACAATAACTATTCCACGTTACATGTTTACATTGTCTGACCTCCAAAATATGGCTTCTAAAGTTTGATACTGTTTTATGGTTAATTGAGTTAATATTTGTAAAATCACTATTAAAAAATCGAGTAAATGCTTCAATATACCTTCTATAATTATAGATAGTTTTGTAAATACCCCAAACTTAATACACAACTCACGTAGAAAATTAAGCTGCCTGTTTTAATGTTTTATACTCGATCGGCGTCATATTATTTAGTGCTTCATGAGGCCTTTCGGTGTTATAAATCGTTAACCATTCTTCGGTTATTCTCCTTGCTTGCGCTAGGTTGTTAAAAAGATATAAATCTAACACTTCAGTTCGATAAGTCCGATTAAATCGTTCAATGTAA
>NZ_LZHQ01000018.1 GCF_001690655.1 Gilliamella sp. Occ3-1
GTATCCATTAAAAATACGAGTCGATAATGGACCAGAATTCACCGGAAACACGTTTACTAATTGGGCAAAAACACATGGTATAACTATAGATTACATCAAACCCGGTAGCCCTTATCAAAATGGTTACATTGAACGATTTAATCGGACTTATCGAACTGAAGTGTTAGATTTATATCTTTTTAACAACCTAGCGCAAGCAAGGAGAATAACCGAAGAATGGTTAACGATTTATAACACCGAAAGGCCTCATGAAGCACTAAATAATATGACGCCGATCGAATATAAAACATTAAAACAGGCAGCTTAATTTTCTACGTGAGTTGTGTATTAAGTTTGGGGTATTTACAAGTTGTTAAAAAGATATAAATCGAGCACTTCAGTGCGATAGGTACGATTAAATCGTTCAATATAGCCATTTTGATAAGGGCTACCAGGCTCTATATAATATTAGCTGAACGACCGTATGCCAGTAAAGGGGAAAAAAGTAGAAAATAAATCTATTTACCTATTTTTTATATCTTAGGATACGTTAAAAATAGGCAAAAACACAAAATTATTTACAGGGTCTTATTTAAAATAATCACCATTTTATCCTGCCATCTCTTGTGTAGCCATGACCTTCATCATCATCATAATACGATATTTCATTTCTTCTTTCTTCCTCTTCTTCTCTTCTTTTTTCTGGTGTCGTTTCCAAAAAAAACAGTAATACGTAGAGTATGCCTTTGAATATAAACCATACAAATTTACCTAAACCAGATAAGATTTTTATAAATAATTCAAATCCATTGCTATTAAATAGCATTTCGTTTTCTGTGTCAGACTGTGTTGACTTATCTTTATTTTCCATTTTTATGTCACTCTGATTAAAATTTATGCTTTATATGTAAAATATATTTTGTTTTGTGTCAATGGCAAAGGCAAAGGGTAAAAGGGTAATGGTATTAATGGTAATGGGCCATAATGGGAATGGCCCTACCTTGAAAAGGCTGAAAAGGCTGAAAGTAAAAAGGGCATAACATAACTAGTTGTTGATTTTTAATTTAATATTGAATTTAGTGAATAATTTGCATTATAATGAAACCTGTTTCCGCTACTTTTAGTAGCAAACAACGAGAAGATGATCGTTAATTCTCAGACGTAGCCAATAAAATGGGACGTTCCTTTTTTAAGGTGATCACGCACTAACAACCAACAAACTCACTGTTTTTTCAGGTTGGTGACATCTATTTTGATGTTGAGTTATTTTAGACTATCACATTCACATATTGAGGTATACTCAATGTCTTATGCAATTACTTTTGACTTCGATACAAGCAGGTTAGAGCACTATTATCCTGGTGCATATACTAATGCTTATAAAGAAGTTAGAGATGAGTTAAAAAAGCTTGGTTTTGAATGGAAGCAAGGATCTGTGTATTTTGGTAATAGTAGTATTAATGCAGTAACTTGTGTTTTAGCCGTTCAACAATTGGGACAAAAGTTTAGTTGGTTTACACCTTCATTGAAGGATATTCGAATGCTAAGAATTGAGGAATACAATGACTTACTTCCAGCATTGATGCAACAACGAGAACTAACTCATGCCTCATTAGAAAAAAATGAGATCCAAAATAAAACAAGAGAATTATTTTAATAAGTAATTAATTGTTTTTATCACTTACCCATAGGGGGAATATTTTCTCCTGTGGAAAGTATTCTCCTTTTTATTCAACTTTTAATTAGGAGAATATCCATGTTAACTAACGAATACATACTTCTTTCAACAGAATATTTTCTTGCTTTAATCAATTGTGAAGCAACTATACCTGATGATGTATCATTAAGTTCAATCATTCAAGAATACTTACATAAGTCTTAATTTTAATGTGTCAACCAGGAGGGGGATTTTCACTCCTCTTGAGTGATATCTCCTGATTTTGTTTGAGGAGGTTTATTATTATGAGATGGTATTCAGAGCATAATATTCATACTAAATCTGAGTTAATTAATTTATTAATTGCTCCTGTTTATAGTGAACATTATGAAGAAAAAACATTGCAATTTCATGTTTGTAATGACTATATTCATGGAGTAACCATATTATGGTCATTAATTGAATTTAATGTCATAAACGATTATCGAAACATTTTACTGGCAGGTAAATACCGTTACATAAAATGTAATTTGATTAAGCAAATTGATGAGGCTTGGAGCTATTCATATTATTGTGAATTATCTTTTCCTCCTTATTATTCATGTCCACTTAATTACCTTGAATTAGCTAATTTTGAAGTAAATCAAGAATGGCGAACTCAAGTTAGAAATTATCATCAACTACAAAAATAGTTTTCCTATTTCATTTAAACCAGCTTACTTTATTACGCATAAAGTAGTTGGTTTTTATTTTTACTTTTTATACTGGAGCATTAATATGATTTCAATACCTGGTGAATTAGTCATTACAACCAGAACGGGTAAATATGGCAATTTCAATGTCGCCAAGCTTTTTACGTCCATTGGTGAATTTTCTTTAAAAGATAATAAATTATTGGATCAGTATGAAGCTGGAAAATATGAAGGGTCGTTTGTGATTAAACAAATCAAATCTTCTTCATATAGCTACGGCAACCGCGTTGTTATTGAGTGTTGTGCGTATATTGAAGATATGGATCTAGTTAATTCATCTAAATTAGATGAAGCAGATTCAGAAAAAATACATGTATCAGAAGACCCTATTTGTCAGACTGAGTCATCTGAAGTTCAGAAAGTTAATACTGAGCATCAACATGAAGAAACTATGGCTACCTCAGATTCAGATGATTCTGAACTGTTTGGTATTTTATGGCCAATAGGTGATCAAGTTAAACTAGATTCAACGGAGGATCGCTTAAAAATACGTTCCCAGAAAAAACGTTTAATCGAACTTGGTTACCATTTTGACTATAAAAGCCAATGTTGGAATAAATTGCCAGAACAATTTTAACTTAACTTATCTATCTCTGGGGAGAAACAGGTCTTCCTAGAGATCGTTTCTCCTTATATTGATTTAAGGAGAAACTTTAATGAGTAACATTCTTACATTACAAGATATTCCTGATTTGAAATGTGATTGTTGTATTGCGAATAACGATTCAGAACTCATTTTTTTATCTGTATGGGGGAAAGATACCGCAATGCAGGAACTCTTTGCAAAACTTACGATCGGTGAAACAACTAAACATGGTTTAACAGATATTAAGTTAAATCATCATCGAGTGTTTTTAGCCGAAGGAAAGCATTATGCAAAGCGCACATTGAAAGTAACTAAAACGTTATTTGGTTCGTTGATTCACGCTTTTATTTTTGATAAACGCATTATTGAGCCAAACCGTGATTCAAATTCAATGATCTCTATTTATAAGGTAGAAGATGTTTCCAGTAGACATAATCGTTACTTTGATGCAATTAAAGTACTTTCTTCTGTACCCATTTTAGAACATTGGGCTGACGAAATTGTATCGATTGCTAAACAACAAGGAATGATTAAGGAGCACAAAGCGATTGTTGGTGATGTTGATGCAACAACAATTATTGTAAACGACACAATATTAACTCAAATCATGAGCCAAAAAATTCGTGATGGTATTTTAACTTTATCATAAGGAGTAATTATGGTTGCACTTGTATCGCAACGAGCGGCGCATAATTTTGCTAAAAATGGCTATTATCCAACGGATGATGCTACAACAAATGCAATTATTAGCCATTTTGTAAGAACTGATAATACTGTTATTCGGGTTTTAGATCCCTGTATAGGCGAAGCTCGAGCAGCAAGTAATATTACGTATTCAATTAGTCATAAAGCAAAACTGTATGGTGTTGAATACAATCGACATCGAGCAGAACTAGCTCAAAAATATTGTGATGTTTTGTTAAGAAGTGATTTATTTGATACCGTGATTTCACTCAATTCCTTTGGTTTATTATTCTTAAATCCACCATATGGGAATTTAACTAGTGAACATAATGGAGCAATTACAAATTATCAGAAAGACTATAAACGATTAGAGAAAATATTCTATCGTTTTACGATTCCGTCTCTGCAGTATAACGGTATTTTAGTATTAATAATTCCGTTTACTCAGCTTGATGAGATGCTTTCAAATTGGATTGCAAGTCAGTTCACTGATATTTCAATATTTACAGCTTGTGATAAACAATTCAAGCAGATTGTTATTTTTGGAAGAAAAGTTCGACAAAATGATATAGCACTTCAGGAAAAAAATGATGTGAAGGCCAAATTTAAGGCTATTTTTGAAGGAAAGGTTGTTCCTGATGAGATAGCTGTTACAAATAAGCCAATGTATCAAATTCCTGAGCCAGAAAGTGAAATTAAATCTTTCTATAAATTATCATTTACTGATGAAGAGTTAGGTCAGGAAGTTCAAAAGATTGGTGGACTATGGAATGACTTTAATCTTTTTTTCAAAAAAAGTTGTGAACGCAAACGCAAACCGTTGTGTAAGATGTCCGACTGGCATTTATCACTAGCACTTGCTGCTGGTGAAATCAATGGTATTGTAAAGTCTAACACAGGTAAAACCTATATTATTAAAGGTGATACTTATAAATCAAAGTCGAAAAACGTTGAAAACACGTTGGATGATAATGGATTTATTATTGAATCAAAAACAATTTTGACTGATAAATTTGTTCCTTCAATTAAGGCATGGGATTTCACTCCAAATTCAGAAACATTTGGTTCGTTATTTCTAATTTCGAACCGAGATAATGAACCTGATGAATTGTGTGAAGATGATAAATGATCGAGTTTTAAGGCAAGGACAAAAAAATGATCGCTTATTTGCAAGTTATAAGCTTTCTGATGATAAAAAACTATGGATTATTACAGAGTGGTATGATTATAAGCAAGCTTTTATGACTACACTAATGCTGCCGAATGAGTATTAATTCTGTATTAATTAAAACATTAACCCATAAGGGATACAATCCCTTGTGGAGCTTGTATCCCTTTTTATTTAAGGATTAAAAATGGAACAAGTAACATCAAATATACAAATTGATTTAAATAGTTTTATTAACGAGTTTAAAGATTCATTATTGGATAGTTTGAATGCATCTAATCCTCCAGTTTACACTCAGGATGATATGTCATTTGAACGACAATCAATTATGGAACAGTTAAAACGTAAACCATTTAGTGAACAAGCTAATGTTGTACAGGCTGTTACAAAATTGTTATTAGATCAGAATGAACCTGCAGCGATTATCAATGCTGAAATGGGAACAGGAAAGACAATGATGGCAATTGCTGTGGCAGCAGTACTTCACTATGAAGCCCAGTATCGACGTAATCTGATAATTTCGCCACCTCATCTTGTATATAAATGGCGACGAGAAATTTTAGAAACGATACCAGGTGCAAGAGTATGGGTTTTAAATGGCTCAGATACACTTGTGAAGCTATTAAAATTGAGGCAAGAGCTTAAGTTAGGTATTACATCTAATGTGCCTGAATTTTACGTTTTAGGACGTGTTCGAATGCGAATGGGATACAACTGGAAACATGCACTGAAATCAAAACCTATTTACCAAAAGCAAAATATTCATGAACGTGGGGAAGTTAAAACAAAATACATAAAAAAAGACTGTGCTGCTTGTCCCGACTGTTATAATTTTTGTCGTGATGACGAGGGGGAGTTAATTCTTTTTAGCGATTTTGTTTTGAAAGAACATCGAACAACTTGTGTGAATTGTGGCAGTGCTTTATGGACTTTGATTAGACCATTAAATAACTCGAATTCTAGTTTTAGAGACAGAGTTAAAAAATCGATGTGTCAAATTCCGACAGTTGGGCCAGTGAAAGCTGAATCTCTAATTAATAAATTTGGTGACGATTTTCTATCTGATCTGCTTGCGGATAATGCATCAGATTTTGTTAATCTTATGAATGAAAATGGTGAGTTTATTTTCACTGACAGACAAGCAATAAGAATGGAAAAAGCTTTAGCTAAACTTGAATTTGGTTTTGGCGAAGGTGCTTATCAAGCTACCGAATTTATCAAAAGATATTTACCACAAGGATTTTTTGATTTATTGATTGTTGATGAAGGTCATGAGTATAAAAATCAAGGCTCTGCACAAGGTCAGGCGATGGGTGTGCTTGCCAGCCAAGTTAAAAAGATTTTACTTTTAACTGGTACTCTTATGGGAGGATATGCAGATGATCTGTTTTTCTTACTATTTCGTGTATTGACGTCTAAGATGATTGAAGACGGTTATAAACCGAATAGCAGAGGTTCTCTAGGTTCCGCTGCGATGGAGTTTATGCGAGATCATGGAATCATTAAAGACCTATATACCGAAAAGCATGGAAATAGCCATAAAACGGCAAAAGGTAATCAGATTTCTCATCGAACACAAAAAGCTCCAGGCTTTGGACCAAAGGGTATTTTACGATATGTATTACCGTATACAGTATTTCTAAAACTTAAAGATATTGGTGATAATATTCTTCCTAATTATACTGAAGAGTATATTGATATTCCAATGTCACATGAGCAACGGAGCCATTACGATAAGCTATCGAATAAACTGAAGAGTGAGTTGAGAAGTGCATTAGTGAAAAGAGATACAACATTACTTGGTGTTGTACTCAATACCTTACTTGCATGGCCAGATTGCTGTTTTAGAGCAGAAATAGTCACTCATCCAAGAACACGAGATAAGTTGGCTTTTGTGCCATCTGTATTTAGTAATGGTGATGAGGGTGATAGTTTTATTGAATGTTCGCCAAAAGAGCAATCTTTAGTTGAACATTGTTTAGCTGAAAAAACAGATGGTCGTAAAGTATTGGTATATGCAACCTATACAGGTACTCGAGACATAACTGGACGGCTTAAACTTATTTTAGAACAATCTGGTTTAAAAACAGCCATATTAAAATCAAATGTGTCGCCAGAAAAGAGGGAGGATTGGATCTTAGACAAAGTGGATAAAGATTATGATATTGTCATAACAAATCCAGAGCTTGTTAAAACAGGCCTTGATTTACTTGATTTTCCAACAATTATTTTCTTGCAAACAGGATTCAATGTTTATACATTGCAACAAGCGGCTAAACGCTCGTTTAGGATTGGCCAAAAAAATGATGTAAAAGTGATTTATTTAGGCTATGAAAATTCAGCTCAAACAAGCTGTTTAAAATTGATGGCAAAAAAAATAGCAGTTTCACAAAGTACATCAGGAGATATGCCAGATTCGGGATTAGATATACTTAATTCTGATGATGAATCAATTGAAGTGGCTTTAGCAAAACAGCTAATTGCATCATAATAAAACAGTTATTCCATAAAAAACGCAACATTTGTTGCGTTTTTTTAGCTATTTAAATAAAACTGGACATAAACATACTTGACGTATTACAATGTAATACATATTTTACCAAATACAAGGAAACATAACATGTCTATCGTTAGTATAAGATTGAACGAAACAGAAGAAAGTATATTTTCTGAATACGCAACTTTTCAAGGGAAAAGCTTATCTTCTTTATTTAAAGAAAGCCTTATTGAAAAAATAGAAGATGAATTAGATTTAAAACTTCTCACAGAAGCAATCGAATATAATAAAGAACATCCTGAAACATATACCCATGAAGAAGTTAAACAAAAACTAGGCTTATAATGATGTATCAGGTTATTTATACGGCAAAAGCATTAAAATCACTTTCAAAAATTGATAAATCACAAGCAAAAATAATAATTAACTGGATTGAAAAAAATTTAATCAATTGTGAAAATCCACGCTTTACTGGTAAAGCGATAAAAGGTAATTTAGCAGATTGGAGATACCGTATAGGAAATTATCGAATACTGTGTAATATTTCTGACGAAAAAATACAAATTAAAATAATTAATGTTGGTCATCGAAAAGATATTTACAAATAATACTTAATTATGAGCATTCTCCGTATTTAACAATCCTTTTTATGAATTCACGAGATCCATCAGGCTTAACTCGCCAGATTTCATTTCCGACTTGTTCAACGTAGCTTTGAGTTTTAAATAACTCTTGAATTCTTCGTTTAGTTAATTCGTTAAATGTATCATCATCAAGTAGACCATGATCAGTATTTTCATAACGTAAATAATCCTCTTCAGACGGGTTCTTGATTGCCCTTGCTTTAATGTCTGGATAAATTATTAAATGCCTCATTTATTTTTTCCTTAGTCGAAAAACAAAGAATTATAATTTATTTCTTAGTATGTATTACATCATTGTTGTAAAAAAAGCAAGTTTCCTTGCTTTTTATTGTGAATGTTTTAACTAGTTAAGAGACAGATATTATCAATAATTTCACCATCAATACTTAATACAGCTTCAGAATACAAATCAAAATAGGCATTATGACCTAATTCTTTTAAATGCTCCAAAAAACAAATCAAAAAACATTGTGTATAATCTCCTGATGATAAAATTTCTTTATAAGATGAATTGAAACGGCTAGCAATTTTATGATTGAAATCATTTAAATTATTACATTGCCATTGTTTTATCAACCAATCCTCCATTTCTGATAGATAGAGATTAAATTCAACGCCTTCCCCATCAGAGAATGAATTAATCAAATCATATCGTTTAATATTAGATAATATATCGTCATCAATTTTTATAATATCATCTCGAAGATATAATCTATTAATTTTATGCATAAGTGTTCTCCTATAGTGTATTACTTTAACATTAAGAAAACTAGGTAAATTGTTAAATCACAAGACTATTAGACGCTTAATGTCAGAATTAGGTTTAAAATCTTTGGTTAGACCCAAAAGATACTGTTCTTATAAAGGCCAAGTAGGTAAAGTTGCCAAAAATATCCTAAATCGTGACTTTAAAGCTTCTCATCCTAATGAAAAGTGGGTAACAGATATTACGGAGTTTAATGTAAAAGGTAAAAAACTATATTTATCAGTGCTACTAGATTTATACAATAGTGAAGTTGTTTCGCATGAGATAGCAGAAAGACCACATTTAGAAATGGTTGATAGCATGTTATCTAAAGCAATTAAGATTCTCAATCCTAAAGACAAACCTATGCTTCACAGTGATCAAGGTTGGCAGTATCAAATGACTTTTTTCCAGCAAAGATTACGAGATAATGGTATTACTCAAAGCATGTCTAGATCAGGTAATTGTTTGGATAATGCAGTAATGGAGAATTTCTTTGGTATTTTAAAAACTGAACTTTTCTATTTGGAAAAATTTAATGATATTAAGCAGTTGGCTAATTACATAAATAGTTATATCTATTATTATAATCATGACCGAATTAAATTAAAATTGGGCGGATTAAGTCCTATTAAGTATAGACTTAATAGAGAAGTAAATATTAGTAAATAATAAAAATGATTGACAGTTTTTTTAATAGAGAATATTATTTCAACTATAGTTGAAATATAGAAATAATTATTATGAATACGATACAAGCTGCAAAATATTTTGAATGTATCTCTTCTCCCATTCGATTAGATATTTTTAGTCTACTAATCCGCTATGGTTCTGAAGGTTTAGTTGCTGGTGAAATTGCTAATGCCCTTGATCTACCTGCTTCTAATCTTTCGTTCCACCTAAAAGCTCTTACTCATTGCCAACTTATTTCAATGGAACAAGAGGGGCGTTTTTTACGTTACCGTGCAAACTTACCATTAATGAAAAGCTTAGCTGGTTATTTAACTGAACAATGCTGTATTTCCCAGTCAGGAAAAACAGATTGTAAAAAGGAAGCTATATAACTATGCAAATTCTATTTTTATGTACAGGTAACTCCTGCCGTTCTGCCTTGGCCGAGGCTATTTTTTAATAATCTCGCCCCTACTGGATGGAGTGCAGTGAGTGCTGGTAGTCAGCCTGTTGGCTATATTCATCCTAATGCAATTACTATATTACAACAGCACTATATTGGTACTGCAGGGTTACTTAGTAAGTCTTGGAATGATTTAGATAGTATGCCTGATATTGTGATTACAGTTTGTGCTTCGGCAGCAGGTGAAACCTGTCCTATTTATTTAGGTAAGGCAATAAGAAGTCATTGGGGATTAACTGACCCTGCTAAGGCAACAGGAACAGAACAAGAAATTGCAGCTGTTTTTGAACAAACCTTTAACCAATTTAAGCAAGCAATTACTTTTTTCTTGCAACAACCTCTTGATGAATTATTCAATGATAAATTGCAAAAGCTTTTTAATGAAGTTGGACAACATTTTTTTAACGAAATATTTCAATAGTTGATGGAGTAATGAAATGATTTTAATTCAAGTATATGATCCCGCTTTATGTTGTAGCACAGGTGTATGTGGTACAGAAGTAGATTCTATATTAGTTACTTTTGCCGCTGATGTGGATTGGGCAAAAAAACAAGGCATTAACATAGAGCGTTTTAATCTATCTCAACAGCCAATGGCTTTTGCTGAGAATGAGATAGTTAAAAAATTCTTAGAGCACTCAGGTGTTGACGCTTTACCACTTATTCTGATTGATGAAGAGGTAGCGCTAGCAGGACGTTACCCTACACGTAAAGAATTAGCTCAATGGGCAGATATCAAATTAGATGAGCAAGAAACGACTAAACCTTGTTGTGGTGGCAAAACGGGTTGTTGCTAATTTAGGCGTATCTACGATAACAATACATAAAATTTAATTTATTATTTTAAAGGTGTTTAAGATGAAATTTTTAACGCATATCTCTCCTTTTGTCTTTTTTACGGGTAAAGGCGGTGTTGGTAAAACATCACTAGCTTGTGCTACAGCGATTCAATTAGCTAACCAAGGAAAGCGTACTTTATTAGTTAGTACAGACCCTGCTTCAAATGTTGGACAAGTTTTTGAACAAACTATTGGTGCAACAATTAAACCAATTCAAGCAGTTCCGAATCTTTCTGCTATTGAGCTTGATCCACAAGCAGCGGCAGCGCAATACAGAAAACGTATTGTAGAACCTGTAAAAGGGATACTACCTGATGAGGTGGTAGCGGGTATTGAAGAACAGCTTTCAGGGGCTTGTACGACAGAAATTGCTGCCTTTGATGAGTTTACGGGTTTACTGACTAATCAAGCATTGCTAGCACAGTTTGATCATATTGTGTTTGATACTGCACCAACTGGGCATACGATCCGTATGTTACAACTACCTGGTGCATGGAGTGAGTTTATTAGTGATAATCCAGAGGGTAGTTCTTGTTTAGGACCTTTAGCTGGCTTAGAAAAACAAAAAACACAATATCAAAATGCCGTGGATGCCTTAGCTGATTCCAAACGAACGCGATTGGTTTTGGTAGCCAGAGCACAGAAAACCGCATTATTAGAAGTTGCTCGTACTTATGAAGAACTGGCTGCATTAAGTATAAACAACCAATATTTAGTTGTTAATGGTTTACTAGATAAGCAAGAAGCTACAAATGATACCTTAGCCAAAGCTATTTATACTCATGAACAACAGGCTATTGAGCATATGCCAAGCCAATTAACAAAATTACCTACTGATTACTTACCATTAAAACCTTTTAACTTAGTAGGTGTTGAAGCACTAAGCCAACTGTTTGATAGTAGCTTAACATCACAATCTAGGATGGCTGAATATAATAACCAACTGCCTGATATCGCCTCATTAGCACAATTACTAAAAGAATTAGAGACTCAACAGAATGGTTTAATTATGCTAATGGGTAAAGGTGGTGTTGGTAAAACAACACTGGCGTCAGCAATAGCCGTGCATTTAGCACAAAAGGGTTTGGATGTTCATCTTTCAACTTCAGACCCTGCTGCTCATTCATCCAATACACTCGATAAACAACTACCTAATCTTGCTGTCAGTCGCATTGATCCTAAAGTAGAGACTGAACGTTATCGTCAGCATGTTTTGGAAACCACAGGTAAGGATATGAGTGAGCAAGATCGTCTGGTACTTGAGGAAGATTTAAGGTCACCTTGTACTGAAGAAATTGCAGTATTCCAAGCTTTTTCACGCACTATCCGTGAGGCAGGTAAAAAGATAGTAGTGATGGATACTGCACCCACTGGGCATACGTTGCTATTACTTGATGCCACAGGGGCTTATCACAAAGAGGTCACTAGACAAATGGCTAAGAGTCAAACGCATTTCACTACACCCATGATGCGTTTACAAGACCCTGATTATACTAAGGTGATTATTACTACCTTAGCTGAAACAACTCCAGTACTCGAGGCAGCTCATTTACAAGATGACTTACGTCGTGCTGGTATAGAGCCTTGGGCATGGATAATTAATAACAGTGTTGCGGCCTCTGAAACCTCATCACAACTACTGCAATTACGTGCGCAAAGCGAGATACCTCAAATTCAGAAGGTATTAACTGAATATGCTAAACGAACGGCAATAGTACCATTACAGGCAGAAGAGCCCATAGGTATAGATGCTTTAACTAAATTAGCCAATTGATAAAGAAAAGCGCTGGTTAGTTAACTAATCAGCCAAATAATATAGGTTAGATTATTATGACTTGCCAAACGAACACACCTGTAAAAAAACTGTCTTTTTTAGACCGTTACTTAACTCTATGGATTTTTGCTGCAATGACATTAGGTTTTATCTTAGGTACGGTATTTACATCCTTACCAGATAAGCTTAATGGATTATCTGTTGGTTCTACTAATATACCTATTGCTATTGGACTTATTTTAATGATGTATCCACCACTGGCAAAAGTGCGTTATGAAGAGCTACCTAAAATTTTTCAAGATAAAAAAATATTAGCTTTATCATTAATACAGAATTGGTTAATTGGCCCTGCATTAATGTTTATATTAGCGATAATTTTTTTGCATGATTATCCAGAGTATATGACAGGTGTTATTTTAATTGGTCTTGCGCGTTGTATCGCTATGGTGCTGGTTTGGAATCAATTAGCTGATGGTGATAACCAGTATGTTGCTGCACTGGTTGCCTTCAATTCTATCTTCCAAATCCTATTTTTTAGTGTCTTTGCTTGGTTTTATCTTTCTTACTTACCGCCTTTATTTGGTTTAGCGGGAAGTGTGATTAATGTAAGTTTTGGTACTATCGCTGAAGCTGTTCTTATCTATTTAGGCATACCCTTTTTAGCAGGTTTTTTAACTCGTTACTTTTTACGAAAAGTAAAAGGAGATGGTTGGTATCAAAATAAATTTTTACCTAAAATCAGCCCTATTACATTAATTGCGTTACTATTTACTATTGTGGCTATGTTTAGCTTAAAAGGTAATGAAGTCGTTAAGCTACCTTTAGACGCTATTCGCATAGCTATTCCACTAACAATCTACTTTGTTGTAATGTTTGTTTTAAGTTTTGTCATGGGTAAATTAGCCAATGAAAGCTACCCTAAAGTAACCGCCATGTCTTTTACAGCGGCCAGTAATAACTTTGAATTAGCCATTGCAGTAGCTATTGTCGCTTTTGGTTTAGCATCGCCTGTGGCCTTTTCAGCAGTTATAGGGCCATTAGTAGAAGTTCCAGTATTAATTCTACTAGTTAACATGGCATTATGGATTAGAAAGAATTATTTTTAATCTAATTAAAATAAAAGACTAAGTTTTAATTTACAACTCAGTCTTTTATACTGCAAATTTCGTGTCCAACTTTCGGGGTTCAGTTCAGATAGGGATAAAATTCCCCTATGGGTGAGTAAAAGGTAAGTTTATAAGAACTCAACATCAAACAGATGTCACCAACCTGCAAAAAACAGTGAGTTTGTTGGTTGTTAGGGCGTGATTACCTTAAAAAAGGAACGCTCCATTTTTGGCAGCGTCTGAGAATTAACGATCATCATCTCTATGTTTGCCACTAAAAGTAGCGAAAAAATTAGTATAACGATTTAATTAATGCGTTGCTTTGCATTGTTGTAAACATTTAAAGATTCTCGCTTACCTATCGCTAACACTTTGATAATGATAAGCTCATCAATAACTTTATAGACCATTCTGAATCCAGATGACCTCAATTTTATTTTGAAACACCCAGACAGTGAACCACTTAACTTAGCTGATTCAATATAGGGTTTAATCTGGATAGGCTACACTAATTCATACAACTTTTTTAAGGGGTAAGGTAAACTTATCACAACTAAAAAAGGAACAAATTGAATAAGATTAAACGCAAAAGACGAACATTCACAGATGATTTTAAACACCAAATGGTCAGTCTTTATCAACATGGTAAATCACGTAGTGAAATCGTTGCCGAATATGATTTGACACCATCAGCTTTGGACCGTTGGATAACGCAAGCAAGCCAAAGCGGCTCATTTAAAACAAAAGATAATCGCAGTCCACAAGAACAAGAGTTAATCGCGTTGCGTAAAGAGCTTAAACAACTCCGTATGGAAAACGATATTCTAAAGCAAGCAGCACTGATAATAGGGCGAAAATCGCTATCCTAAAAGCAAATCGACATCGTTATAGCATAACAAAGCTATGTCAATATTTAGGATTATCAAGACATTATGCTTATTATCAGTGTAAATTGAATAGACAAAAATCAGTAGGGCTTTATGCCGATAAAATCGTGACGCTATTTAATCAGAGCTATCAGTCTTATGGTACAAGACGAATTCGTTTTGATTTACAGAAAGAGAATATTTGGGTGTCACGCCGTTACATTGCTCGGGTGATGAAAGCCTTATTGCTGGTATCAAAATACACCGTTAAACGTTATCAATCTCACAATACGGAAGTGAATGAAACCGCCACAGAAAACCACCTGCAACGACAATTTGATGTAGGTGATAAAAAACAAATTGTTGTTGCGGATTTAACGTATATTCAAGTTAAGCAACGTTGGAACTATTTATGTGTTTTAGTGAACTTATCCGATAGGCAAATTGTCGGTTACCATGTTGGTCAACATAAAACAGCAGAGCTTGTTATGTCGGCATTAAGCCAAATTAAACAACCATTATCAAAATTAGATTTATTTCATTCAGACCGCGGTAAAGAGTTTGATAATCGGTTATTAGCGGATTGTTTTAAGACATTTAATATCACGCATTCATTAAGCAAGAAAGGGTGTCCATATGACAATGCGGTAGCGGAAGCGACATTTAAAACAATTAAAACGGAATTTGTAAAAGGCCAACGTTTCAACTCAACGGCTGAGTTACAACGCGCTTTTTCGGCTTATGCCTATTGGTATAATCATAAACGATTACATTCTTCGTTAGGCTACTTGCCTCCCGTTGAATTTAAAAAACACTTACCCCTTAATTTTTTTGTTTGAAAATGTGTTGCCATTCCAATCTGAAGTTTTTTTACTTTTTTTTAAATTGAAGCTGTATACTCCGATCTAATTTATTCCATTCTTTAAATGCCTTTTCATCGAACACGACTTTAAAGGTCATCCACATTCACCTCAATAATTTTACCAGGATTTCTGAGTCTATCTTCGGCAATTCTAAGAATATCTTCATCTTCGTCAATACACGGAACTAAACGAATTATTTCTGGTTGGTTTGATTTGTGTTTAATTTGCCATAAATCATACTGGGATTGTAATGATAACCACATTCTTGCAGTGCTAATTCCAGCTAGTTCTAATCGCCAAGCTAGAGTTGGCGAAATAGGGGCTTTACCATGTAACACTCTTGATATTGTTTCACGTGAAAAACCTAGATGTTTAGCAAAATCAGTAATAGTCATATTTAATGTATTAGGTAAAATTTCGTCTAATAAAATTTCACCTGGATGTGAAGGGTTAAACATTTCCATAAATGCTCCAATACCTCTAGTTGAACCAGTTTCAAAAAAATTTCCAGCCCTTTATGTTCAAAACTTTTTATCATATAAGTCTGTTCATGTGATGGATTACATCACAAATGGAGAGTTGAAGCAACTGATTTAACAATTAAAAAAGCAAGTTTCCTTGCTTTTTTGAGTTGTTAATTGTTATGCAACATTACTGAGTTCTTCTTGAGGTTCACTTTGATTTTCTAAATGTTCGATTTTATCCGAATATTTAAGCTCACCATCAATTTTAATGCTTGAGATTTTTAGTAATCGAGCTTTTAAATTGATTCCAACATCTCCTTTTTTAACCCCAGTGCTGTATGTAAATGTTTCAGCATAGATATCACCAACACAAAAACTGATTAAGATTTTTTTGTTAGCTTTATTTGCTTCAATACATTTTTCAACTAAGTTTTTTGCTTTTTCACCGGTAACGTTACAGTTAATGTAAGTATATTCGGCGCTTTGACAATTTCCTCTTAGTGCTGCGATTGTACATGATAAATAAGGTTTACCATTTTTGACTTTAACTTCACGGATTCGGTTTAAATAGCCAATTCCAGTTGTATGTAAATCAAAAAATTGTTTAGTTACTGTGTTATTAGTTGAGTTAGTCATAATATTCTCCAAAATTAAGTCAATAAAAAAGGAGAATTTAAGCCCAAAGGGATAAAATTCCCCTATGGGTGAGTAAAAGATAGGTTAATAAGAACTCAACATCAAATGATGTTACCAACCTACAGAAGTAGTGAGTTTGTTGGTTGTTAGTGCGTGATCACCTTAAAAAAGGAACGTCCCATTTTACTGGCTACGTCTGAGAATTAACGATCATCTTCTCGTTGTTTGCTACTAAATAGTAACGGAAACAAATTAATTATACTAATTAAGTAAAAATCCGCAATAAAATATTTTGATGAATATTTATTTTTCTATATTAAAATTGATAAATATTGTATCTAAAATTTTAGTGATTATGCTTCATTTCATAAAAAAGTTATTAATTGTTAAAAATAAACACGAGGGTATCAGTGCTAATGAAGACTCATCATCATTGAAAGACTGGTATATTCCAAAATCGGCAACAGAATTACTTGATACACCTTATCGAAAAAAGCTGATCTCACTAATTTGGCAACGAGTATCAATTGATCAACAAAGGTTTAATAAATTATATATGGATGTTATCAATAATTATGTTGAAATAGTGCAATTATTGCCAGCATCGGAGGCACATCATCACTCGTATATTGGAGGTATGATTGATCATGGGCTTGAAGTAGCAAATTATGCATTAAAGCTAAGGCAATCTTACTTGCTTGGTGATAATGCAGAAGATATTCCAAGACAAGCACAAGCATGGAGCGCAGCTGTTGTATATGGAGCTTTATTACATGATATAGGAAAAGTTGTTGTAGATGTGCATGTTGAAATGAACGATGGCAAAATCTGGTATCCGTGGAAAAGTAATTTAGATTTACCGTATCGGTTTAATTATAAAAAAGATAGGGATTATTCTCTTCATCCGAGTGCTGGAGCATTGATGATTAAACGAATTTTACCAGATGAGAGTATCACTTGGTTATCTCAATTCCCAGAATTATTTAAATCGTTTTTAAGTTTATGTTCTGGTCACACTGAAAAAGCTGGCGTATTATCCGAAATTATACAAAAAGCAGATATGTTTTCTGTATCGAATAACCTAGGTGGAGATCCAACGAAAATACTGAGCAAACCAGTATCATTAATGAGTAAAATGATAGTTTCGATAAGGTATTTAATTGAATCTGAATTAATTTTGAATGGTCCAAAAGCCTGCGACGGCTGGTTTGATGGTAAAGATGTTTGGGTTATCAGTAAATCATTCACAGATAAAATGAAAGCTAATTTGTTGCAAAATGGTATAACTGATATACCGACCGATAATGCAAAAATATTTAATATACTAAAAGAGCACGAGATAGCAATAGCAAATGAAGATAAAACTATTTGGCCGTGTAAAATTGAATCTGACGAGGGTTGGATTGCTGAAAGACTAACACTTATCCGTATACCTGCCAATGTGGCTTTTCATAATATTACTAATGCTCCAGAACCATTCAAGGGTTCAATCACTCCACTGTTAGAAGCAGATGATCTTAACTCCATACCTGATAATATTTCAACGAAGCAGGTTAAAGATGAGTCTAAATTAAACATTGCATCTGAGTCTGTAGATGACAAAGCTTCTAAAATGCAAGATACAATATTGAACCTATTTTCTAATGAACAAACAAATACTGAGATATTTGAAACAGATATGGTTGATAATCATGATGATTGCGACAATTCCAAAAAAGACAGTCAGATAAAAGTAAATAATTCAAAAAATAATGATATTTCTATTTCAAATGAGTGTATTTCTAACACAATAGATAATGATGATATCTATAATAAACCATTTTTTAAATGGGTTAGACGTCAAATTATTGATAAAAAATTACCTGTTAATAACCAAAATGCATGCATTCATACTGTTGATGGTAAAATATTCATGATAACTCCTAAAATTTTTAAAAAATATAGTTTATATATACATGGTAATGATGATGATAGTAACTGGAAACAATATCAACGTGAATTTCAAGAGTTGAAAATTCATACAAAATTCAGTGATGAAGGATTTAATATCTGGAAGTGCCTAATTTCTGGGAAAAGAAAAAGCCATACTTTTATCAAAGGTTATTTAATTGATAACAAACCATTATTTGCTATTGAGAATAATTTGCATGATAATCCACATCTAACATTAATTCATGATGTTAATATTTACAAAAACAATTAGTGAGAAAATGAGAATCAGGAGTATTTATGGAAATAAAAAAAGAAAAAATATCTTGGCAGGAATTGCTCATAGTATATCTAGAATTTAAACAATTGCGTAAACAAACTGTAACTCTCCCCTAAAATAATACAGCAAAAAAGTAGAAAATTCTCTATGATAAAAGTAAAGAGGATTTAAACATGAAAAAAATGACTGAACATCAAATCGTCGCTATTTTAAAAGAAGCTGAAGCGGGTATTCCGGTTAAAGAACTCTGTCGTAAATATGGCATGGGTAATTCAACTTTCTATAAATGGCGGGAAAAATACGGCGGAATGGAAACTTCGGATATCAAA